>JABMMZ010000100.1 GCA_013205405.1 Bacteroidota bacterium | reverse complement strand
ATCGAACCAGGGACACAAGGATTTTCAGTCCTTTGCTCTACCAACTGAGCTAAGGTACCTTTTTTATTGGGAGTGCAAAAATATAATTTTTTTCTGCTTTTCAAACTTTTTTTTAATAATTTGTTTTAATATTGAATAATTTTTCAAATATGGTGTCAATAATTCTCTTTTTATTAACTACTTCAGTAGGTGGTTTTTTCTTTTACAAAAGCATTGCCAAGATACGTAGAAACATCAATATGGGTAAACCTTTAGACCGAAGTGACAATCCAAAATTAAGATTAAAAACTATGACTTTGGTAGCGCTTGGACAGAGCAAAATGGTGACACGACCTATTGCAGGTTTTTTTCATATTTTAATTTATGTAGGTTTCGTTTTAATCAATATTGAGGTATTTGAAATACTTTTAGACGGTATTTTTGGTCAACATAGATTGTTTCAAAATGCTTTAGGAAATATTTATCCAATAGCTATTGGCTTTTTTGAAATTTTAGCTTTTTTAGTAATTGTAGCTTGTATCGTTTTTTTATTCCGTAGAAATGTTTCTAAAGTAAAACGTTTTTCAGGAACAGAGATGAAAGGTTTTCCATTATTTGATGCCAATGCTATATTATATACTGAAATAGTACTAATGTTAGCATTGCTAATTATGAATGCTACAGATGCAAGTTTATTAGCTAATATGCCTATTAGTGGCTGGCTTAAACCAATGTTTAGCCATATGGCTCCAAATACTTTACATATTATTATGGAAATTTGCTGGTGGTTTCATTGGATAGGTATTTTAGTATTTTTAAATTATGTGCCTTATAGCAAACATTTTCACATTATAATGGCCTTTCCAAATACGTATTACAGCAATTTAGAACCTAAAGGCAAAGTTGAAAATATGACAAGTGTTACTACAGAAGTCAAACTGATGTTAAACCCTAATGCTGTTCCTCCCGAAAATTACGAATCGCCTTTAGGTTTTGGCGCTAAAGATGTAACCGATTTGACTTGGAAAAATTTAATGGATGCCTACAGTTGCACCGAATGTGGCAGATGCACAAGTGTTTGCCCTGCTAATATTACTGGTAAATTATTATCACCAAGAAAAATAATGATGGATACCCGCGATAGATTAGAAGAATTAGGTAATGCAAAAGATAAAAATGGCAAATACTTTTATGATGATAAAAGCTTGCACGACAGAACATCGGCAGAGGAATTGTGGGCATGCACAACTTGCAATGCATGTGCAGAAGCTTGTCCAATAAACATTAGTCCGGTAGATATAATAATGCAAATGCGCCAATACCAGGTAATGGAACTGAGCGCTGCCCCTAGTGAGTTAAATGGCATGCTTACTAACTTGGAAAATAATGGCGCACCATGGAAATTTTCTCCTTCAGACAGAGGTAATTGGAGCAATTAATTAAACCTTTTTAAAATTTATTCAAATTTTATCTAAATATTATTTAGAAATATTCTAAATTGCGGAACTTTTGAATGAACGCAGCGCAACTACTAAAAGGGGAAAAAGGCAAAATTCTTAAAATAGAAATCAATGTTTTGAGATGCAAGCTGTTAGAAATGGGTTGCTATCCTGGAAATATAATGCAGATGAAAATGCTTGCTCCACTTGGCGATCCCATAGCATTTGATATAGGTGGATACACACTTGCCCTTAGAAAAGAAGAAGCTAAATTAATAGAAGTAGAATTAATATAAGTGCATACAAAATCTTTACATATTGTACTTATAGGAAATCCTAATACAGGAAAAACATCTTTATTTAATAACCTTACAGGCAGTAATCAAAAGGTAAGTAATTTGCCTGGAACAACTGTTGAAGAAAAAAAAGGATTCTATATTTTAAATGATGAAATAATAAACGTTACAGACTTGCCAGGTATCTATAGCTTATATCCTAAAAGCAATGACGAAAAATTAAGTGTTGAATACTTATTAGAATATAGTGATTGTATTGATAAAATAGTATTTGTAGCAGATGCTTCCAATTTATCGCGCAATCTCTTATTACTATCGCAAGTAGCAGACCTTGGTATACCCATAGTTTTAGCATTAAATATGCTGGATATGGCTTATAAAAAAAGTTTAATTACAGATATTGATTTATTATCTAAAGAACTTGGCATTATAATTTGCCCTATAAATGGCCGAAATGGAGAAGGATTAAAAAATTTAAATTTACAAATTCAAAAGAAAAGTAATTTATACCAAACTACTTTTTTCAATCCTAATAAAGAACAATTGGTAGTAATAGAACAAGAGCCAAGTAAAGGCACTAACTATTATAAATGGCTTAAAACTTATTTAAAATATACCAATAATAACCCAAAAGAAATAATTGATATTAGCAATGTATTAAACGAAAGCACCATTGCCGAAGAAACAACTTATAGATTTGATAAAATAGAGCAAATTAGCAATCAAGTTCAAACAAAAAAGACCTTAAATGCTAAAACAGTAACTTATCAATTAGATAATGTTTTACTGCATCCTATTTGGGGTTTTGCTGTCTTTTTTTCTGTCTTATTTTTGATATTTCAATCCGTATTTCGCATAGCAAAATATCCTATGCAATGGATAGAGAGTGGATTTGCCTTTACAATAGAAAACCTTAAAAATTTATTGCCAAATGGTGTCATTAATAATTTAATTACAGATGGTATTATACCTGGCATTAGCGGTATTATTGTTTTTCTACCACAAATAATAATTCTGTTTTTTATTTTAGCATTATTAGAAGACAGTGGATATATGACCCGTGTTAGTTTTATTACTGACCGATTAATGCGTAAATTTGGTTTAAATGGGAAGTCTGTAATCCCGCTTATAGGCAGTATGGCTTGCGCCATTCCATCTATTATGTCTACCAGAAATATAGATAATAAAAAAGACCGTTTAATCACTATTTTAGTAACGCCTTTAATGAGTTGCTCAGCTAGGCTACCAGTGTATACCCTATTAGCTAGTTTGTTAGTAGTAGACACCAGTTTTTTTGGATTGGATTTTAGAGGTTTATTAATGCTGTGTATGTATATGTTAGGCTTTATTGCGGCCATGTTTTTTGCATTAATTTTTAAGTGGATTTTAAAACAAAAAGAAAAAAGTTTTTTTGTACTTGAACTACCTGATTATCGCTTGCCAAGGTGGAAAAATATTGGCATTACGCTCAAAGATAAAATTAAAGATTTTGTATGGAATGCCGGTAAAATAATATTTGCAGTCAGTATTTTATTATGGTTTTTGGCCAATTATGCACCCAATAATGCATTTGAAAAAATAGAAGAAAAATACAAAATGTATACTTTAGCCGACAAGCAAGAAAAAATTCAAAGTGAAAAGCTTGAAGCCAGTTATGCCGGCATATTAGGCAAAAGTATAGAGCCAGCTATAAAGCCCTTAGGGTATGATTGGAAAATAGGTATAGCCCTTATTACAAGTTTTGCAGCTAGAGAGGTATTTGTGGGCACTGTGGCTACCATTTACAGTGCTGGCAACAGTGATGATGAGCAAGTATTATCTGACACACTTAAAAAACAAAAAAATTCAGATGGAAGTATTTTATACACGCCAGCAGTTATATTATCATTGCTAGTATTTTATGCCTTTGCTATGCAGTGTATAAGCACTTTGGCTGTTACATTTCGAGAGACAAAAAGTTATAAATGGCCTGTTTTACAATTTGTGTACATGAGTAGTTTTGCCTACCTCATGAGTTTTATTGTTTATAATATTTTTAAATAAAAATTAGTGAATTTTCACAACATCGCGCTTGTCTTTCTTGCGCATTTTGTTTGGCACATTGGCAATCACTTCATCCATTAATGTTTTTACCAATTTCTTTTTAACAAAATTTCTGTGTGTAAACATACTGATTTCTCTTACAGGCTCTGGCGATTTAAAATAACGTACATTATCTATTTGCTCAGGACCAAATTCAAGAATAGCCAGCTCAGGTAAAATAGTAATGCCATCATCTTGGTCAACTATACGTTTTAGAGTTTCTACACTACCAGTTTGATAATTAAATCTGGCCTTGAAAGAATCCTTTTTACGTTCGCCACAAATATTAATAACTTGATTGCGCATACAATGTCCTTCGTTCAAAATCCAAATATCTGCAATATCTAAATCTTCGGGTTTTACAGTTGTTTTTTTAGCCAATTTATTAGAAGGAGACACATAAGTTACAAATTCTTCAAAGTACATCGTTTCCTCTGTTAAATTTTTATCTTTAATAGGCGAAGCCATAATACCACAGTCTATTAAATCATTTTTTAATTGATAAATAATTTGCTCTGTAGTAAGCTCGTTTATTATTAAATTTACATCTGGATATTTAGTTAAAAACTTAATTAAAAATCGAGGAATAAGGTAAGGTGCAATTGTTGGAATAATGCCTAAACGTAAAAAACCTCTTATAATCCCTTTTTCATCTTGAATAAGTTCTACTATTTTAGAATGTTCTTTCAATACATTGCGCGCTTGAGTAATAATAACCTCTCCAATACTAGTAGGTATTACTGGTTGTTTACTTCTATCAAAAACTTTAACGCCCAATTCGTCTTCTAATTTTTGGATCTGCATACTTAATGTTGGTTGGGTTACATTGCAACTTTCGGCAGCATTAACAAAGTTTCTATAAGTATCTAATGCTATTATATATTCTAATTGAGTAATTGTCATTTTGACAGGTATTTATAAATATGGAGTGCAATTATAATGTAAATAAAGCATATAGAAGTTGTTTATATTAAAAATAACTAAAATTAATAATTTTTAAACATAAAGTACCTTTAAAAAAGGATATTTGATTAGTTATTATATTCGCACGCCAATGCGCACAATATGCCATCTATAGCTGCACTCACTATACCTCCTGCATAGCCAGCACCTTCGCCACAAGGAATTAAATTCTTTATTTGCACATGTCGCATAGTTTCTTTGTTGCGGGGAATTCTAACAGGTGAAGATGTTCTGCTTTCTACCCCTACAAGTATGGCTTCGTTAGTTCTGTAACCATACAATTGTTTTCCAAATTGAATTAATCCTTCTTTTAAAGATTTAGAAATAAATGGTGGTAAAATACTATCTAAATCATGCGATTGAATACCCGGCAAATAGGAACATTTTGGTAAATTTTTTGAAATTTTTTTTTGAATAAAATCTTCTACCCTCTGTGCGGGAGCTATAATACTATTTGAAGTATCAAATGCTTTTTTTTCTATCATTTTTTGAAACTCTAAAGCTGCCAAATTACCTTGGCCAAATAATGGTTGCCAATGTTTTTCTTCAACAGTTACTACCATTCCACTATTCGCAAATTCACCATTTCTTTTACTTGGACTCCATCCATTGACTACAGTTTCATTTTGATTTGTACTTGCTGGTGCAATAATGCCTCCCGGACACATACAAAAACTAAATACGCCACAACCACTTGCCTGTGTAACCAAACTATAGGCAGCTGGAGGTAAATAATCGCCTCTTAATTCTTGTTTATATTGAATTTTATCAATAAGCATTTGTGGATGTTCAATTCTAACTCCTAATGCAAATGACTTTGGTTCAATTTTAATTTGCTTAGAATGTAATAATTCAAAAATATCTCTTGCAGAATGACCCGTAGCTAAAATTATTTCATCTACAGCCATTAAATTATTGCCATTAATCTCAATTTCTGATATTATATTATTGTTTATTTTAAAATTGGTAAGCTTACTTTCAAAAAATATTTCACCGCCATGCGCCAATATACTTTCTCGCATATTTTCTATTATCGCAGGTAGTTTATTAGTGCCAATATGTGGATGTGTATTAACCAATATATCAGTATCAGCTCCATACTTTACAAAAGTTTGAAGAACTTTTTTAACATTACCTCTTTTTTTACTTCGTGTATATAATTTGCCATCGCTATAAGTGCCTGCCCCACCCTCTCCAAAACAATAATTACTCTCATTATTTACAATTATTTTCTTATTTAATTCTGCTAAATCTCTGCGTCTTTCTTTGATTTTTTTTCCACGTTCAATTACGATTGGTTTAAAACCCATTTCTAACAATTGAAATGCAGCAAATATACCAGCAGGACCAAAACCAATAATGGCTATTTTTTTTGTATTAACCGAATTTGGATTCTTAGATAATTCAAAATTTAGATTAGGTTCAACGGTCTCTAATAAGTTGTTGTTTTCTAGATTCGTTTTTAAGAAAATTCTAATTTTTAATAAATAAATAATAGGCTGTTTACGCGCATCAATAGAGCGTTTAACTATTTCAATTTTTTCTACGTAAGTTAAATGTAATTTTTCAATCTTTAAAACTAAATCATCAATAAATAATTTATCAAACGCTTTTTCGGGTGCTAATTTTAATTCAATTTCTTTAAACATAATAGTTAGGTTTTTATCCTAAAATATATTCAAAATTAACATAAAATTTGGAATTATTTTTTCTAAATAAGTGAAATATTAATTAGAATTTGCATTTAAATTGTAAAATTTCTGTTTTCAGTTTAAATATTTCATTTATTAAATAGAATTGATATAAAATCAAAAAATACTATATTCGCATTTTATTTTAAATGCAATTAACAGCCAAAGAAATAGCAGAATTAATAGGAGGAACTTTAGAAAATGAAACTCATATTCCTATTGCTTCTGTAGGTAAAATTGAAACCGCTCAAACTGGAGACATTGCTTTTTTAGCTAATCCAAAATATCTTAATTTCTTATATTCCACTCATGCTGCTGCCGTTATTGTAAGCAATGAATTGGTAATTGACAAGCCAGTAAGTTGCACAATTATTCGCCATCATTTGCCTTATTATGGTTTTTGTATTGTTTTAAATAAATATTTTAATCCACATCAAAATAGAGAAGGAATAGATTCAACTGCCATTATAAGTAGCCAAGCAAAAATTGGTAAAAATGTTTATGTAGGTGCTTATGTAGTAATAGAGGATAATGTAGAAATAGCAGATGGAGTTCAATTATATCCGCATGTTTTTATTGGAAAAAATGCTAAAGTAGGTTCTAATACTTTATTTTACTCTGGGGTTAAATTATACTCTGAGTGTATTGTTGGTAATAATTGTATTATTCATGCAGGAACAGCAATAGGCAGTGATGGATTTGGATTTGCACCTACAGCAGATGGAAGTTATGCTAAAATACCACAAATAGGAAATGTTATACTAGAGGACAATGTAGAAACAGGGGCTAATTGTTGCATAGACAGAGCAACAATGGGAAGCACCATTATTCGCAAAGGAGTAAAATTAGATAACATGGTGCAAATAGCGCATAATGCTGAAGTAGGTGAAAATACTGTTATTGCTGGCCTAAGCGGAGTTGCAGGCAGTACCAAAGTTGGCAAGCAATGTGTAATAGGCGCTCAAGTAGGTATTGTAGGACATATAATCATAGCAGATGGCACACAAATTGGCGGTCAAAGCGGAATACCTAAAAGTATAAAAGAGCCTAACTGCCAATTTATAGGTTCGCCTGCCATGCCTTTAAAAGAAGCTTTCAAAAGTCAAGTAATTTTAAGAAATTTACCAGCTTTAGAACAAAGAGTTAGAGAATTAGAAAATATTATTAAAGAATTAAAAAACAATGAAACAAACCACGCTTAAAGAGGCAGTAACAATTTCAGGAGTAGGTTTACATACTGGTGCAGCTGTTAATTTAACATTTTGCCCAGCGCCTGAAAATCATGGATACAAATTCCAAAGAGTTGATTTAGACAATCAACCTATCATTGAAGCCGATTGCGATTTAGTAGTAGATACATCAAGAGGTACAACTTTAGAAAAAATGGAGCTAGAATAAGCACAGTTGAACATACTTTGGCGGCATTGGTTGGTCTTGAAATAGACAATGTATTATTACAAATAGATGGTCCTGAAATGCCAATTATGGATGGTAGTTCAAAGCCTTTTGTAGATAAATTATTATCTGTTGGTATTATTGAACAAGAAGCCGAAAGAGAATATTTTGTGGTACCTAGCAATATACATTACAACGATCCTGAAAATCATGTTGAAATGGTAGCTATGCCATTAGATTCTTATAGAGCTACTGTGATGGTAGATTATAACAGTCCAGTTTTAGGAAGTCAGCATGCTATCATAACAGATTTAAGTGAATTTAAAACTCAAATAGCCAGTTGTAGAACATTTTGTTTTTTGCATGAATTAGAAATAATGTTGCAAAACAATTTAATAAAAGGTGGTGATTTGAATAATGCTATCGTAATTGTAGATAGAGTTGTAGAAGACCATGAAATGGAGCGTTTAGCTAAAATTTTTAATAAGCCAAAAGTTGAAGTACGCAAAGAAGGTATTTTAAACAATGTGGAATTGCGTTTTCAAAACGAGCCTGCACGTCATAAATTACTAGATTTATTAGGTGATTTAGCATTAATTGGAATGCCAATAAAAGCGCAAATTATGGCCGCTAGACCAGGACATGCAAGCAATATAGCATTTGCTAAAAAAATAAAAGCACTTATTAAAAAAACAAAGAAAAAAGCATTAAGCGAAGCGCCTTATTATAACCCTAATGACAAACCTTTATATGATTATAAACAAATTTCAAGCTACCTTCCGCATAAACACCCTTTTTTATTAGTAGATAAAATTATTGAAAAAAGTAACAGGCATATTGTAGCTATTAAAAATGTAACTGGAGATCAGTATTTTTTTGCAGGCCATTTTCCTGGCGATCCTATAATGCCTGGTGTTTTGCAACTAGAAGCCATGGCCCAAGCGGGAGGTATTATGATTTTAAGCGAAGTACCCGATCCAGAAAATTATGGTACTTATTTTTTAAAAATAGATAATGCTAAATTTAAAGATAAAGTGGTACCAGGGGATACACTCATTATGAAAATGGAAATGTTAGAACCAGTAAGAAGAGGGATATGTGTAATGAGAGGTCGATGCTTTGTTGGAGATAAATTAGTAAGTGAAGCCGAAATGATGGCGCAAATTGTAAAAATAAAATAAATTTCTTTGGGGGGTAAAGCCTTTAAAATTGTATATAAGTAAAAATTAACCTAAATAATGATTCAACCATTAGCCTATGTGCATCCAAGTGCCAAAATAGCAGACACTGTAGTAATTGATCCATTTGTTACCATTCATAAAAATGTAGAAATAGACGAGGGTAGTTGGATTGGTTCAGGCGTAACCATATTTGAAGGTGCAAGAATAGGAAAAAATGTAAGAATTTTTCCAGGAGCAATAATTTCTGCAATACCTCAAGATTTAAAATTTGATGGCGAAGATTCATTAACAATTATTGGTGATAATACAACTATAAGAGAATGTGTAACTTTAAATAGAGGCACAAAAGACAGAGGTAAAACAGTAATAGGTTCTAATGTTTTAATAATGGCCTATAGCCACGTAGCACATGATTGTATAATTGGCGACCACGTAATACTAGCCAATAGTACACAAGTGGCTGGCCACGTTGTAGTTGGAGAATATTCTATTTTAGGTGGAGCTACTTTGGTACATCAATTTGTGCATATTGGCCGTCACACTATGATAAGTGGAGGAAGTTTGGTGCGCAAAGATGTGCCACCATATACTAAAGCAGCGCGCGAACCGCTAAGTTACGAAGGTGTAAACTCAATAGGATTAAGAAGAAGAGAATTTTCAACTGAGAAAATTTCTGAAATACAAGAAATTTATCGAACATTATTCGTAAGAGGATTAAATAATGCAAAAGCATTAGCCCAAATAGAAGCCAATATGCCTCCAACTCCTGAAAGAGATGAAATATTGCAGTTTATTAAGGAAAGCGACAGAGGCGTTATGAAAGGCTATAACTCTAAATAGTCTTAACCAATAATTTGAATTTATCTATTCAAAATATCGGTAAACATTACCAAAATAAATGGTTGTTTAAAGATGTTAGTTTTACTATTTCTACAGGCGAAAGTATTGCTATTACTGGTATAAATGGAAGTGGCAAATCTACTTTGATGCAAATAATATATGGCCTTGTACAACAAAATAAAGGCGAAATATTAATTGACAATACTACCCAATTTGAACCATCCAATTATTTTTCTCTTTCGGCTCCTTATCTTGAATTACCCATTGAATTTAATATTTCAGCAATAGTAAATTTTCATCAAAAAATTGGTAAATTAGATATTTCATTAAACAATTTTATAGAAATAAGTGAATTTACTAAGCAACAGAGTTTACAAGAAATAAAATTATTTTCTTCTGGAATGCAACAAAGGTTAAAAACAGCTTTTTGTCTTTTAAGTACACATCCCATAAAATTGCTAGACGAACCACTTACGAATATTGATATTTATGGCGAAAAATGGTATCATAATTTGTTAAATATTATTAAAGAAAATCATATTATTATAATTGCAGGAAATGCAGAAAATGAGCGAATGACGGATATGAAATTAATCAATATTTAATTGGAGGCAAGCATTTGTATAGATTAAAGGTCTTAAGTTGGTAACCTAAATAAACTTACTTAATATATTTTTGAAAATATTATCTCAACAACCATTTTTATTTACTTGTTTTTTTGTATAAGTAATTTTTTAAAAGCTTACAACAACAGTATTGCTTTTTACAAGGTACAGGCATTTGTAATGCCTATGATTTTGGGGATACTGGCAATTTATCATGCACTCCCACGTCATACTATTGGAGTTTTCAGCATTCTGTTTACTTCCGAATTGGCTATACCAATCTTTGATAGAAAATAAGGGGTGGCCTTATGTCCCATTTTCTTAATGGCAGCAGTTACTAAGTTGGTTCTTATTACAAACTTATTAGCTCTCAATATAAGCTTAATGGCTCTAGTTTACAAGCTTATTAACACTTAATACAAGTTTATTAACCTTGCGTACTAGTTTATTACTATTTGCAATAAAATAAACTTATATTTTTGTATGTTAAATCCAGATTCCGCATTAGAATCTGTTATGAACCGAGCTTGCTAGCTAAAGGATGCAAATAACTAAAATACAAAAAATGAGTAACGTTAAAAGTAGACTAAAATAAGGTTCTAATGTTCTTTTTCTAATAGATATTCAACACTATCTTCAACAAAAAGCAATTCATTTTTAGAAAGTACTTTTATTTCAAAATTTCTAATGGTATCTGGATTTTGATACTGTAAGGTTAAAATATGATTTTGAAAATGCCATTTGCCGCTTTTTTTCTTATTTACAAAAGCCATTTCATATTTAAAGGAACTATCAGCATTTAATTCAAAAAAATCTGCGTCTGTAATTCTAATTTGAGAAATATTATTTTTGGTAATAGACTTAAAAAGCCATTTTGAAGTAATTAATTTTTTCTCTGGCAAATATTGGCAACCGATCCATATAATGCCAATTAGAAAAAAAAATGCAATTTTAGGCTCTTTTATCCAATTCATCTCTTATTATGGCTGCTTTCATGTAATCTTCATTATTCAGAGCATCATCCAACATTTTTTCAAGTTGTTCGTCTGTTTTATTTTTAAATTTATTTTCAGATTTTGGATTGGCTTGTGGTGGCTCATGTCCCATGTCTCTTCCTGGTTTAGCTATAGAATTATCTTCTATTGTAATACCAGCCTCTTCAAATATTTCATCAGTGGTATATATTGGGCAATTGAATCTTATAGCCAAGGCAATGGCATCGCTCGTTCTACTATCTATTTCATTGGTCAAAAAACCAATTTGCTCACATAATAAAGTGGAGTGAAAAACACCTTCTTTAAGTTTGTGAATAAAAACTTCTAAAATTTCGATTTCAAATTTTTTAGAAAAAGTTAAAAATAAATCATGGGTCAATGGTCGTCCGGTGTTTATTCCTTCCAATTGAATAGCAATGGCTTGGGCTTCATATTGACCAATAATTACAGGCACTTTTCTATCGCCTCCTATCTCAGCCAAAATTAGGCTGTAAGAGCCTTGTATTTGACTTGGAGCTATACCATATATTTCTACTTTTACCCTATTCACAAATAAGTAGTTTGTTAGTTTTTCCCTGATTTAATGGCTGTCAATAATTGAGGCAATATTTCAAAAGCATCGCCTACTATTCCATAATCTGCCGCTTTAAAAAATGGCGCTTCTGGATCTTTATTTATAGCTACTATTACTTTGCTACTGCTAACACCTGCTAAATGCTGAATAGCACCAGAAATACCTATAGCTATATACAAATTAGGTTTAATGGTAATTCCCGTTTGCCCTACGTGCTCACTATGTGGACGCCAGTGCATATCGCTTACTGGTTTGCTACAAGCTGTAGCTGCACCAAGCTCTAAAGCCAATTCTTCTATCATTCCCCAGTTCTCAGGCCCTTTCATTCCTCTGCCTGCACTTACAACTATTTCTGCTTCTGTCAAAGGTATTTTACCTACAGTTTTTGAAGTTCCGGTAATGGTCGTTTTTGTATTATTTTCTGCATTGATTGTAGAAACTGAAATAGCTGTATTATTTTCTTTCAACTCAATAGAGTTAGGTGTAATGGCTATTACTTTATTGGCTCTTGTTAAATTGACATAAGCAAATCCTTTGCCAGAAAATACAGCTCTTTTTACTGTAAAACCATTGGTAGTATTTGGAAAATCTACCACATTGGTAGCCAATGAGGCATTTAACAAAACTGAAATTCTTGGCGCTAGTGATTTACCTTCATAAGTATTGGCAATTATAATTGTTTGCAAGCGTTTTTGATTAGCAACAGTGAAAAATACCTTGGCATAGTTTTGAGCATCAAATGAAGATATTCCTTCTAAAATAACTAATTCATTGATACCGTACTTGGCTAATTTATCGGCTTCGCCCTCATTTGGTTTGCTTATGCAAATTGCTGTTACATTGTCGCCTAAAGATTTAGCATAGCTTGCAGCTTCTAAAACTGCTTTTTTAAATATGCCTTCTGAATTCTCCGCGTATATTCCTATCATTTTTTATTAAATTACTTTTGTTTCTCTTAATTTTTCTATCAATTGGGCAGCATTTTGTGAATCAAATAATTGTACAGCTTGCTTGGCCACTGGCGATTCAAATTGACTATAAACACTATAACCCTCAATAACTTTAGGCTCAACTACAGTTAATGGCTTAGTTCGCGCTGCCATTATACCTTTCATATTAGGAATACGGGGTTCGCATAAATCTTTTTGCGCGCTAGCTATTACTGGCAATTCAGTAATAATGGTTTCTCTGCCACCATCTATATCTCTTTCAAAATGCGCTTTGCCATCTATTACATCCATTTTAGTACACACATTTACTGAGGGTATATCTAGCAATTGAGCTAATAAGCCTGCTACTTGTCCGCCATTGTAATCTATACTTTCTCTGCCAGTCAAAATCATATCATAGGCACCTGCTTTAGCTATTTCAGCTATTTGCTCGGCTACATATTGTCCATCTGTAGGATCTGCATTTACTCTTATGGCATCATTTGCGCCTATTGCTAGGGCTTTTCTAATTACGACATCAGCATCGGCCAAACCAACATTTACTATTGTTACTGTACTGCCACTTTTTTCAGTTATTTCTAAAGCTTTGGTTAGCGAAAGCTCATCATAAGGATTAATTATATATTGAATACCAGCTGTGTTTAGTTTGGTATTATTGTCTGTAAAATTAATTTTGGTAGTAGTATCGGGCACTACACTCATGCACACTAAAATCTTCATTTTATTCTATTTAAAAATATTTTCACAAAATTAAGCATAAAATATGCTTTTAAAAAACCACATTTGCAGAGATATTCACAATTTTGAATAATGATTAGACTAACAGCGCTTTTAAACTTTTTAAACCAAACACCCTCCGACCCTTTTCTGCACTTTGGCATAGCTATGGAATATTTATCTGTAAATGACGAGAAAAAAGCGCTTGAAAAAATGGCATTTATTTACCAAGAATTTCCAGAATATTTACCAAATTACTATCAGCTAGCGCATTTATACGAAAACAATAACGAAATTGACAAGGCCATTTTAATATATGAAAAAGGCATAGCACTAGCACTTGCCAAAAATGAAACTAAAACCGCAGGGGAATTAAGGAGTGCACTAGAGGAACTTACGTTTTGATGATTTTTGAAAACTTGAAGTTAAAAGACAGAAGTTTTAACATTCTGATAAAAAAGGTAAAGTTAGAAAAAAGTTCATTTCGACATACTTCGACAAGCTCAATGACCGATAAACAATATAATAACTATTTGCGATTGCAAATAATTTAACAATTTAACAATAAATTAATGCTCCAACCCAAAAACCCTGACTTTAAACAAACCATTATTAAAAAACTAGAACGCCAGCATTTTATGCATCATATTGGTTTTAATTTAACAAAAATAGAACCTGGATGCATAGAAGGCGAATTAATAATAGAAGAAAAGCACGAACAACAAATAGGTTTTTTGCATGGTGGCGTTACTTCTACAGTAGCAGACTTAGTGATGGGCTTTGCCGCTTATAGTTTAGTAGATATAAACGAAGCCACCGTAACCAGCGATTTAAAGATAGCTTACCTGCGCCCAGGCATTGGCCATAAAGTAATAGCTAAAGGCCGCGTAATTAAAGCTGGCAATTTATTATATTTCTGCGAAGCAGATATTATTTGCATTGATAAACAAGGTAACGAAACACTTATTGCCAGAGGATACAGCACCATGTGTGCCATAAAAATTTAATTTAAATCATTGTAGAGTATATTCGTTCGTATCAATAAATAAAAAAGCTCTAAATCCCTTTACGTTGTCTAAGAATTTAAAGCTTCCTAGGTGTCAGGAAAGAAAAACTCTCCCTACCAACCCAATATCCAAGCAAACATTAAAGGCGCAACAATAGTTGCATCACTTTCTACTATATATTTAGGTGTATGAATATCTAGTTTACCCCAAGTAATTTTCTCATTGGGCACTGCACCACTGTATGAACCATAAGAAGTGGTAGAATCTGATATTTGGCAGAAATAACTCCAAAAAGGAACATCATGCCATTCTAAATCTTGGTACATCATAGGCACTACACATATTGGAAAATCTCCTGCTATACCGCCACCTATTTGAAAAAAGCCTACGCCTTTACCGCCACTATTGGCTCTGTACCACTCTGTTAACCATACCATATATTCAATGCCGTTTTTCACCAAGTCAGCTTTTAGTTCGCCTTTTATAACATAACTGGCAAAAATATTTCCAGTGGTACTATCCTCCCAACCTGGGCAAATAATTGGAATATTTTTTTCGGCAGCAGCCACTATCCAACTGTCTTTTTTATCTATTTCATAATATTGCTCAAGCTCGCCACTTAACACAGTTTTATACAAAAACTCATGTGGAAAATAGCGTTCACCAGCAGCAGCTGCATCTTTCCATTGTTTTACCAAGTGTTTTTGTAAACGTCTAAAAGCCTCCTCTTCAGGAATACAAGTATCCGTTACACGGTTGTAGTGGTTTTCCAATAAATCCCATTCGTCTTGAGGGGTTAAATCTCTATAGTTAGGCACACGCTTGTAATGAGAGTGCGCCACCAAATTCATTACATCTTCTTCTAAATTAGCTCCTGTGCAACTGATAATTGCAATTTTATCTTGACGAATCATTTCTGCTAATGATATACCTAACTCGGCAGTGCTCATAGCACCCGCAAGGGTTACCATCATTTTTCCACCTTCAATTAAGTGTTTTTCATAGCCTTTGGCAGCATCCATTAAAGCCGCAGCGTTAAAATGTCTGTAATGGTGTTCGATAAATTGCGAAACTGGTCCTTTTGTCATTTTGATAAAGAAATTATGGCACAAAAATATTAAAAAAATATTGGCATATTGTATTAATTTTTTTACTATAAAAAGATTTTTCTCTATGATTGGTCTGCAAAATTGAATTTGCCACAATTATTCTGGGCTGCCAATCATACAATAAATGGTTCTATTAATAAACCAAAAAACTATTAATAAATAACCTAATAACTAAAAAAACTAACCTCAATTAACCCCACATTATAAAAATAAGACAGGCTATTTGCAGAAACAAAAAAATATATTACATTTGCAGCCCCATAAGA
This sequence comes from Bacteroidota bacterium, assembly GCA_013205405.1. GTDB lineage: Bacteria > Bacteroidota > Bacteroidia > NS11-12g > UBA955 > JABMMZ01. The sequence goes on along the minus strand of JABMMZ010000100.1, from coordinate 5,092 downwards.
AATGGAGAACTTATGGTAATTTAAAAAATACATTATAAAAAATGGCAACTAAATTAAGATTACAGCGTCAAGGACGCAAAAAACAAGCCTATTACCACATTGTGGCGGCAGATGCACGTGCTCCGAGAGATGGTAGATTTATTGAAAGAATTGGTGATTACAACCCTAACACTAATCCAGCTACAATTAACCTAAATCTCGAAAAAGCAGTACAATGGCTAGACAACGGTGCTATCCCAACGGATACCGTAAAAGCTATTCTTTCTTACAAAGGTGCAATGATGTTGCATCACTTACACGGTGGCGTTCGTAAAGGCGCTTTTACTGCTGAACAAGCAGACGAGAAATTTGCTACTTGGACAAAAACCAAAGATAGTAAAGTACAAGGCAAACGCGATAATTTAGCTAATGCTAAAGCGGACGCAGAAGCGGCTAAATTTAAAGCTGAAACAGCCACTAAAGAAGCTAAAGCTGCAACTATTGCTGCTAGAATAGCTGCTGAAGAGGCTGCTAAAATAGCTGCTGAAAATCCAGTTGTTGAAGAAGTAGCAGAAGTTATTGCTGAGACTCCAGTAGCCGAAGTAGTTACTGAAGTAACTGAAGCTCCTGTAGCTGAAACGGTTGCTGAAGTAATTGAAACTCCTATTAATGAAGTAGTTGTTGAAATAACTGAAGCTCCTGTAACTGAAACGGTTGTTGAAGTAATTGAGGCTCCTGTAACTGAAATAGTTGCTGAAGTAACTGAAACTCCTGCTGCCGATGCACCAGTCGAAATACCAGAAGCATAAATTAAACATTTTATAAATGGCAATTAAAGCTATTAACTTACACGAAAAACCCACCCGAAAGGTGGGTTTTCTGTTGAAACCACATGGCTATAAAGGGCATATTAAATTGTCTATATCAGACGATGATTTTGAACCTTCTGATTTTTTATTAATCAATATAAATCAAAAATATGTGCCTTTTAAAATAGAACATATTAATGCCGATTGTACTATTGTAAAACTAAAAGACATTAATTCCATAGAGGCCATTGGTATTTATACTGGAATGGATGTAGTAGATTTTATTGATGAAAATAAGGTAGAAGGTATAAATTATACCGATTATACCCTAATAGATAATGAAACGAAGCAGGAATTTGCCATTTTACAAATAGTGGTAATGCCTAATCAAATGCTTATTGAATTTAGAAATGGCTTTAAAGATTCTTTACTTCCCTTTCATGATGACTTAATAGTAGAGGTAAATGATGACAAAAAATACATAATTGCCAATATTCCTGATGGTATTTTAGATTTATGAAAATTGATATTATTACCCTACAACCTGCATTGTTAGAAAGTCCTTTTAATCATTCAATGATTCAAAGAGCTAAAGACAAAGGCTTTGTAACTATAAACATTATCAATTTAAGAGATTATGCTATTAATGCCCATGGGCAAGTAGATGATTACCAATATGGTGGCGGTGCAGGCATGGTAATGATGTGCGAGCCATTGGCCAATGCTATTGAGGACTTAAAAAAAGAACGTAATTATGATGAAATAATATACACCTCGCCCGATGGAGAATTACTCAATCAATCTATTTCCAATACTTTATCACTTTATGAAAATATTATTTTATTGTGTGGGCATTATAAAGGTATAGATGAGCGCATAAGACAGCTTTATGTAACAAAAGAAATATCCATTGGCAATTATGTATTAACAGGTGGTGAATTGGCTGCCGCAGTGATTACAGACAGTATAGTTCGTTTAATTCCGGGTGTATTAGGCAATGAAGAATCGGCATTAACAGATAGCTTTCAAGATGATTTACTCGCACCGCCTGTATATACTCGCCCAGCAGAATTTAAAGGCTTAAAAGTGCCGGATGTATTATTATCAGGAAATTTTAAATTGATAGAAGAATGGCGAATGAACCAAGCAGAAGAAAAAACCAAAGAAAGAAGACCTGAGATGTAAATAAAATTGGCAATTTGAAATATATAAATTTGAAAATTTGAAAATACCCTATGAACTTAAACCTTACCAAACCACTCGTAATATTCGACTTAGAAACCACAGGTGTAAATACAGCTAAAGACCGCATTGTAGAGCTTTACATGATAAAAATTCAGCCAGATGGTAGAAGAGTAGATTTACATCAAAGATTTAACCCAGAAATGCATATACCTGCTGAGGTAACTGCTATACATGGCATTAGCAATGAAGATGTAGCCAACGAACCCACATTTAAAGAAAAAGCACATGAGTTGAATCAATTTTTAAATAACTGTGATTTTGCTGGTTTTAATAGCAATAAATTTTATTTCCCTATGTTGGTAGAGGAATTTTATAGAGTGGGTGTTGAGTTTGAAACTTTAAAACGTAAATTTATAGATGCCCAACGCATTTTTCACTTAAAAGAACCAAGAAACTTAAGTGCAGCACTAAAATTTTACTGTGAGAAGAATTTAGAAAATGCACACAGTGCCAAAGCAGATACAGAAGCAACTTGGGATATCATTCAATCGCAATTAGATAAATATACCGACTTAGAAAACAACATCGATTTCTTGCATAAATTTAGCGGTCAAAGTAATTTAGTAGACCTAGCAGGCAGATTAATTTACAACGAAAAGAAAGAGATTGTTTTTAACTTTGGCAAACACAGAGGCAAGACAGTAGCCGATGTTTTAAAAATAGAACCCAGCTATTATGAATGGATAATGAATGGCGATTTTGCTATGCAAACCAAAAAAGTTTTAACACAATTGCGTTTAGAAAGTATGGGCAAGTAATTGAATTTGATTCTTACTTAAAATTATTTTTCTAAACCAAGTCAATAATTTTTTTAATTATAGACAATGTTATTTGCTGTAGTCGTAAACTAAAACAGAACCTAATACCATATCGTGAATGGCTTTTCTTTTGCTATTACTGCCTACAGTTAATAAAGAAAACCACCCTAAGAAAACTTTAAAAGCATATCTTATTAAAGCAGGAATAAAACTGATTTTACGTTTTTTGTTACTTTGTCGTCTTAAGGCTATACAATTAATCTTATGACCAATGGTTCTGCCAAATAAACTAATAAGAATAGGATCATACAACGCAAAAACAAGAACGAATATTATCATTCTTAAATTCTCGGACTCAACATCAAATAAAGAAAAAAGAAAAGAAAACACAAACATCAGCAAAATAATTACTACTGTATCTATGAATGTGGCTTTCATTCTTTCTAATACGCTTGGGTATTTATTTTGAGGTTGAACAATTGCAATTTCCTCAGTATCTATAATATCTATTTGCTCCATATTAATTGCAATTAAAGTCTAAACCTTCATTAAAAAAATATATTTCTAAAACAATCTAAAACCCGAACGCCTTTGCAGTTATTACTATATTCTCTTTTTTAATAGGATGCTCAAATGCTATTTTGAAGGCATGTAGGCAAATACTCTTGTTTTTTAAAGCCTGAGGAGCGCCATACTTTAAATCGCCTACAATAGGTGTTTTATTATAAGCCAATTGTGCTCTAATTTGATGAAAACGACCGGTTACAGGCCGCACTTCAAGCAAACATTGGTGACCTCTATTTTCTATAACCGTATAACTTAATTCAGAGTCTTTTCCATTTTCTATTGGCCTATTGAATACATCAGATTTTTTAGTTTTAGCATTTTTTCGTAACACATTTTTCAATGTTTTTTCAGCCTCTTCAGGTACCCCATTAACTAAAGCCAAATAGGTTTTTCTTATTTTATCTTCTCTAAAAAGCTCATTCATTTTAGAGAGGGCTTTACTGGTTTTGGCCATCATCACTACCCCGCTTACAGGCCTATCTATTCTGTGTATCACCCCACAAAATACATTGCCAGGTTTATGATCTCTATTTTTTATAAAATCTTTAACCAATTCAGATAAAGGAATATCACCTGTTTCATCGCCTTGTACAAGCACTCCTGCTGGTTTATTAATAGCTATTAAATGGTTGTCTTCGTAAAGAATAATTGATGCTATATCCATTAAATTATATTCACTTCGGGTTCTAAAATAATGCCATATTTTTCCTTGACACTTTTTATGATATCTAATGCCAATGCATGCACTTCATTACCTGTGGCATTGCCATAATTTACTAAAACCAGAGCTTGTTTAACATGACTTCCTGTCTCTCCTACCCGCTTGCCTTTCCATCCGCATTGCTCTATCAACCATCCAGCAGGCACTTTTACACCATTGGGTTGCTCATATCCTTTTATTTCAGGAAAATCAATTTTCAATTGTTGAAAATGTGCTGTACTTATGGTAGGATTTTTAAAAAAACTACCACTATTGCCTAATACTGCAGGATTGGGCAATTTACTTTGTCTAATTTCAATAACTGCATTACTCACTTGTTGAATAGTAGCCTTTTCGGGGTCTACATTATGCGCTTGCAAAGTAGTTTGAATATCACCATAATCTATATTCAGTTGATGATTTTTAGTTAAAATAAAAGTAACCGAATAAATAAAATATTGTCCTTTTAATTTTCTTTTGAAAACACTTTCACGGTAACCAAATTCACATTGTAATTTTAAAAATGTTTCAAGTTCTAGGGTTTCTAAATTCAAGGCTTCTAACGAATCAAAAACATTTACAATCTCTACTCCGTAAGCACCTATGTTTTGCATTGGTGCTGCGCCTATTGTCCCGGGAATCAGGGATAAATTTTCTATTCCTCCCCAATTATTTTCAATGCAATACAATACAAATTGATGCCAATTTTCGCCACTATTAGCTTTGATTTTTACATAGCTTTCTGTTTCTTCTACCAATTGTATGCCTTCAATTTTATTAAGAATAACAATGCCTTCGTAATCTTTAGTTAAAACTATATTGCTCCCTCCTCCAATTATTAAATGCTGTTTTTCTTTAGATTCTGATATAGCCTGCTTGAATTCATTTAAATTACTTACTTGGCAAAAATGATGCGCATTTACATCTAATCCGAATGTATTATATGGTTTAAGTGAAGTATGGGTTTGTAAAATCAAATCTAAAATAATTAATTATTGAGGGCGAAATTAAACGAAATTTGAATAATATTATTT
>JABMMZ010000014.1 GCA_013205405.1 Bacteroidota bacterium | reverse complement strand
TTTAAAAATTAATTGAAGTTACAATCTGCAAGACCCCATAATAGCAATACTTAACAAACAAAACACCCTTCTCATACACAGCTTCAAAGCCAGGTCCAAATGCTGAAATTTTCATTTTAATTTCACAAAAATATATTTAATAATCAGAATTATAAAAGAATTTAAAAATATATAAAAATAAAACTATTCATATTTAATAAGGATTTTTTATTTTTGTTTGTATTATATCGTCTATTCCTTCTCCATATCTTGCACACACAAATATTACATTTTGATCTTCGATCACACTAACATTAACTCTGCCAATCTCTATCGTGACATTAGTAGGACCAATCGGCATATTAGATGGGCATCTAGCATTTATATTTACTGGATACTCATCTTCGGGGTGCCATGGATTTTTAATATTAAATTCCCCCTCATAGTTATGTAAATATGACAGTATATTATTTCCTGTATAAACAAACCTTGCATTGTATTGATTACCTGGCGGTTTTTCCTTACATCCCCAAGTAGATAAATAATGATATTTATTAGGATCAGATTTTTGTTTGATTGCAGCTTCGATTTCTAGTCCTAGTTCACATTTCATTAATTCGCTGTTAATATATTTTATCATCATATTATAGTTTGCAATCACAGTTTTCTTTTTAGCGCTCTCAGTAAATCCTCCAAACGAAACAACACCAATTGCTGCTAAAATCCCAATTATTGCAACAACGACTAGAAGTTCTATTAATGTGAATGCTTTTCTATTCTTCATTTAAAAATTTTAATTTTAAGGAATTATAATGTTCATTCTAGAGTAACGTTTGCTCCATTCACCGGAATAATCATTATCCCATCTCATGTTTAGATTCATTGTTTTTGGCTCGCCTGATACATTATTAATAAAAATATAACCAGCTCTCTGATCTAATGCTGATGCTGGCCATCCTGAATTAGGACATTGAAGTGCATACTGACTGTCAGTGCTCGTACTTATATAATAATCACTGTAGGGATTTTTTAATTTTATGGATTTAAAATGCTCACTATAAATATGGCACTGACCTGAAGGAGGTCTACTGCACAAGCCGCTTGTTACATTTATCTCCGTTCCAGAACTATCATTCATTGTCACTTGCTGTCCCATTTCACATTTTAAATTATTAACTTTGATAAATTTAGTAATTTCATTAAAATTATGTTTTGCAGCAGATACTTTTGCTAAAGCTGTGTATCCGTCATAAGCCACAACTCCAACTGCAGCTAATATTCCAATAATTGCTACAACAACCAAAAGCTCTATTAACGTGAAGCCAATATTATCTTTGAATTTCATTATTAAGATATTCTCCAGTTTTGTATTGGCTTTGAACTTTAATATTTGTTGTTCCAACTATAATACAAATATAGCCAAGCTCAGCATCTTGGCATGATGTTGGATTTTCAACAACAGCGCTATATACGTGACTAATATTTACATAAGGATTTTTAAAACCAAGATATGTAAAATGATTACCAAAACCTGCTGCTAATATTGAATTAGAAACTTTACATAAATTTCCAGTATCATAAAAATTACCCCATGGATTCCAGGTCTTAAGTTTTAATTCATCACCAATAGTACATTTTACTAAAGAGGCAGAAATAAAATTTACAACTGTCTTATGATTGCTTTTGACTACATTGGCTTTAGCGGCATCAGTAAAACCACTAAACGTAACAAGTCCTATCGCAGCTAAAATCCCAATTATTGCTACAACAACTAAAAGCTCAATGAGGGTAAATGCTTTATATCTCATTATTTAACAGATATTCTGCTCTCTAACATATTGTTACTTCCATCTTTAATTTGAGTTTTAATTATAATAATGCCTTTCTCACTTGCAAAACACATTTGCCCCTTCTTTTCTGGAGTCGAACAACTATCTGTAAAAGCGCTATTATCATAAATATTTTTCCATCTTAGATAATTTCCAAAATGGTTTAAAAATTTAAACGCAAATTCATGAGTATTATAAACTGATTGTGGGGCTACATTCATCATTGGACATAAGTCAATATTATCATTGCTCAAAATTAGTTTTTGATCCAAATTACATTTCATTATTTCATTTGAAATAAATCTAAAAACTTGAGTATGCTGCGCTGTAACTGCATTTTCTTTAGCGCTTGATGTAAACCCATTGTAAGCAACAACTCCAACAGCAGCTAGAATGCCAATAATTGCAACAACGACTAAAAGTTCTACAAGAGTAAAAGCTTTATTTTTCATTTAAAGCCCGTCCCTGGCCAATCAATGGTATTGGTTAAATAAATATCTTTAGAAAATTTATTTCCAACGTTTGTTATAATAGTGATCGTATTATTTTTATTATCTCCATAGATGTGGGTATTTCCTCTTTTGGGACTGGAATTTTTTAAAGAACAACATTGGCTTAGATCATTCTCTAAAGACTTGGATTGTCTCTTATTGTAATAATTTTTATAGCCCGTTTCATTAAAGTGCATAACAAAATAACTAGCTGCATTACTTGCATTTGCTGATTTGCTACTACATGAAATCTTGGTAATTCCAGGCGATATTACCTTGCCATTTTTACATTCGCTAGAATCATTGGTGCAAGTCTTAAATGTCAAAAAATTAGTTGGATGCGTTTTGCACATAAAGTTATAAGCAACTATAAATCTATAGATAGCTTCATGCTGATAAATGCTATTTGAAATCTTTCTAGATAAGGAAGTATTCTTAATTAAAAATAAGCCAATTAATATAACAACTATAATTACACCAAAACCTATTAAGAAATTTACTAAGGCAAACCCTTTAATTTTATCTTTCATCTAAAATTGTATTTTCTATAAAAATTTTTTGCGTAGCATCATTTGGATCTACATATGCTGTTTTTATTGTAAGTGAGACACTACCATTCTCATTGATAGTAACTTGTGTACCATTAGAAGTTCCACGAGTTGCTGAAATGCCAGTTCCATTAAAATGATTTACAAAATACCCAGCTAAATCATAGCTACTAACGTTATTTTTAGAGCAAGCAACTTTCACATCTAAATCACCACTAGAGTTTTTTAAATAAAACTGAGCACCACTACCACTGCCCATTATGTTGCACTCTTTTATTTTAGTATTAATAAACTTTACTACAGAAGCATGGTTAGC
>JABMMZ010000099.1 GCA_013205405.1 Bacteroidota bacterium | reverse complement strand
TTTGAAATAATACTCTTTAACCGATGGGGCGAAATACTGTGGCAAACCACCGATAAATACGAAGGATGGAACGGTACTTACCGAAAAGATGATGCCCAACAAGATGTGTATGCTTGGGTCATTAAGGTAACGGCCTTTGATGGTAAAGAATACCAATACGAAGGAACCGTGACACTGATGAGGTAAGAAAGTTTAAATGATATTGAATAAAAAAATAAAGCCAATAATTATACTACTGCTTATTTTTATAAGCAGTAGTAGTGCTTTATATGCTTCTCATGTTTTAGGATCAGAAATTACCTATAAATATATTTCAAATAATCAATACAAATTAATAGCTAAAATATATAGAGACTGTAATGAATGTAAATTTAATGGCAATGGTGGAGGAAATAGTCTTCAGAATTGCAATGAAATTCCATCTTTAAAAGTTAAGTGGGGGTTAAATAGTGGTTATTATAATGATAGCGTAATAAGAGAAATAAGTCTTACAAGAATTTCTATTCAAGATATTACACCTACTTGTATTGGAGCTTTTAGTAAATGTAAAAGCAACTCAAATACAATTTATGGTTTTGAAGTTCAGACTTTTGAAGGCATAATTGATTTTACAGAAATAATATTTAATGGTAGATGTCAATTTGATATTTCAGTGAGTATTGCCTCCAGAAATACATTTGTAAATCCGCTACTTACACCTCAAAATTTTTTTAATTTTACAAGTATTAATGTTTGTAATAATGTAAAAAATACATCAACAGAATTTAAAATAGCACCAACTTTTCTAGCAGCTTTAAATAAGGCTCAGCACTTAAGTTTAGGGGTTTCTAATTTAGATAAAGATTCCTTATCATTTTCATTAAAACATGCACTAATAAATAGAACTATTCCTTTAACTTATGAATTGGGGCGTTCTTATAAAGTGCCTTTTCAGACATTCTGTGGCAATTGCGTTCCAAACCCTGATGCTTTTCCTACTGAAGGATTTTATATAAATAATTTAACTGGTGATATTGTTTTTACGCCTATAAATCTAGGAGAAGGAGGCGTAATAGCCGTAGAGTGTGAAGAATGGAAAAAAGATTCTGACGGCAAATATTTTTTAGCAGGAATTATAAGACGAGATTTTTATATGGAAGTATACAATGAAGTTAATAATTCCCCAGAAATAATTAATAAAACTAATGAATATAATATATGTGAAGGAGATAAATTTGAAATAGATCTTAACATCATAGATAAACAAATAATTGGTTTTCCTTTTGATAGTATAAAAGCTGAAATTTTCAGTGATATTCAAGGTTTAAGCATTATTAAATCAGACATTCTTTCGCCTCCTTTTGCTAAATATGGTATATTGGTAAATAATACTATTGGCTTAGTAGGCAAACACTATCTTACACTTCAAATAAAGGATAATCATTGTCCATTAAACGGTGTGTATAATTATACACTTATACTAAATGTAAAACCAAAGCCTCTTTTTGAATATAACTTTCAAATTAAAAAATGTGGAAATTTATCAATTATTTCTAAAAACATACAAAATATTAGATGGACTATTAAAGATATAAATGGGCTTATTTTAAAACAACAGTTAGGTAAATCTATTAGTATTGGACTTACAAAAGGAGGAAAATACATTTCTGAAGCCTTTATAGAAGGAAATGATAAATTTTGTGAGCTAATAAAATTAGACACTTTTGAAGTAAAAGATTTTAAAAATCCTGAAATTACTTTTGATAAAATTGTAAAAGGATGTATAGGCTCTTACATAAATATTGAACCCAAAAGCTTAAAAACTTATGATAATTATGAGGTCTTTATTGATAATAAAAAAGAGAGTTTTCCTTATAGTAAGTTGTTAACTAAGAGTGAAATATTAAAAATTAAAATCATACAAAATGATGGCTGTATTGGAGAAGAACAAATAGATATTTCTCCTTACACCAAACTTAATTATACAATATTAAAAGATACTTTTTGTTCGAATATAATTTTTCCAATCTCTAATAAAAAACTAATGATTGTTAATAGTTCTGACGTAATTGATGTAGATTTGAATAGTTCGAATGCCAACATTAGTTTTTCCAAGATAAACAACGCTGATTGGCAAATAGATATTATATCTAAACAAAATACAAACACATTAATAAATAGTTTAATAATTGATAAAAATAATTGCCTTTATGCAGACACTATATCTTTTACAGTTATTGAACCACAGCCAATCTCTTTTAATTTAGATAGTGTTATTTGCAATAATATTTCATCAGTTAAACTCCCTGTAAATACTAATGGGAATTGGGAATGTAAGACTCAGTCTGATTTAATTTCAAATAATAACTTATTGCTTAGCGCCAATACCCATAAAACTTTAGAATTAATATATATTGAGAAAAATAAATGCATTAGTAAAAAAGTTTTTATTATAAAAATATTAGACACCACTAAAATTGATATTTTAACCTCAAAAAAATTGGAGGTTTGTGAAAATAGTAACCCTATAAAATTAGAAGCTAATCCTAAAGGTGGTCAATGGATAGGTAATTTTGTGTCTAATTTTGAATTTTCTCCTAAAAAAGCGACATTAGATAATATTGTAAGCTACCAATACACCAATAAACTTGGATGTCATTCTTCTGAAACCATTGAAATAAAAATAGTGAAACTACCTGCTTTAATAATTCAATCAGATATTACTGAAGTGTGTGTTGGTGGAGAAATTAATTTAGAAGCACAATCAAATAATACAAATAATGGTTATTGGTATTCTGATGCTGATGGCAGATTTATAAATGCAAATGCTAATATTACAACCTTTTTACCTTCAAAAAACGATGCTTTAAAATCTAATATTAAATTAACCTACACCATTCAGACCAACACTATTTGTGGTAACTACAGCAAGGACTTAACAGTAAAAGTAAATGATATGCCAGAAGGAAATATTGTGAATGATTTTAGTAAAGTTTCATGCGAGCCGGCTATTTTTAACTTTAAAAGCAATTATAAAGGATTGGACAAGCAAAATTGGTATGTGAATGATTCATTATATTATAATTTCGATTATGAATATCCAGCAGCAATTACTTTAAGTGCAGGTACTTATAATATCAAGACAATTGTAGAAAGCGAAAATTGTGAAGCTACCTATATTACCGAAACTATTACCGTAAATGCTAAGCCAGAGGCCAAAATTTTGTCTAATCCAGTTCTAAAAATTAATATCGAATACACAAGAGTTTATTTAAGGGATATTAGTAATTTTAAACTTGGTGCTTGGACTAATTGGTATATCAACAATCAGTCAATTAGTAATAGTAAGGAATTTTACCATAATGTGCCTACTTATAAGGATACAGTATGGATAAAACTAGTTACACAAAGTAAATCAACAAACTGTATAGATTCTACTGAGAAATTTTTAATTTTTACGCCTATTTCAATATTATATATTCCAGATGCTTTTTCGCCAGATACAAAAGGTCCGGATGATAATAATTCCTTTAAAGTAAAAGGACTAGCAATGCAAAAATTTACTATGCAGGTTTATAATAAATGGGGCGAGCTTGTTTTCTTAAGTAAGGATATGAGTATTGGGTGGAATGGTATTAGTAATAATACACCATGCCAGCAAGGTGTTTATTTTTACAAAATAAGTGCTACAGATATAGAAGGAATAAGCAGAGACTATTCTGGAAGTATTACTTTAATTAGATAATTTTACCCATTCATACTTACAAGAAACTCATTGTTATTTTGAGTGCCTTCCATGTATTTAAGCATCATTTTCATGGCCTCTTCGCTATTCATATCTGCTAAATGATTTCTTAATACCCACATTTTTTGCAAAGTACCTTTGTCTAACAACATATCTTCTCTACGTGTGCTACTTGCCACAATATCAATTGCAGGATAAATACGTTTATTGCTCAATTTTCTATCCAATTGTAATTCCATATTACCGGTACCTTTAAATTCTTCAAAAATTACTTCATCCATTTTACTTCCAGTTTCTGTAAGAGCAGTAGCGATAATAGTCAAAGAACCTCCGTTTTCTATATTTCTAGCAGCTCCAAAAAATCTTTTTGGCTTTTGCAAAGCGTTAGCATCTACTCCACCAGATAATATTTTTCCTGATGCCGGTTGTACGGTATTATAGGCTCTTGCCAAACGGGTAATACTATCTAATAATATAACCACATCATGCCCACTTTCTGTTAATCTTTTAGCTTTTTCCAACACTATATTAGCTAATTTTACGTGTTTGTCGGCTGGCTCGTCAAAAGTACTCGCAACCACTTCCGCTTTTACACTTCTTGCCATATCTGTTACCTCTTCTGGTCGCTCATCTATTAAAAGTATTATTAAGTAAACTTCTGGATGGTTTGTTGCAATTGCATTTGCTAAACTTTTCAATAATTGAGTTTTTCCAGTTTTTGGTTGAGCTACTATTAAACCACGTTGACCCTTACCAATAGGCGATACTAAATCAATTATTCTATTCCCATAATTATCATTTTTATCTACTAAATTTAATTTAGAATCTGGAAATAAAGGTGTTAAATGCTCAAAACTTACCCTATCTCTTATTTCCTCTAAGGTCTTACCATTAATTCTTTCAATTTTTACTAATGCAAAATATTTTTCACCCTCTTTTGGTGGTCTAATACTTCCTAAAATAGTATCTCCAGTTTTAAGACCATTAGAGCGAATTTGATTAGAAGCAAGGTAAACATCATCAGGTGATGCTTGGTAATTATAATCGGATGAACGAAGAAAACCAAAACCATCTGGCACTATCTCTAAAACACCTTGTGTAGTTACAACGCTTTCCAAATCCATTAATATTTGAATTCTTTCGCGTTTAGCAGCTTCCTTTTCTAGTCTTTCCTTATCTTGAGCATCACGCTCTGCTTGCCTTAATTTATTCTCTTCTATTTGTTTAAGTCTATTAAGTTCAGAATGACTTAGGTCAATACTTTCGTTATTAGGGTTTTCTAAATTATTATTACTTTTTTGATTAAATATTTTTTCTGCTTGTTCTTCAGCAGGAGAAACAATTTCCTCTTTATTATTTTGTAAATCTACCTCGTTTAGTTCTTCCAATATTGGTTCTAACTCCATTGGTTCTGAATCCAAAACAACCTCTACAATTGGATGTTCAAAAGCAGCAATTTCATCTTGAATACTTTCATCGCTTTCAATAATGGGTTTTAACTTTTTTATAAGTTTTGATGGTTGTTGAGAGTTAGATATTAAGGGTTGTTCTACCAATTTTTCTTTCTTAATTCTTGGTTTTTTTACCTTTTCTAATAATGTTTTATCATTGTCAGGTATTTCTACAGCATTTTCTAACGCTAGTATTTGAGATATGATATCGTCTTTTTCAATATTCTCTGCATTTTTTATGCCTATAGCCTTTGCTATAATTCTAAGCTCTTCTATTGGCTTACTGTAAAGTGGATTTTGCTCCATAATTTTTTTAATAAATACTAGTTAAATACTATGTTGAAAGCTTTAGGAATTCAAATAAAATATTGCTTGTGTGGGGTTTACCAAAAAAGATGCACATGCATTAAAAGTACTTTTTGATATTGCAATATTAATGTTTTTATTAAAAATAACAAAAAACATTTGAAAAAATTATACTTCTAATCTATATTCATAAATTATCAATGAAGTGTAAAGTATAAAAATATTATTATTTTTATACCTTCAAATGTTGCATTTGCTTCCTTATTAACCCAACCATTTGCCAATGGAACTTATTCTGATAGAAATTATGGTATTACTTGTACTTTAGATAGACTAAAAATTACGGCTAATTTGGTATATTATGAATAGAATATTGCAAGCATATAAACCACTTTAAAAATTTATTTACTTTCAAAATTATACATCAAACTTAATACCCTGTGCTAATGGCAAAGTATTAGAATAATTAATGGTATTGGTTTGTCTTCGCATATAGGCTTTCCAACTATCACTTCCACTTTCTCTGCCTCCACCTGTTTCCTTTTCGCCTCCAAATGCACCCCCAATTTCGGCACCACTTGTACCAATATTTATATTTGCAATGCCGCAATCACTTCCTCCTGCTGAAAGAAAATATTCTGTCTCACGAATATTATTTGAGAACAAAGCTGAACTTAAACCTTGTTTCACATCATTTTGCATAGCTATTGCTTCATCTATGGTATTATATTTCATTACATACAAAATGGGAGCAAATGTTTCATGTTGAACTATCTTATAGGTATTTCTAGCTTCTATAATGGCTGGTTGAACGTAGCAATTGCTTTCATAACCGGATCCTTTTAATACCTTACCGCCAAATATTACTTTACCACCTTCTTTTTTAACTTGCTCTATAGCATTTTCGAATGCACTTACAGCATCTTTATCAATCAAAGGACCAACATGATTATTGCTATCCAAAGGATTGCCGATACTCAATTGTTTATAGGCTTTTAATAATTTCTTCATCAACTCATCGTAAACACTTTCTTGTACAATAAGTCTACGTGTAGTTGTACATCTTTGGCCTGCAGTACCTACAGCACCAAATAGTATTGCGCGTAATGCCATATTTAAATCTGCATGTTGAGATACAATAAGTGCATTATTGCCTCCAAGTTCTAATAAACTTTTACCAAACCTATTGGCTACTATTTTTCCAATAGCTTTACCCATACGTGTGCTACCTGTTGCAGAAATTAATTGAATTCGCGTATCGGAAGTCATCATTTCTCCCACTTTAGAATCACCATTTACCAATGTAAATATACCTTCTGGAATTTTATTATCTGATAACACAGACTTTAAAAGATTCATACACGCAATGGCTGACAAAGGCGTTTTTTCTGAAGGCTTCCATATGCTTACATTGCCACAAACTGCCGCTATCATGCTATTCCAAGCCCATACAGCTACCGGAAAATTAAATGCTGAAATAATACCAACTATTCCCAATGGATGCCATTGTTCATACATTCTATGATTGGGACGCTCACTATGCATAGTAAGCCCGTATAATTGACGGCTTAGTCCAACAGCAAAATCACAGATATCTATCATTTCCTGCACTTCTCCGAACCCTTCTTGCAAGCTTTTGCCCATTTCATAACTCACTAATGTACCTAATGACTCTTTATTTTCCCTTAACACATTACCGTATTGACGTACTATTTCACCTCTCTTTGGCGCAGGTATATTTTTCCAATATAAAGCAGCATCGCTGGCTCGCTTCATTACTGCTTCGTATTCCGTTTCTGATGCATATATAAATGAAGCTATTTTTTCACCATCCACGGGTGATATAATATCTTTTTTTAAACTCCCTATGGCACTTATCCAATTTTGACCGCTGCATACACTTTCATTAATTGGTTTAATGCCTAATTGTTTTAATATTGGTGCTATTTTTTGCATAATGCAAAGATACAATCTTTTTAACTTTAGTATAATAATGAATTAGCTACTCTTAAATTTTACTATTTTTGAACCATGGATTGGAGCACCGATAATAAATGGAAACAAAAGGCTAAGGAAAAGAAAAAAGTTTATAAGCGTTACTTAGAATTTGCCAAAGAAGCAAAGGTTATAAAGCAATTACCAGCTATTCACATTGATGTATTTAGTAAAATAAACTGTCTTGATTGTGCTAATTGTTGCAAAAATCATAGTCCAACTTTTAAAGCTACAGACATCAAACGAATTAGTAATCATCTAGGCTTAAAAGAATCTGATTTTATTGAAAAATACTTAAAACTAGATGAAGAGAATGATTGGGTAATGATAACCCAACCTTGTTCCTTTTTAAATACTGATAATACATGCCAAATCTATGAGGTAAGACCAAGTGATTGCGCCCGTTTTCCTTATACAAACGAGGATGTTTTTATAAAAAGAAAGGCTTTAACATTAACGAATACAGGCGTTTGTCCTGCTGCAAGTATGGTGCTAGATACTTTAATTGAAAAAGGATAAAAATAAAATTACTTTACTATACCACTCTTTTTTATACTTGCGCCTACATTAAAGAAACCAAGTATTTTATTTTTAGAGTTATTGGCATCGAACACATTCCCATTTAAATTCGCAACAGGCTGAGCAAATAAGCCAGCTGTATTATTTAATTGAACATCTATTTGTTTTAAATAATAATAGCACTCTGGCGATATTGAATAGATTTCTATTGTAATTTTATCTCCAAAGGTATACCCTCTAAAGGTTCTTAATGGCACAATATATAATTCACCATCTCCATTACGATCATCATTTGGCGTAAAGGCATTATCATAAGCCACATTAAAGTCTTTTACTAAGGTATCGTTTTTGTATTCTCTTATCCAAACTAAATCACCTACTCCAACAGGGTCTTTACCAATAAACTCTGCATTAAAATTTAGATTTTTGGGATTATTAGGGCTTTCCCGTTCATAAATCAATGAGTCTATTGTACCTACTCGTCCCATTTTAGATGAAGAAACATAGGTTTTAGCTTTATCAAAAACAGCTAAATAAAATTGATGTCCTAAAGTTAAACTATCATTATTGGGAACATAAAAATAGGTGCCATGTCTTAATTTTTTGAACCTGTATGGTTTTAATGTAGTTTGATCCACCACAATGATAGAATCTACTTCATATCCAGAAGGGCCATTTTTATCTAAATATGGGATACTTTTGCTTATAAATATAAATTGGCTATCGCTAGTATTATTTAAAAAGGCATCTACTACTAATTGCGACTCTGCAGAACCCAAATCGAAATCGATAGCGCGCTCGCAACTGCTCAATAAAAAAAGAGTACTAATTATTAGGGTTAGTGAAAAATATTTTATACTGTTAAACATGTAAGTATTATTTAAATTTGAAATTGTAAGAAATAGCAGGAACCACAGTGCCTATGACAGAGTAACGCACTATTGTTGGTGTATTATTATTTTTGAAATTAGGTGTAGCGTATATAGAAAACGCATTTTTACGGGCATAAGCATTATAAATACTAAACACCCATTCTCCTTCCCATCTTGGTTTCTTTTTACCTTTTAATGTAGCACTGAAATCTAATCTATGATAATCAGGTATGCGCACATTATTTCTTTTATCATTTGGATTTTGTGGTACATTTTGCAATCCACCAACAGAGTATTTGGTGCTTGGCAAGGTAATAGGAGTTCCACTTGCAAATACAAAATTTCCTGAAACACTTAATCTATCTGAAATAGAATATGTGGCTATGATATTTAAATTATGTCGTCTATCAAAACGGTTAGCATACCAGCTATTTTGATTAATTCCAACAACTTTTCTTTCAGATTTAGATAGTGTATAGCTCACCCATCCATTCAATTTACCTACGTTTTTCTTCAAATACAATTCTAATCCAAAAGCTCTTCCTTTACCCTTTAAAAGCTGTGTTTCTAATTCGGTATTCAGCAATAAATCAGCTCCATCTATGTAATCAATTTGGTTTCCCATCTCTTTATAAAATCCTTCAATACTCGTTTCATAATCCATTGTTTTACCAAAGTTTTTAAAATAACCTAAAGCTATTTGATCAGCTAATTGAGGTTTGATATTATTAGTACTTGGTGTCCATACATCTAAAGGAACACTTGCCGCAGTATTGGATATTAAATGCAGATACTGAGCCATTCTATTATATCCTAATTTTATAGAAGCATTTTTACTAAATAAATAATTAGCTGAAAATCTTGGCTCTAAATTATTGTAAGTTTTGATAACCTCGCCTTTATTATATTTCTTTCTTTCTTTTATTACTTTTGGCTGTCCTGGTATTGGATTATCTTCTAAAATATATTCAGTGCCCTTTCCAATATACTCAAAATTAGAAAAACGAGCGCCATAACGTATGGTTAATTTTTTCAATAGCTTTTGTTCATTTTCAGCATAAATGGCAGTTTCTAAAGAAAATTTTTCTGGTAAACTGAAGTTTACAGATACACCATTGTCTTTGGAAGTAGCGTTGCCTGGTTTAAATATGTAATAAGTACTTACAACTCCAAAATTTAATGTATTTTTGGTATTTATAAAATATGAAAAATCTGTTTTTAAGCTGGTATTGCGAATAGTAGAATTCCAATCGAATGAAGCAGAGTTATTTTTAAATCCTAAGCCATAACTAAAATTACTGTAATATAAAGTTGTATTTAGAAATAATTTCTTGTTGAAAATATGATTCCATCGGCCAGTTAAAGTGGTATTTCCCCAATCAAACTTGGCACCAGGCGCTCCAAAAACATCTCTGCCAATATAGCTGGATATAAATACTTTATTATTTTTATTAATATTATAATTTACCTTTCCCGTTAAATCATAAAAATAAAATATGGCTTCTTTTAAATCTGGATTTTTTTGGACAAATGGTTTTACCAAGGCGTCCACATACGAGCGTCTAATAGCAAACACAAAAGATGCTTTATTTTTTTTTATAGGTCCTTCTATTGACAAACGACTGAATATTAAACCGATGCCACCATTTACTTCAAATTTTTTATTGTTACCATCTTTCATTCTTACATCTAAAACAGATGATAAACGTCCGCCATAAATAGCAGGAATTCCTCCTTTTATTAACTTTACATCTTTTACAGCATCTGGATTAAACACCGAGAAGAAACCAAACAAATGAGATGAATTAAAGACGGGTGCTTCATCTAACAATATTAAATTTTGATCAATATTGCCTCCTCTTACATTAAAACCAGAAGCACCTTCGCCCACTGTAGTAACGCCAGGTAATAATTGTATTGAACGTACAATATCTACTTCACCAAATAATGCAGGAATTTTTTTGATTTGACCAATACTTAAATTGTTAACACTCATATCCACTTTTTCTACAGCGTTATCTTTCTTTTTTGTTACCTTAGCCGAGCCGGTAGATATTGCTGCTGTTTGCGTAAGTTCAATATTTAGATTTTTGGTTTCTTTTAAATCTAAAGTTAAATTTTTGGTGTCATATCCATTGTATGAAAATTTAAAAACATATTTACCTGCAGGTAAAGTAATAGAATAAAAACCATAACTATTAGCTTGCGTTGAGAATTTTACGCCATCTGCAGAAATATTACATCCATTCACCATTTCTCCATTAGCTGTATCTTTTACATAGCCGCTGAGAGTTACATTGGATTGTGCATTAAAATTAAATAGAAAAACAAAAAATAGAATTGAAAAAGAAACTGATTTCATAAAATTTTATTCAAATTTAACACCTTAGCCTCTAAAATAGTTTTACTTAAAGATTAAAACTGATTTTATTCGATAAAATTTAGAACCACTTTTTCCTTCTGAAAAATATAACCATTCCTATAACTACTGCTAGTGTAACCACCCAAAAAATATGGTAAGCATAAGGGTAATTCATACCAGGAAAATACTTAAAATTCATACCATAAACACCTGCTAAAAAGCTTAAAGGCATAAAAATAGTGCTTATAAAGGTTAGCACTTTCATTACTTGATTCAATTTATTACTCATAGTACTAAAGTAAATATTCATTAAATCGCTCAATAAACCACGGTAATTTTCTACTGTGTCATAAGCCTGATAAGTATGATCATAAACGTCTCTGAAATAATTTAAAGTCTTTTTTTCAATTAAAGTTGTAACATCAGCTTCTAGCTTATTTAACGCCTCTCGCATTGGTAAAATATGCTTATTCAATAACAAAATATCTTTTTTAATATCCTGTATTTTATAAGTAGTTTTTTGGGTAGGGTAATACAAAGTTTCTTCTTCTATATCTTCTACTTTTTCACCTATACTATCAATAATTACAAAGTAATTATCTACAGCAGCATCCATTATTTTATATAATAAATAGTCGGGTTTATGCTGCCTAATAGTACCTTTAGAAGTTCTTATTCTGCTTTTAATATCATCAAAAATCAGATTATTTGTTTCTTGAAATGAAATTAAAAAATTGGACCCTAAAATAACGCTAATTTGTTCTGTATCTATTTCACTTGTTACTTTATCTATTATTAAATTTTTGAAGGTAATAAATAAATACTTTTCAAATTCTTCAATTTTGGTTCTTTGTTGCGTGTTTAAAATATCTTCTTGAATTAAAGGATGAATGCCAAACATATTACAAACTTCTTCAACAATGGTAGGATTATGAACCCCTGTTACAGATATCCAAGTTACCGAATCTTTTGATTTATAGGTTTCGCATTCAGAGATATGTTGAACTACTTTTTCTTCTATTTCAGTAGCTGTATAATCCATAATACCAATTTCTACATTTTCATTTCTTTCTTTACCTACGTATACCAAGTATTCGTTAGAAGCACCAACTTTTGCCGACAACTTTGGCGTTTTTTTCCTTAAACGTGGGAGTCTTATTTTAGCCATAATAATTACTTAAATTATAATTTTACAAAGTTAAAGTATTAGCTAAGATAAAATACACTTGCTTTGGACTACTTTTGCACTCCCTTTTTACATTGATTTATAAACTAAAAACATACAAAAGCTTAATTTTACAAACTATTAAACTCGCTTATCCCATTACAATTGGTCAATTAGGCTTGGTTTTAATGGGTGCAATAGATACCATAATGTTGGGCAGAATAGGCACAGATGTAATGGATGCGGCCGCAGTTGGTAATGCTATTTTTTTTTTAATAATGTTGATAGGAATAGGCTTATTATATGCCGTAGGCACCTTTGCAGCTATCGCAGATGGCGAAGGTAAACCTCAGCAATGTATCCCTATCTTTTTTTCCTCTCTTAGAGTAAGTATATGGGTAAGTGTGGCCATTATTCTATTAAATATATTATTATATTATAACTTTAGTATTTTCGGTCAAACACCATTTGTTTCTGCCCAAGGTGCTAAATTTTTGTGGATTGCCAACTTAGGTGTGCCTGCCATAATGTTTTATAATAGTGGTAAACAAATGTTGGATGGTTTGGGTAAAACCCAAATTGGCATGTATGTTACTTTTATTGGCGTTAGTTTAAATATTTTTTTAAATTGGATTATGATATTTGGCCATTGGGGATGCGAGCCAATGGGACTTGTTGGCGCAGCTTGGGCCACTAATATCTCACGTTTTGTAATGGCTATCTTAATGCTGGCTTTTGCATGGTATCATCCTTTGGTAGAAAAACTTAAAAAGCTTAAAATACAATACGAAAAATATGATTGGCGAATTTTAAAAACGGGCTTACCGATAGGTCTTACTTTTTTCTTTGAAATGGGTGCTTTTACGGCAGGTTTAATAATGGCCGGATGGAAAGATGAAACCCACCAAGGGGCGCATCAAATAGCTATTAATTTAGCCTCTCTTACCTATATGTTTATTACGGGTGTAGCAGCTGCTGGCAATATTATGGTAGGCAATTACTATGGAGCAAAAGATAAAATAAATGTTAGAAAAGCAGGCTTTGCAGCCATTATAGTTGGATTAGGTATTGAAATAATTTTTGCTATTTTCTTTATTTTATTAGGCAGTGTTTTACCACTTCTATATACGGATGATGTAGCGGTAATTGAAATTGCACAAAAGCTATTATATTTGGCTGCTTTCTTTCAATTAAGCGATGGCTTGCAAGCTGTAGGAGCAGGTATACTGAGAGGTATAAAAGATACCAAAACTACTGGCATTATAGCATTTATAGCTTATTGGATTATCATGGTACCTGGTGCTTATTTTCTATGTTTTAAACTTAATTGGGGAATAGAAGGTATTTGGTTTGCTTTTATTTTTGGACTTACTTTTGCCGCTATTTGGTTAATTAATCGATTTTTTAACCAATCTTTGTATAAAAATTTAACTTTCAAAAATGATTAAAAATATACTCTCCCTTTCACTTTGTGTCATTTTATTTTTTAATATGAATGCTCAAAAAATAAATGGTATTTGGCAATTTAATGTAACACCTACACTTGGCAATAGAATTATTTCCTATAAAGAAAATGTAACTCAACAATTTAAAGACTCTATAAAAAAAGGCGATACATGGCGCAAAAGCATAAGTGCTGGCATAGGATATAATTTAATTCTTTCCAAAAAAAAACGCTTAATTATTGGCTTACAATACCAAAACTTTGGATTTAAAAGAGTAAAAGAAAATTTAAAATTTAGAGATACCATTCACCCTGAAATTGGTCGGGTAAACGATCTTTCTCAAACAGGCAGCAACTATGTAGACTTTAATTATAGATACCATTATTTAGCAATACCCGCTTTATTAAATTACCAATTTCATGCAAATAAAACAAAAACTACAACCATCAATTGGTTAATAGGTGGCTCAATAGCAGGCCTATTAAAACACGATGTGCGTGCTGTATTGCGAGGTTTTTCTGCTTATGGTGAAAAGGTATTTATACTTAAAAACAGCAATGAACAAGCAGCTCTTTTAAATGTGAACTTACAAACTGGTCTAAGACTTGAAAACTTAATTTATGCTAAAAATACATGGATTTTTGTTCAACCAATGCTCTATGCACCGATACTTACCGCCAATTATGGCAAGGAAAGACACCATCTTTTTAGTATTGGAGTAGAGATTGGTTTGGCTTTTAAAATAGATAAAGACAAAGCTAAAATGTAAAAATGACTTTTAGATTAAATTTTACCTAAAACTCTATCTAAATTTAATTTTAAATAAATAGAATAACTGTATTGAAATCTTTTGTATTCTACTGTGTAAAAAGGTTCAAACCTTAAATCTAATTTCAACCCTTTATACAACTGTTGGGTATACATTAATCTACTCATAACAATATGTTGTTTTTGTCTATAAGCTTCATAATTATCTGGATTAAAATTAGTATACAATTGCGACCCAACAGGTGATTGAAACTCTCTACCAGCCCAATAATTAACCATTAATTCAAAACCATTGTGCATAAAAGATAACGTATGCCAAGTAGCATTACCATTTTTATAAGGTTGGGTAATATTGGGCGAAAAATCTGCCGCAAACAACCAATAATTTTCTGTTCTTATTTTCAATTTTGAATTTACATTTACACTCCATTTTATACCTACAGCAGTATTTACTCTTGAAAAAATTGGCGTTGGATTGCCATTTAACTGCCCGCCCCTATGCGCCAAAGTGCCATTAAAAGGAATACTCACATCCCATATTTTTGAATTAAATAATTTTCTATCCATCACCAATCCAACCGTAAATTTTTCTTGATTTGTACTTGTTTTATAAGTTGGCTCATTCCAAACTAAAAACTGATTATAAAAAAAAGTTTTACTCTTGTAAATACTTTGAAAGCCGTTCTCAATTCTATTGGTAATGGCTCTATCAATATTATACATTGGCTCTATTATACCATGATTTGTTGTGCCTTGCAGTGCTCCAAAATTGTAACGCCACTTATTTTTAAATATTGAAATACTAAAAACAGGCTGAACCGTATTAAAATTTGTGCTACCATAATCTTGCCTTGTTTGTAAACCTACTTTTACCAAAATATTTTTATAGGGTTGAAAAGAGGAATTTAATTGCAATAAAACACCAAATAAAGTTTGACCTTTTTCTATCATATCAAAATACTCGGTATTGCGTATATAATTCAACGCTTCTATATGCATTCTCACTGTTTGTGTATCATTCTGATAGATTGAATCTTTTTGTTCAAAAATATTATTTAACAATTGGGCTTTAGTAGAATAACTAAAACCTAATATAAAATACAAAATAAAGATTAATTTTGAGGCGTACATTTTTATAAATAAAATTCAAAATTAAGGATTTGGAACGATTATTGAATTTTAACTATTAAACTATTTTAAAAATAAATAAATTTTAACATGAAAAATAAGTTAATTATAGTATCTCTTTCAGCATTTTTGGCCATTTTTATCATGGCCTTCAAAACGGATACCTTAGCTGTAAAAAATACAGATCAAGACGAATTTGCCTTTAGAAAAATGACCAATACGGCTTTTGCTGTAAATGAAAAATTAGAATTTAGGGTGCATTATGGCATTATCAACGCAGCTTCTATAAGTATGGAGGTTGATGCAAATACAGAGGATGTATATGCTAGAAAATGCTACCATATTAAAGCAGAAGGAAAAACATTAAAGTCATTTGACTGGGCATTTAAAGTGCGCGACAAATTTGATACCTATTTGGATGAAGAAGCATTGGTGCCAATTAAATTTACCAAAGCTGTGCAAGAGGATAATTATAAGGATGATGATTTAGTGGTATTTAAACATCCAAAAAAGAAATTGTATAGCAAAAAAGGCGATTTAGCTATGCCACTTTACACCCAAGATGTTATTTCAGCATTGTACTATATCAGAAACATAGATTTTGAAAGTGCTAAAGTAAACCAACAATTTCCATTAGATGTGTATTTAGACAACAAAATTTACAACTTAGGTTTTAAATATGTAGGTAAAGAAACATTAAAAACTGACGTAGGCACTGTAAAATGCATTAAATTAGTACCTACCCTTATAGTAGATAGGGTATTTAAATCTAAAGACGATATGACCGTATGGATAAGTGACGATGCTAATAAAATACCCATTAGAGCAAAAGCAGAAATAATGGTAGGTTCGGTAAAAATAGATATTACCAAATATAGCGGCTTAAAAAACGAGTTTAAAGCACTTACTAAAAAGAAGTAGTTTAATATTTCTTTTTTTGAATAACTTATTTTAAGGCAAATAGAAATTCTTAACTATTTTTGCCCTAATGATGAAATTTCTTCGCCCTCCATTTTGCTAACTGCCACGGTGGCTATGGCATTTCCCACCACATTGGTTGCAGTGCGCCCCATGTCTAAAAACTGGTCGATGGGTAATAATAAGGCTAAGCCTGCTTCTGGAATTCCAAATCCAGCTACAGTTGCTGCTATTATTACTAAAGAAGCACGCGGTACACCAGCTATGCCTTTGCTGGTAATCATTAGAACTAAAAGCATTGTTATTTGCTGTGTTAAACTTAAGTCTATACCATACGCTTGGGCTATTAGCAATGAGCCAAAGGTCATATACATCATACTACCATCTAAATTAAAAGAATACCCTAGCGGCAAAACGAAACTGGTAATTTTATCTTTTATACCAAATCTCTCTAATTGATTCAACAACTTGGGGTAAGCACTTTCGCTGCTGGCAGTGGCAAAAGCCAACAATAAAGGTTCTTTGATATGGCTTAACAAACTCCATATTTTATTTTTAATAAAGGCATAGCCAAAGCTTAGGAGTATAACCCAAAGTAAAGCCAATCCAAAGTAGAATTTGCCTATTAGTTCGCCATAATCTACTAAAACGCCCAAGCCTTTATTAGCTATCACACAAGAAATAGAACCAAACACAGCCAATGGGGCTAGCCACATTATCATATTGGTAAGTTTTAACATCACATGCGCCAAAGAATCCATCGCTTTAACAATAGGTGCGCCTTTTTCGCCAATGGCAGAACATGCCAAGCCAAAGAAAATAGAAAATACAACTATTTGCAGCACCATTTTATGACTACTTAGGGCAACAAAAATATTTTCAGGGACTAATTGGTCAATAAAATGTTCTAATGTAAAACTGCTAGTAGTTGGTAAATTGGCAGCAGTTAAGCTTGTTACTTGTCCTTGAAAAGCAACACCAGGTTTTAAAATATTTACCAATATTAAACCTAAAGTAAGCGATATTAAACTGGCGAATACAAACCAGCCTATCGTTTTAACACTCATTCTGCCCACTGTTTTGGCATCGCCTATGCCTACTACACCTACTACCAAGGTGCTTAAAACTAATGGCCCAATAATTAATTTTATTAGTTTTAAAAATATAGTACTTCCCAATGAAGCAATTTTTGTATAGGTTTCAATGCCAGTTTGTAAGCAATTTGTGTTGACTATCCATCCTATTAATATACCTAAGGCAAGCCCAATAAATATCCAAAGGGTTAATTTGTTTTTTTTATTTTTTTGTTCCATTATTTATTTCGTTTTTCAATTGAAAAAATAGTTTTATCCATTCTGGTGGGGGGGATTCTGCAAATCATAATTAAAAGCAACACTATTCAAATAGGCTGTCGGCTTTAACCTTTCTGATACAGTTTTACTTTGCCAAAACTTAAAGTCATTAGGCTCATTCTCCTTTTTAAAGGTGCTAAAAGCAGTTTTGTCCATTTTCACTTTTACAATAATAAGTAATTTCTTTTTTTTTATCCAAATAGATATTCAAAGGCTTCTTCTATTTTTCCTATCTGAATTATTTTAATTTTGGTTTTAAACTCTTCTAAACCCTTATTGTATTTTGATACCATCATTTCTTTAAAGCCAAGTTTTTCAGCCTCACTGATACGATGTTCTATTCTGCTTACTGCGCGTACCTCTCCACTTAAACCTACTTCACCAGCAAAAGCTATTTCACTTGTAATGGCTATATTTTCGTAAGAAGACAAAATGGCTGCCACTATACTTAAATCTAAACCAGGGTCTTCTAATTTCATTCCGCCAGCAATATTTACAAAAACATCTTTTACACCCAATTGAAAACCACAACGCTTTTCTAATACCGCTAACAACATACTTAATCGCCTTAAATCAAAACCATTACTCGTTCTTTGAGGTGTACCATAGACTGCGCTGCTTACAAGCGCTTGGGTTTCTAACAATATCGGCCGAATACCTTCTACAGCGCAGCTTATAGTTATGCCACTTAAGTTTTCTTCCCGTTCGCTAATTAAAATTTCAGAAGGATTTTCTATTTCTCTTAATCCATTGCCCCGCATTTCATAAATACCAATTTCACTTGCAGAGCCAAACCTATTTTTAAGCGTTCTTAAAATTCTGTAGTTATAATGCCTATCACCTTCAAATTGCAATACAGTATCTACCATATGTTCTAGCACCTTGGGCCCTGCAATATTGCCATCTTTATTAATATGACCTATTAAAAATACTGGCACATTGGTTTCTTTCGCAAATCTTAATAATTCTGCTGTACATTCTTTTATTTGACTAATACTTCCTGGGGGTGAATCAATGGCATCGGTAGCTAATGTTTGAACAGAATCTACAATTAAAATTTCGGGTTGATCGTGCTGCAAATGGTTAATTAAACTCGTCAATGAAGTTTCGCATAGCACATAACAATTGCCATTATTGATACCAATTCTATCCGCTCTCATTTTTAATTGACTCTCACTCTCTTCTCCACTAATGTAAAGTACTTTCTTTTGCACATTAAGTGCCAATTGGAGCAGCAAAGTAGATTTACCAATACCTGGCTCTCCACCTATTAAAGTTATGGAGCCTGTTACTAAGCCTCCACCCAACACTCTGTTGAGTTCATTATCTGGCAAAAAAATACGCTGTTCGTTGCCATCTATTATCTCAACAACTTTCTTAGGTTGGGCTTTTTGGGTTGTATTTTTAATCCAAAGTTTTGCTGAACTTGTTTTCTTTTCTACTATTTCTTCCGAAAAAGTATTCCATTGCTCACAGTTAGGACATTTACCTAACCATTTACTTGCCTCATGCCCACAACTTTTACAAAAAAATCTAACTATTGCCTTTGCCATTTTATCTTTTACAAAAGTGAGGATTTATAACCCAAAAAAAGAATTTTTAAAAAAATTTGTATAAAAAAAATAAAAATCTATATTTGCACTCCTTAAGAAAATTCCTTGATAGCTCAGCTGGTTAGAGCGAGTGACTGTTAATCACTAGGTCCCTGGTTCGAGCCCAGGTCAGGGAGCACAACGAAAATCCACTCATGTCCGAGTGGATTTTTTCTTTTTAAGCCTTTTTAAACCCTTGTAAAAAATAGATAATTAAGCAAATACGTGTGGTTGTATTTTCAATTAAGGGTAAATCCAAATTACACAAAAAAAGCTTGCACTTTTTAGGTGCAAGCTTCCAATTATCTGAATAGGTTAAGGGCTATTGTAAAACGATTTTAAATTAGCCCACTATAAGACTATTAAAAAAGATTAAATGGAAATTTTTTCTTTTTTACAGCTGCTATAGAAGTACTAACAGGTTCATCTGTATTATTTGCTGTAATCATATACTTTTCTTTATCTTTTGAAATAGTATACAATGTATTATTCATTTTAATCATAGCTGAGGCATCTTTGCGTCCATTAGATGTAACTATTGATTCCAATTTATTGTTTTTGAATAATAAATAAGCAGTTTGTTCTTTACCGTTGTATACTTCCATACCTGTAGTTTCGCCTCCACGTTGATTTAAAGAATTAGGATTAATTTTTCTTTCAACATGTTTGTATTTGTATGAGTAAATAGTGTAACCTTCAGCTTGACTCATGTAAATATCATAAGGTTTCTGACCTAAAATAGTTACCGCTTCTTCATAAGAGTTTCCAGTTTTTAAGTTGAAAAGATTTTCTACAGAAGTGTACTTAGGAGCTTGAACACTTTTGCAACTGGTCAATGCTATTGTAAATAAAACAGCAAAGAATAAAATTAAGTTTGTTTTTTTTATAATTGTTTAAGTTAGTTGGTTATGATGCAAATATAAGATTCCAGATTGGGATAAAAAAATATATTTTTTTCAATTTTAAATTTTAGTGCTATTATAGAAACAAATATTCAAGCTATCACCATATGTAATCCATCCATTTTTTGCCCGAAAATACTTGCACATAATTTTTTTTATAACGCCTATGCCAAAACCCACTAACTCCAATTCTGTAATATCCAGGATCTAATAAATTATGATAATGTCCATCGCTTTCAATCCAAGCAACGACTGCGCCATATGCATAATCGTTTCCATAATAACAATTTTCACCATAACATAAATTAGTATTTAATGTTATTCTCATTCTCAAAGCAAGCTTTTGGTGTCCTGTTTGTCCGTTCAATCCTGACACAATAGAGTGCAATTTTGCAGCTAAGGCAAGATTAAAAGATGGTTTAATTGGTTTTATCTTACTCGGTATTTTAGCCGCTATTCTTTTTTCAATCTTTCGATTTAGGTATTTTTTATCTATATACCCAGAATCAGTTTGTAAATGAAGGTATTTTTTAAATAATGTGGGATTTACTCTGATTAGATTTGTCAATAGAATTATTCTCTTGGAATTCTGAACCATATACCAAGAAAGCTTGGCAGTATTGCATTTTCTTAGTTGTTTAATTTCAGTATCCGTATAGGCAGACTTTTGCTTTAAATCTCGAGTAACGGAGCAACTGCTTACTAAAACAAAAAGAAATAAGCATATAAAATTGAAATAAGGCATTTGGTTGTTTTTCATTTATCTGATTTACTTTTCTAGTTAAATTGAACGTTTGCGTCAATACAATAGTATGCATTTATAAGGAATATTAAATCTAAAAAGATGTGCTGATGACATTTGACGAAAAAGGCCAACATTTCTGTTAGCCTTTTCGTTACCTATGAAAACTATTAACCTCTCGCAATTATCTTTTTTCAGCAATCCTAGCAGATTTACCGCTAAGACCACGTAGATAAAATATTTTAGCTCTACGAACTTTACCTATTTTATTTACTTCTATTTTATCAATATTAGGGCTGTGTACTGGAAAAATTCTTTCTACACCTACACCGTTAGAAATTTTACGAACAGTAAAAGTTGCAGCTATACCAG
This sequence comes from Bacteroidota bacterium, assembly GCA_013205405.1. GTDB lineage: Bacteria > Bacteroidota > Bacteroidia > NS11-12g > UBA955 > JABMMZ01. The sequence goes on along the minus strand of JABMMZ010000099.1, from coordinate 42,035 downwards.
CATTTCTTCTTTGAATTACATCACCTTGAAACAACTGAATTCTTTCTTTATTACCTTCTTTTATTTTATAATGAACCGTAACTTTATCTCCAGCTTTAAAAGTCGGAACATCCGTTTTTAAGTATTCTTGCTCTACAAATTTTATTAAATCCATGACCTATTTTTTTATTTTGGGACTGCAAAAGTACTCTTTTTTATTGAAGTGCAAAACTTTTTTTGAAAATGAAATACAATTTCTTCATAAAAAGCAAAATCAACACATAACGCCAAGGCAACATCCTTGAGCATTAAGTTTTTTTTTCTCTAGCGGTATTGATGAGTGTTTTAAAGATTGACTAAAAATAACATGATAAATTTAGTCAATTATTTTCGATAAAAAAATCTAAGTTCACATTTTCTTAGATTTTTTTATTTAGTTTTTAAATAGTTAATTATTCCTACTTCTCCTAATAATATTCAATGCACCACCAGCTTTGAACCACTCAATTTGTTGTTCGTTGTAGGTATGATTGCAATTAATAGTATCAGTAGTGCCGTTTTTGTGGTTGATGACTAAACGCAAGGCTTTGCCTGGTTTAAAATCCGTTAAACCCAATAGATTGAATTTATCGTCTTCTTGAATTAAATCATAGTTTTCTTTATTGGCAAAAGTTAAACCTAACATACCTTGTTTTTTAAGGTTGGTTTCGTGGATACGGGCAAATGATTTTACCAATACCACTCTTACCCCTAAGAAACGAGGCTCCATTGCTGCATGTTCTCTTGAAGAACCTTCACCATAGTTTTCTTCGCCTACTACAATGCTATATTCGCCAGCAGCTTTGTACATACGTTGTACTTTAGGCACTTCGTCATACGTTCCGTTTAGTTGGTTTTTTACTGAGTTTGGTTTATCGTTAAAGGCATTGATAGCACCAATCAACATGTTATTTGAAATGTTATCCAAATGTCCACGGAATTTTAACCATGGTCCTGCCATTGAAATATGATCGGTAGTACATTTGCCTTTGGCTTTAATTAATAATCTTAAACCTTTAAGATCTGTGCCTTCCCATGCAGCAAAAGGATCTAACAATTGTAATCTATTGCTAGTTGGAGATACATCTACTTGCACTGCACTTCCGTCTATAGCTGGTGCTTGATAACCTGCATCCTCTGCAGAAAAACCGTTTGGAGGTAATTCCATTCCTGTAGGAACATCAAACATTACCTTTTCGCCCTTATCATTAATCAATGAATCTATTAAAGGATTAAAAGTCAAATCGCCAGCTATTGCTAATGCAGTAACCAACTCTGGACTACCTACAAAAGCCATGGTATTTGGATTACCATCTGCTCTTTTTGCAAAATTTCTATTAAAAGAATGTACAATGGTATTTCTTTCTTGTTTCTCTGCTCCTACTCTGTCCCACATGCCTATACAAGGGCCACAAGCATTGGCAAATACTTTGGCTCCAATTTTATCAAAAATTTCTAAAAATCCATCCTTTTCTATGGTATATCTCACTAGCTCGCTTCCTGGTGTAATAGTATATTCAGCTTTGGGGGTTAAACCTTTTTCAGCAGCTTGTTTAGCTAGTGAAGCAGCTCTAGAAATATCTTCATAACTGCTATTGGTGCAACTGCCTATCAAGCCTACATCTATTTTCGTAGGCCAATTATTAGCAATAGCTGCTTCTTTCATTTTAGAAATTGGAGTTGCTAAATCTGGCGTAAACGGACCATTCAAATGTGGCTCAAGTTCTGATAAATTAATTTCAATTACTTGATCAAAATACAATTCTGGATTGGCATAACATGCTGCATCAGCAGTTAAATGTTCTTTTATACCATTTGCTAAGTCTGCCACTTCGGCTCTACTTGTGGCACGTAAGTATCTTTCCATACTTTCATCATACCCAAAAGTAGAAGTTGTAGCACCTATTTCAGCACCCATATTACAAATAGTACCTTTTCCGGTACAACTCATATTAACGGCACCTTCGCCAAAATATTCAACCACAGCGCCCGTTCCACCTTTTACAGTTAAAATGCCAGCTACTTTTAAAATGACATCTTTAGGGGCTGTCCATCCGTTTAATTTTCCTGTTAATTTTACACCAATTAATTTAGGAAATTTAAGTTCCCAAGGTAAACCAGCCATTACATCGCAAGCATCTGCACCACCAACACCGATAGCTAACATTCCCAATCCACCTGCGTTTACAGTGTGACTATCAGTACCTATCATCATTCCACCCGGAAAAGCATAATTTTCTAATACTACCTGGTGAATAATACCTGCACCTGGTTTCCAAAAGCCAATGCCATATTTATTTGAAACTGAACTTAAAAAATCAAAAACCTCTTTGCTATCTTGGGTGGCAAATGCCAAATCTTTTTTAGCTTCGTCTTTAGCCATAATTAAATGGTCGCAATGAACGGTGCTAGGCACAGCCACTTGTGGGCGACCGGCTTGCATAAATTGCAACAAAGCCATTTGTGCCGTAGCATCTTGCATGGCTACACGGTCTGGAGCAAAATCTACATAGCTATTGCCTCTTTCGTAAACATTGGTAGGAGTTCCCTCTGTTAAATGCGAATAAAGAATTTTTTCACCAAGGGTTAAAGGTTTATTGAGCATTTTTCTAGCTGCTTCAATTCTTACTGGCATATTAGCATATACCTTTTTAATCATTTCTATATCAAAAGCCATGGTTTAATTTTTTGCAAAAATAAGTTTTTATTCGCTTACAATAAAATAATTGTCTATTAATTTAGAATGTAAAAATTACGATCAAATTCTAACTCTATTTAATTAATAAAATTTTATACTTTTATACCATAAAATTTAAAAACATCCTATTTGCATCCATTATTGCAACTACTATTTTTGCTTGTAATAACCAAGCTAAAACAGTTGCAAATGATATAAAATCGGAAGAGCCAGAAGAGTGTAAACACGAAGATAAATTGACAGCGACCCTTACTGATGGATTTTATAGTGCTGCTTTTGATTTTGCCAATCCACTATCTTTAGAAAATGCTAAAAATTATAAAGAAAAAGGTATTAAAGATGCAAAAATATCAGGAACTATTGCTCAAGTATGCCAAAGCAAAGGTTGTTGGTTCGAATTAAAAGAAAATACTACAACTCAAAATATTGATTTTGGACACAAATTTTTAATGACTAAAGATTTAGCTGGTAAAAAAGTAATTGCTGGTGGTAGTTTTTATAATGATACAACCTCTGTTGAACAACAAATTCATGAAGCTCTAGAAGATGGTAAAACTATGACGATGGAGCAAGCCAAAAAAAAATTTACAACACATTTAATAAATACTGGTTTTCAAGCTACTGGCGTAAAGTTAGTTGATTAGTTTTTAAATAGGATATTTATAAAGCTGTTAGCATTTTTAGAATGTCTGATGGCTTTATGTTTTTACATCTAAATAAATCATTATTAAAAATCTAAATAAAAAATGCGTTAATTCGCAGTGCATTATGTCAATTTCTAAATTACAACAAGACGCATTAGATTATCATAGCCAAGGAAAACCTGGCAAAATAGAAGTAATTCCAACAAAACCTACCCAAACTAAGCGCGATTTAAGCTTAGCATACTCACCAGGAGTTGCAGAACCTTGCTTAAGAATTGCTGAAAATGTAGAAGATGTTTATAAATACACCGCAAAGGGAAATTTAGTAGCGGTAATAAGCAATGGTACTGCCGTTTTAGGCTTGGGAGATATTGGTCCTGAAGCTAGCAAACCAGTAATGGAAGGCAAAGGTGTTTTATTTAAAATATTTGCAGATATTGATGTATTTGACATAGAATTAAACACCAAAGATATTGAAGGATTTATTGCTTGTGTTAAAGCACTTGAACCAACCTTTGGCGGCATCAATTTAGAAGATATAAAAGCACCAGAATGTTTTGAAATAGAAACCCGCCTAAAAGCTGAGCTTAATATCCCTATCATGCACGATGACCAGCATGGAACAGCCATTATAAGTGCTGCCGCCTTACTAAATGCCTTAGAATTGGTAAACAAACCCATAGATAGTATTAAAATGGTGGTAAATGGCGCTGGTGCCAGTGCTATGAGTTGCAGTAACCTATTTTTAGCCTTAGGTGTAAAAAAAGAGAACTTAATAATGCTCGATAGCAAAGGCACATTGAATAATAGAAGAACTGACTTAGACAAATATAAAGAATTTTTTGTAAACAATACGCTTACAGAAACTTTAGAAGAGGCTATGAAAAATGTAGATGTATTTGTTGGTTTATCTAAAGCAAATATTTTAAGCCAAGATATGGTGCGCAGTATGGCCAAAGACCCTATAGTTTTTGCTATGGCTAACCCTGATCCTGAAATTACATATGAACTAGCTATTGCTACTCGTGAGGATATTATAATGGCCACTGGTAGAAGCGATTATCCCAACCAAGTAAACAATGTGCTAGGGTTCCCCTTTATTTTTAGAGGAGCTTTAGATGTTAGAGCTACAACCATAAACGAAGAAATGAAGCTGGCTGCTGTAAGAGCCATAGCTAATTTAGCAAAAGAAACAGTTCCAGACAGTGTAATGAAAGCCTATAACGAACACAGTGTAGAGTTTGGCAGAACTTACATTATTCCAAAACCTATTGACCCACGTTTAATAGAAACTGTAAGTCCAGCAGTAGCTAAAGCAGCTATGGATAGCGGTGTGGCCAAAAAGCCTATTTTAGATTGGGAAAAATATAAACTTGAATTGCGCAATAGATTAGGATTAGACAACCGTTTTATTCGTAGAATGATGACTACAGCGCGCAATTCGCCAAAACGTGTTGTATTTGCCGAAGCTGATAATCTAAAAATACTAAAAGCTGCGCAAATAGCAAAAGAAGAAGGTATAGCCATCCCTATTTTATTAGGTAATGTAGAAAAAATTCAAGCCCTTTTAACTGAAAATAGCATTGACTTAGGTGACGTTAAAATTATTGATCCATTAATGGAAGATGCCAAACGCGAAGATTATGGCAATAAATTTTTTACAAAACGACAACGTAAGGGCATTAATGTATACGAGGCTACTAAACTAATGCGCGATAGAAATTATTATGGCTGCATGATGGTAAACGAAGGCGAAGGAGATGCTTTTATTTCTGGTTTAACCAAAAACTATCCTAAATCTTTAAAACCTGCATTGCAAATAGTAGGTAAAGAAGAAGGCATTACCAAAATAGCTGGAATGTACATTATCATGACCAAAAAAGGTCCTTATTTCTTTGCAGATACTACGGTGAATATAGACCCAACAGCCGAAGAACTTGTTGACATTGCTAAAATGACCCATGCAGAAGTTAAGAAAATGGGTATTAACCCTGTAATTGCCATGTTGAGTTATAGTAATTTTGGCAGTGCGCAAGGTGAGTTGCCAGAAAAGGTAGCTAAAGCAGTAAAAATACTACAAACTAAAAACCCAGAAATTACTGTAGATGGCGATATTCAGGCCAATTTTGCCATGAATAATGAAATGTTATCTGAAAACTTTCCTTTTAGCACCTTGGTAAATAAAGAGGTAAACACCTTTATTTTTCCAAACTTAGCGGCTGGTAATATTGCCTATAAATTTGCGCAAAGTTTTGGTGCTGCGGAAAGCATGGGACCAGTATTGCTTGGCTTTAATAAATCGGTACATTTTTTACAATTAGGTAGCAGTGTGCGCGAAATTGTGAATATGGTAGCTGTTGCGGTTTTGGATGCTCAGGGGAAGAAGTAGGTTAATGGAAATAGTTATTGGTTAATTGTTATTTGTTTTACAAAATATTTCTTTCAATATTCAACTTCTAACCCATCTTAAACCCCAAATTATTAATTATTCATTCTTAATTATTCATTAACTACCTTTGCCCTAGTGAATTTTAATGAATTAAACATTAGCAAACAATTATTGAATGCCTTAAATAATTTGGGCTTTGACAATGCTACCCCTATACAAGCTAAAATATACCCCGTGGTTATGAGTGGGCGCGATGTGGTGGGTATTGCTCAAACAGGTACAGGAAAAACGTTTGCTTATTTATTGCCTATCTTAAGTCAATTAAGCTACTCGGAGCAGCAACAGCCCCGCGTATTAATACTGGTGCCTACTAGAGAGCTGGTACTTCAGGTAATAGAAGAAATAGATAAACTAACCACTTATAAAACGGTGCGCAAAGCGGCTATTTATGGTGGAACGAATATTAATACCCAAAAAAAATTGGTATTTAATGGTGTAGATATTTTAGTAGCAACTCCAGGCAGGCTTTTAGATTTAGCTTTAAATGGTGTATTGCGCTTAAAAGCAATACAAAAAGTGGTGATAGATGAAATGGACGAAATGCTTACTTTAGGTTTTAGAGCTCAGCTAACCACAATTATGGATTTACTGCCCATTAAAAGGCAACATCTTTTGTTTTCAGCTACTAATTCGCCAGAAATAGAGGTACTCATTAATCAATTTTTTAACCAACCCGAAAAAATAGAAATAGCTGCCTCAGGCACACCCTTATTGCAAATTAATCAAATAGGTTACCAAGTGCCTAATTTTAATACTAAAATAAATTTACTATCACATATTTTAAAAGCGGAAAGCGAATTTAACAAAGTATTGGTATTTGTAAAAAGCAAAAGAATGGCCGATATGGTATTTGAGTTGTTGAGCCCTATTTTCGGGATTCAAGTAAGTGTAATGCATGCTAATAAATCTCAAAATTATAGAATAAATACAGTGAATAGTTTTGATGCGGGCGAATTTAGAATTTTGGTAGCTACTGATATTATAGCACGTGGATTAGATATAGCAAACATAAGCCATGTATTTAACTTTGATATTCCTACTGAACCTGAGGACTATATGCACCGAATAGGCAGAACAGGCAGAGCTGATAAAATGGGACAATCAATCACTTTTGTAACGGCCGAAGAAAAAGGATTTCAAACCGCTATAGAAAAGCTTATGAATATGGCTATTCCCATATCAGAATTTCCAAAAGAAGTAAAAATTTCTAAATTGTTATTAGATGAAGAATTGCCACAAAAAATTGAAATTGATTATTTGAAAGGTGTCAGAAAAAAAACAAAATCTGGCGGTGCTTTTCAAGAAAAAAGTGCTAAAAATAGCAAGGTGAATTTAGGTGGTTCGTATAAAAGAATAATCAAAGAAAAATACAAAAAACCCAAGAGTAAAGGAAACAATTAAAAAATACCCTTTGTTTATAATTGTTCTTAATATCCTAAAATTCAATTATTTCAATTTCTAAAGGATAATTTGAATTGAAAAATCAACTTTTTGAAATACTTTTTTAAAACTCATTTGTATTAATATTGTTTTATCTTAAATTTGTACAAAATTACCATGGAAATAAATCTAGAAGAATCTTTTCAAAAAAAGATTGATGATGAAATAAGAATTGAACCACGCGATTGGATGCCGGAGAAATACCGCAAAACTTTATTGCGTCAAATTTCTCAACATGCACACAGTGAAATTGTAGGTATGTTGCCAGAGGCTAATTGGATAACCCGTGCACCTAATTTAAGACGTAAGGTAGCGCTTTTGGCTAAAGTACAAGACGAAGCTGGACACGGTTTATACTTATATTCTGCTGCCGAAACATTGGGTATGACACGTGATGAGTTATTAGAAGAATTACACAGCGGCAAAGCCAAATACAGCAGTATTTTTAATTATCCAACATTAAGTTGGGCAGATATGGGCGCTATTGGTTGGTTAGTAGATGGAGCTGCCATAATGAATCAAGTGCCTTTGTGCAGAGTAAGTTATGGCCCATACGCACGCGCAATGGTAAGAGTTTGCAAAGAAGAAAGCTTTCACCAACGCCAAGGTTATGAAATTATGTTAACACTGAGCAATGGTTCTGAAGAGCAAAAAGCAATGGCACAAGATGCGCTTAACCGCTGGTGGTGGCCTAGTGTTATGATGTTCGGACCTAATGATGATAATTCTCCAAACAGTGCCCAAAGCATGAAATGGAAAATAAAACGTTTTAGCAATGATGATTTACGTCAAAAATTTATTGATGTGTCTGTAGCGCAAGCAGAAATATTAGGCTTAACTATACCTGATAATAATTTAAAATGGAATGAAGCCAGAGGACATTATGATTTTAGCACCATAGATTGGATAGAATTTAATGAAGTAATAGCTGGCAACGGACCATGCAACAAACAACGTTTGAAAGCCATAGTAAGTGCTTGGCAAAATGGCGAATGGGTCCGTGATGCAGCAGTAGCTTATGCTGAAAAACAAGCTAAAAAAACAGACAATAAAACAATAGCAGCATAACACAATAATTTATAAAGCATGAATCAAAAAGAGTGGCCATTATGGGAAGTATTTATAAGAGCCAAACAAGGCTTGAATCATAAACATGTAGGCAGCTTGCATGCTGCAGACGTAACCATGGCAATAGCAAATGCACGCGATGTATATACCCGTAGACTAGAAGGTATAAGTATTTGGGTAGTAGAAAGCAAACATTTACACGCTAGTGAACCATCTGACCAAGAAGCTTTATTTGATCCTGCAGAGGATAAAATATACCGCCATCCTACGTTTTATAATTTACCTATTGAACTTAAACACATGTAATGCAAGATTCAGATATACGCTTTCAATACGTTTTACATTTAGCTGACAACAGCATGATACTTGGGCAACGCAATGCAGAATGGTGCAGCCACGGACCAGTTTTAGAACAAGATATAGCCATTACCAATATTACCTTAGATTTAATAGGCGAAGCACGCAGCCTATATGCTTATGCAGCCGAGTTAAAAGGCGAGAATGCAACAGAAGATACCATTGCTTTTACTAGAGATGTAAAGCAATACAAAAACGCCTTACTCTTAGAGCAACCCAATACGGACTGGGCATACACAGTAGTTCGTCAATTTTTTTATGATGCTTTTCATTTTCAGTTACTGAATGTATTGCAAAAAAGGAAAGATGAAAGAATAGCAGAAATAGCTCATAAATCTTTAAAAGAAGTAACTTATCATTTAAAATGGAGTAGCGAGTGGCTTATACGTCTGGGCGATGGCACTGATATAAGCAGAGAAAAAATGCAAATAGCCATCAATGATTTATGGGAATACACAGGCGAATTTTTTATACCTACAGAAATTGAAACTAAAGCTTTCGAATTAGGAATAGCCGCTGATGTAGAAAAATTAAAACCATTGTGGTTAGAAAAAGTGAAAGCAATTATAGAACAAGCCACTTTAACGATACCTTCTAAAAATTTTCAACAAAATGGCGGAAAAAATGGCTTACACTCCGAGCATTTAGGGTTTATTTTAGCAGAAATGCAATTTATGCAAAGAGCCTATCCTGGGGTAGAGTGGTAGGCAAAAATTCTAATAATTCTCCCAACCTTGAGCCATTATTTTATGCTTAATATTGCTTTTGCTTATTAAGTGCATGCCTTCTTGCTTAGCTACCGCGTGTCCAATTACACTAAAATCAAATTCCTTTTTAAGCGTTTCGTAATCACTTTGCGGAATTGTAAACATTAATTCATAATCTTCGCCTCCGTTCAAGACAGCTATTGTTGGGTCAATACCTAAATCTATGGCTCTTTGGTATGTTTGAGGGTCTATTGGTAATTTATCTTCATATACTGTAAAACCTACTTGGCTGGCACTTGCCAATTGGAATAAATCACTGGCCAAACCATCACTTATATCTATCATTGCCGAAGGTACAATTTTTAAATCGTCTAATAATTTTATCATATCTAGCCTTGCCTCCGGTTTTAATTGACGTTGAATAATATAATCATTGCCCTCTAATTCAGGTTGAAAATTAGGTTGCTCAATAAATATTCTTTTTTCTCTTTCTAAAATATTTAAACCCAAATATGGCGCACCCAAATCGCCTGTTACCACTAATAAATCGCCTTCTTTTACAGTATTTCTATAGGTTATTTTATCTTTTGCAACGGTGCCATATACAGCTATACTGATAGCTAAACCTTTTGGATTACTTGTAGTATCGCCACCTACCAAATCTATTTTATATACATCGCATGCCACCATCATACCATCATACAATTCCTCTATGGCCTCTATTGAAAAACGATTACTCATAGCAATACTTACAACTATATGAGTTGGAGTGCCGTTCATAGCTGCTATATCGCTCAAATTCGTAATTACACTTTTATAACCCAAATGTTTCAAAGGGGTATAACCTAAATCAAAATGCACGCTTTCTATCAGCATATCTGTACTTAAGAGAATATAATTATCTCCGTTATCTATAACAGCAGCATCGTCTCCTATTCCTTTTATAGTAGAAGCATGGTAGGTTTTTATATTTTTAGAGATAAAATTTATAAGACCAAATTCTCCAAACTCATTTAATTCGGTTCTGCTTTTATTTTCAAACATTTATATTTATTTTGGCTGCAAAAATAATGTCAATTAAGCAAAGCACCATCAATATTTTTAAAGATGTTCTTCATTTAATTTATCCTAGAATATGCGCAGGTTGTGGCACTCCTTTGGTAAAAAATGAGGACATAATTTGCTTAATGTGTTATATTAAATTACCAAGAACGGGATTTAATTTAGACAAAGACAATCCCATTGAAAAAATATTTTGGGGCAGAGTAGAGATAGAGTTTGCAAGCTCTTTTCTTTACTTTAGAAAAGAGGGTTTGACCCAACAACTCATTCATCAGTTAAAATATAAAAATCGACAGGATATTGGAATTTTTTTAGGAGAACTATTTGCCCTTGAAATTAAAGATTTAATGGACGAAAAGAAAATTGATATAATTACAACAGTGCCATTACATCCGGCTAAATTATTGAAACGCGGCTACAATCAAAGTGATTCTATTGCGCAAGGCTTTGCAGCCAAAAGTGATGTCATATTTATACCTGATTTAATTATTAGAAATGAAAATACCAGCACCCAAACTTTAAAGAAAAGATATGAACGGTGGGAAAACATGGCTGATAAATTTAGCTTAAATTCTAAATACAATATTGAAAATAAAAAAATTTTACTGATTGATGACGTTATTACAACAGGAGCAACTTTAGAGGCTTGCAGCAATATAATTGTCAAAGATTCTAATACAAAAATTAGTTTGCTAAGTTTGTGCTATGCCGTTCATTGAAAACATAAAATATTTTTGTATGTTTGTATTTATCAAAGATATCAAAAAATGAAAAAGAATTTATTACTGTTAAGTATTGCATTTTGTTTAATTAGCACCATTATGGCTCAAAAACCTATTTTGGGTAATTTTTTTGGCGATAGAGTGCCAATGTATTGCGGTTCGGGAGATACAAGTAGAACTCCAGTTGTTTTTAGAGGTAGATTACAGGGTTTAACACCAAATGCGCAATATAAATATTACACAAGTTATATAGTATTATCGGATACAGCTAATACAAGCGCTTTAGGTGCAGGCAATCCAATATTTTTTAAAGCGAATGGCAATATAACCTACAGTACTAGCCCAGGTTTTACCGCTAATAACCACGATACATTTACAACTGGTGGTTCTGGTGGATACGAAGGATGGTTTGGTTGTATTAGCACCAATGATACAAGATTTACAGGTGGAAAACACCTTTATCCTACTATTATATTTCAAGAGATTATTAGTACACCCGTTACCAAAAAATGGTATGTAACAGATTCGATAAAAGTATTAACATTTTCAAAAAGTACTGGCTCTAATAATGGTACAGGCATATACGGCAATTCATTTGCTAAAAATAAAAATATTTTAGTATTATATGATGATATAAACACTGGAAGTACCAGACCAATTGCTATCACCTATTTTGAGAGCGAAAGTGTTTCCATTTCAAATACTCCTTATTGGTATACTAACAAAGTGAATGGCGTTGCTGGCTCATGGGGTACCATTATTCCTAATTCATTAAGCAATGGCATAAAAAGAGTAGAATCTAGAGATTATACAAATGATTTTATTGTAAATTCTAATGTAGAAACAGATGCTACTTGGGGCATTGATTCTACAAAAAATCCTAAAGGTGGAACTACAAAACCAATCTTTATATCAAGTGATTTTGCGCCTCTTGCCTTTCCAGATATACAATTTGTAACCAATGTAACCAACGTTACTGAAGCCAATACAATTGTAAAACTTTTGGTGAAAAGAAAATATGGCAATGCAGATACTACCAAGGTTACTTATAATGTAGTAGCGGGTAGTGCTTCTAATCCTGCAGATTATACCATTAGTTCTAACAATACAATAAAGTTTAAATTATATGGAGAAGTTATAGATACCATTTCTGTTACTATAAAAGATGATTTATTTAATGAACCAAACGAAGATATAGCAGTAAAGCTTACCAGTTCTTTCAATGGCTTAATAGGAACGCAAACAACACATACTATTAATATCATTAACAATGATATTCCTAAAGTAAGTTTTGATAAAAAGGGCATAACACTAAGTGAAGCAAGTGCGCCTATAAAAATAAAAATAAGATTAAACAATGGTGCATTTACAGCTACTAGTGTTAAAGTTTTAGTAAAATACAAGGGAGATAGTACTTTAATACCTCAAGAATTTAAATTTGGCTCAAGCTACAGAGATAGCACGGTTCAATTTCCTGGCGGTAAAGCAGTAGACAGCTTGGAATTTAAATTAGCTATTGTTAATGATAAGTTAATTGAAGACAGACCTGATACCATTATTTTAACTTTACGAACTATTAACGCCCCTGGCATTGCAGGCACAGATTCTACATTTGTATTGGTAATTAATGACAATGATGCACCACCAAAATATTCTTTTAGTAGAAAAGCAATTACCGTAAATGAAAATGTAGGAAGTGTAAAAATAAGAGTAAACATAGCTGGTAGAAATTTAACTCAATCCGATATAGGTATCCGTTTATCAGCATCTTCTTCTACCACAGAGGGTAGCGATTTAACCTACAATCCCACCACACAAATATTTATAGTGAATCCATCAGATCCTGATAGTATTACCTTAACAATTCCTATTTTGGATAATAATATTAGCGAAGCTACCGAAACAGCCATATTTGTATTATCACCATTTGTAAATGCACAATTAGGAAAGCCAGATACTTTAAGAATTACTATTTTAGATAATGACTTACCAGAATATACTTTAGCTAAATTGACTACAGAAAAAACAGTTGGAATAGCAGATAGTTTAAATGTAAAATGCAAAGTAAGAGGTGTAGTTTACGGCATCAATCTAAAACCTACTGGCACTCCTAATGGGTTATCTTTTACATTAATAGATGCGAGTGGAGGTATTCAAGTATTTTCTAATTCAGGCAGAAAAGGATATGTTGTAACAGAAGGTGATAGCGTTTTATTAAGCGGAAAAGTGACTCAATTTGAAGGCTTAACAAGATTCGAAAATCTAGACACTATTATCAAATTAGCCTCAAGTAGAAATTTAAAACAAGCTTTAATTGTATCTGATATTATTGAAGCTAATGAATCTCAATTGATAAAATTGAATGTATTAAGATTGGTAAATGCATCTCAATGGCCTACTATTGCAATGGCAGCTAACACATCGTTAGTGGTTCAAGTAGCTAATCAAATAAGTACATTTGATATGCTTATTGACAGCGAAACAGATATTGATGGCACACCTGCTCCTAGTGGCTTTTTTAATTTAAAAGGTTTAGGTTCACAATCAGATGCTACTTCACCTTTTACCAGTGGATATCAAATAATACCAAGAAGATTAACAGATATTGAAACATTAGTATCACCCACTTTTAGCTTTAAAACACCCACCTCAAAAGCAATTGAGGATAATGATAGTTCAGTTGGATTTGTTTTGGAATGCGCTAATTTAACATCCAACCAACAAATAACCATAAGCATAAAAGGTGGCACAGCAGGCAGAAATGTTGATTATCAAAGTAACTTAACACGCACATTTTTGTTAACTGCAGCCAAACCTAGTGTAATAGTAAAAATAAAATTAATAGATGATGTTGTATCGGAATTACAAGAAACAATTATTTGGGCAATAAATAGTAATTCTTATGGCACTATAATTGGTCCAGATAGTATTCACACAGTAAATATTATTGACAATGAAAGTGTTGGTATACATCAAGGGCAATTAATTGCTGAAACAAAAGTATATCCTAATCCAGCTAGCAATATTTTAAACTTTAGCTCTTCATCCATCATTAATTCTATAACTATTATAGATATGAACGGAAGAGTTGTAAAAACTATTTCTAATATTAATGCTTTGAATACCCAAACCATTATTGAAGATTTATCTAAAGGTATTTATACTGCTAAAATAGAAACCCAAGAAGGTATTGTAAATAAGAATTTTAACATTCTAGAATAAACAAATTATTCCTAAAAAAGCCCTATAAATTAATTTACAGGGCTTTTTTATATTTATTAAACAGTATTATTTCAAATCAAAGTCAACAAAAACCTCAACACTAGTAGGGTGACTTTGACAAGTAAGCACATAGCCTTTTTCAACTTCATCATCCTCTAAGGCAAAATTCATATCCATATCTACAGTTCCTGAAGTTACTTTAGCTCTACAAGTACAACATACACCACCTTTGCATGCAAAAGGTAAATCGGCACCAGCTTTAAGAGCAGCATCTAAAATACTATCCCCACCATAGGCTAAATCTATTTTATAAGTTATACCATCTATTTTAACTTGTACTTTTGATGTTGCTTGGCCATTGTTCGAAGCACTTCCGACATCTGCTTTTGGCTGCTGTGCTGCGGCTTGAGTAGGCGAAGTAAATAATTCAAAATGAATATGCTTACTATCTATTCCTGCAGCTATAGCTGTATTTTTAACCGACATAATCATATCTTCTGGGCCGCATATAAAAATTTCATCTATACTACCTGTTGCTAATAATTTTTTATTTAAAAGCTCACGGCATTTATCATCATTTATACGTCCGTTCAAAATAGGCACATCTACACTTTCTCTGCTTAAAATATGAAATACTTGAAAATGTTCTATATGTCTATTTTTAATAGCCTCTATTTCCTCTAAAAACATAATAGAACCCGTATTTTTATTGCCGTATACTAGGGTAAAAGTACTATTTGGTTCTGTTACCAAAGTTGTTTTTATTATACTCAAAATAGGTGTTATACCGCTACCTGCCGCAAAAGCCACATAATGTTTTTTATTTTGAGCATTTAAATCGGTATAAAAATTTCCCATTGGGGTCATTACCTTTATTTCATCGCCAATTTTAAAGTTTTTATTTGCATAAGTAGAAAATTTTCCATTGTCTACTTGCTTTATAGCCACACGCAATTCGCCATCTAAAGGGCTGCTACAAACAGAGTAAGAACGTCTTACTTCCTCACCGTCAATCTGTTTGTGCATGGTAATATATTGTCCTTGCAAATAGGCGTAATCAGAGCTTAAATTAGCTGGAATATTGAAAGCCACTGATATACAATCAGATGTTTCTTTTCTAACATCTTTGAGGGTTAAAGTATGGAATTTAGGAGATGACATTTTATACTGTAATATTATTCTGCAAAAGTAAGCTATCTAAAGATTTAATCAAAGAAGTTGCCTAAGGTTAATTTTATAATTATGGCTATTTGTGGCTGCAACTTCGTTATATTTTTCGACAGAGTTAGTTCACTATGCCTGTAAAATATGCCTCGTTTCTCATAAAAATAGTGAATAATAGATTTTATAAAATTAACCTTAGACAACTTCCAATTAAAAACTTTTAGAGAATTTAACCAATATTAATTATTTTTACAGAATGAAATTGAAGTATTTTGTAATTAGTTTAATCATGGTTTTTATACAAAATTTTCATCACAAACCAATGCTTATTCATTATTAAAAGACAGTATCAAGGCTGATTTTACAATAGATGAAAGTGCTTCGCCTGTTTTTAAATTTATTAATACATCTAAGTATGCCGCCACTTTTAATTGGAGTTTTTACAATACCTATGATATTACAAAAAACTACTCAAAATTTATAATAAACAAACCAAATATAAGCAAAGAGGAAGTTTTAAGTATAGATTTTAGAGATTTGTTAGGTACTTATTGGGTATACTTAGAAGCCGAAAATGTATTTGGTTTTGGAGATACAGTTTGCAAAGATTTTAAGAATTATTTTGAAACTTTAACGCCACCAAGAAATGTCTTTGCACCAAGTAAATAGGATACATCAACTTTCAATATTATAGGCAATTTTGATTCAACACAATTAACGATTTGACCGTTGGGGTGTAAAAGTTTTTGAATCTAAGAACATTAAAATTGGCTCGAATGGAAAAGTATTGAATAAAGGAACATCTTGTTCTGATGGCACCTATTTTAATATATTCAAATATAAATACAAAAATAAAGATGCTTTTGAGCCTGTTTTAAATGGTGTTGTTAATTTGATAAATGAGTAACTTTGCCCTCATTTATTATGAACCCCATAGCCATAGCCATAGCCATACATGGAGGTGCAGGTACTATTGCACCTCATTTATTAACCCCATCGCTTGAAAAAGAGTATTTAACAGGATTAGAAAATGCTTTAAAAGCAGGTTATGCAGTTTTAAAACAAAATGACTCAAGTACCGATGCAGTATTAGCTGCCGTTATGGCGCTAGAGGATAATCCTTTATTCAATGCTGGTAAAGGTGCTGTATTTAACCATATTGGTAAACACGAAATGGATGCAGCTATAATGGATGGTAAAGATTTAATGGCAGGAGCGGTTTGTGGTGTTTCGAACATTAAAAACCCTGTATTATTGGCTAAAGCTATTAAAGAACAATCGGCACATGTCATGTTGGCCACTCAAGGTGCTTTTGAATTTGCTAAGCAACAAGGTTTTGAAGTAATGCCTGATGAGTATTTTTTTACCGAACACCGTTACGCCCAATGGCAAGAAATTAAAGATACCGAAAACTACCAACTAGACCATACCGAAAAACCACAAAATAAAATGGGTACTGTGGGCGCTGTGGCATTAGATAATTTAGGTAACCTAGCGGCTGCAACCAGTACAGGCGGCATGACCAATAAAAAATTTGGCAGAATAGGCGATTCGACCGTAATAGGGGCTGGCACGTACGCCAATAATGAAACTTGCGCTATCAGTTGCACGGGGCATGGCGAATTATTTTTACGCAGTGTGGTTGCCTACGACATCAGTTGTTTAATAGCATACAAGGGTTTAACATTACAACAAGCTTGCGATATTGTAGTACACCAAAAATTAGTAAAAATAGGTGGAGAAGGCGGCCTAATAGCCATAGATAAAAATGGAAATATTGAAATGCCTTTTAACAGTGAAGGGATGTACAGAGCTAAAATAGACCTAGCGGGTAAAATGGAAGTGAAGATTTATAAATAAGGGTTGCATTGTTATTGTTTATTGAGTTAATTGTTATTTGTTTTAATGTTGAAGTTTGTCGGAAACTTAACTTATTTATATTGCTTATCTAAGTATATCGGAGGATATTGAGGTTTGGATCACATTACAAACTTAAACTAAACAACTGTACTTTTTCAAATTACTCCAAGAGTTGTTGATTTAGTTTTTTATCCTACTCCATATGAGTTACAACTTAATAAAAAGCTAAAATGAATCCCCACTCCAAAGGAGTTAAACCTTAATTTTTTGAATGTAAATTAGATTAAAATATAAAAATCAAAAATTTCTTTCTCCAATGCCACATTGTCACTCCATTTTTAAGTTGTTCAATTTGGTATAAAGTTTGGCTTATTGTTTTCCAAATAAACATTTTTATACAAAATTTAAAATAATATCTTTGCATCTTTATGATTAACAGTATCCTTAAAAGCATTACCAAACTAATAGGTGGTAGTAAAAGCGAAAAAGACGTTAAACTACTAACGCCAATAATTACAGCCATTTCTAATAATTTTGAAGCCTACAATTCACTAACACATGATGAATTAAGATCCAAAACCTTAGAATTTAAAAGCAGAATTAAAGAAGGTTTAAAAGCCTTTGATGATGAAGTAGCAGAATTAAAGGCCAAAATAGCCGAATTAACAGTTGACGAAATTTTAGAAAAAGATAAACTTTACTCTGAAATAGATGCTTTAGAATTAGATAGTAACAAAACATTAGAAAAAATATTATTAGAAATATTACCCGAAGCTTTTGCTGTGATAAAACAAACAGCTAAACGCTTAAGCGAAAATACCGAAATCGAAGTTACTGCTACTGAGTTAGACAAACAACTGGCTGCTAAAAAAGACTTTGTAAGTGTAAAAGGCGATAAAGCATACTACAAAAATGAATGGGATGCAGCAGGCGGTTTAGTAAAATGGAATATGGTGCATTATGATGTACAACTAATTGGCGGCATGGTGCTACACCAAGGCAAAATTGCCGAGATGGGAACTGGTGAGGGAAAAACATTGGTTTCTACCCTTCCCGCTTATTTAAACGCTTTGGCGGGAAGAGGTGTGCATATCGTAACTGTAAATGATTACTTAGCACGAAGAGATTGCGAGTGGAATGGTCCATTATTTCAATTTCATGGCTTAACGGTAGATTGTATAGATTACCACCGCCCTAATAGCGATGAGCGAAGAAAAGCATACCTAGCTGATATTACTTATGGTACTAATAATGAATTTGGTTTTGATTATTTAAGAGATAATATGAGCCATACACCAGAAGAATTGGTACAACGCAAACACCATTTTGCTATGGTAGATGAGGTGGACTCGGTATTAATTGATGATGCTCGTACCCCTTTAATTATATCAGGTTCTGTGCCTAGAGGCGATGTACAAGAGTATACCGCTCTTAAACCAAGAATAGAAAAATTAGTTGACGCTCAAAAGAAAGCGGTGAATGGCTTTTTAAATGAAGCTAAAAAATTAATACAAACAGGTAATACTGGAGAAAAAGAAGGCCAAGGCGGCTTAGCATTATTCAGAGCGCATAGAGGTTTGCCTAAAAACAAAGCCATTATTAAATTTTTAGGTGAGCAAGGTATGAAAGCCTTATTGCTAAAAACAGAAAATTATTACTTGCAGGATCAACAACGTGAAATGCCTAAGGCAGATACCGAATTGTATTTTTATATTGATGAAAAAAACAATCAGGTAGAACTTACTGATAAAGGAATTGAAATGATTACCCAAAGTGGCGAAGAGACCGATTTTTTTATTATTCCAGATGTAGGAACAGAAATAGCTGAGATAGAAAAAAGTGATTTAGCAGCGGGTGAAAAAATCAAACAGAAAGAAGAATTGATGCGCAATTTTGCCATTAAATCTGAAAGGATACATTCAATAAGTCAATTGTTAAAAGCTTATACTTTATTTGAAAAAGATACGGAGTACATTTTATCCGAAGGCAAAGTAAAAATAGTAGATGAGCAAACTGGACGTGTGTTAGAAGGTAGGAGATATAGCGATGGATTGCACCAAGCCATCGAAGCCAAAGAAAATGTAAAAGTAGAAGCAGCTACACAAACATTTGCAACCATTACTTTACAAAACTTTTTCAGAATGTACCACAAACTTTGTGGTATGACAGGAACAGCAGAAACAGAAGCAGGCGAATTTTGGGAAATTTATAAATTAGACGTTGTAGTAATACCTACCAACAGAACCATAGCCCGAAGGGATATGGAGGATTTAATCTATAAAACCAAACGTGAAAAATACAATGCAGTAATAGATGAAATAGTAAAATTAACAGCAGAAGGCAGACCAGTATTGGTAGGAACTACCTCTGTAGAAATATCTGAATTACTATCTAGAATGCTAAAATTACGCAATTTAAAACACAATGTTTTGAATGCTAAACAAAACCAACGCGAGGCTGAAATAGTAGCCGAAGCAGGTTTTCCGGGTGCAGTAACAATAGCTACCAATATGGCAGGTAGAGGAACCGATATAAAAATAGGCGATGAAGTAAAAAAAGCAGGTGGACTAGCAATTATTGGTACAGAAAGACACGACTCTAGAAGGGTAGATAGACAGTTGAGAGGTAGAGCCGGCCGTCAAGGAGACCCAGGTTCTTCATTATTTTATGTAAGTTTAGAAGATGATTTGATGCGTAAATTTGGAAGTGATAAAGCTTCTAAACTAATGGATAGATTTGGTTACAAAGAAGGTGAAGTTATTCAACACAGTATGATGACTAAAACCATAGAAAGAAGCCAAAGAAAAGTTGAGCAAAATAACTTTGGTATGCGTAAGCGTTTATTGGAATACGATGATGTAATGAATAAACAACGTACTGTAATTTACAAACGTAGAAGAAATGCGCTTTTTGGCGATAGATTAGCTTTAGATTTACAAAATATTTTATCTGATTTTTGTGATGAAAAAATTAATTCTGCTAAAATTGGTGAAGATTTTGAAGGATTATCATTAGAACTAGCTTTGGCTTTTGCCATAGAGCCGCCATTTACTTCTGATCAGTTTAAATCTCAAAAACCAGAGGTATTAGCAGATATATTATTTGATACTTTGCAAGACGAATATGCCAAACGTCAAACCCTATTAAGAGATACTGCTATGCCTGTATTAAATAAAATACAAGCTACAGATGGCGATAAAATAGAGTTTGTAATGGTACCGTTTAGCGATGGAATTAAGAGTTTTGGTATTCCTATTAATTTGAAAAAAGCGGTAGAAACCAAAGGTGAAGCTTTAACTATAGAGTACGAAAAAAGTATTTGTTTAGAAACTTTAGATGATGAATGGAAAGACCATTTAAGAGAATTAGATGAATTAAAACAATCGGCTAATAATGCTACTTTTGAGCAAAAAGATCCTTTATTGATTTATAAAATAGAATCATTTAAACTATATGCACAAATGTTGGCTAGAATGAATGAGCGTATTTTAGCTTTATTATTCAAAGCCCAAATAGCAACCGAAAATAATAAGCAAGTAAAACAAGCTGCCCAACCACAAAAAACCGATATGAGCAAAATGAAACTTACCAGAAATGACGATATGAGTGGTGCTATGCCACAAATTACTGGAAATTCGGACTTTATGGGTGGTAATAGTGGTGGTGATGATAGAGTATTGAGCAGAGCCGATAGAAGAAAACAAGAACGTGATATGAAAAAACAACGTTAATATTTTAAAAACTAGGTATCATTTATACTTTTAAAAAATGAATAAAAAAATAATTTTAATAACGGCTTTAATTTTAGGTTTTATAGACCTAAAAGCCCAAGTAAATATAACCAAACCTGAGGGATTAAGTGGTTTGATATTCGGCAGATCAGGTACAAGAAAGCATCCAGATACTAAAATTCAAGGTTATACTATTTTAATATTTAGAGGCGATAATAAAACGGCTGCAGATGCACAAAATGCTCTGTTTGCGTCAGAATTTAGCGATTATAGCGAAGTAGTATGGGAAGAGCCAAACTTTAAAGTATATGTTGGTTTATTTAAAACCAAATTAGAGTGTATGGAGCTTTTTAATCAAATAAAAGATAAGTATCAAACTGCGATCATTATTTCTCAAAAAATTCCTTACCCACCCTTGTAAATTCCCATATTTTAATTGTAAATTTGAAGTACTTTTTAACAGTAATTATGAAGCTTTTTACAAAAAATATTTTAGTCTTTTTTCTGAATAAAAAATTATTAGTTACAACTCTTTTATTTTTAATTACTTACGCACTAACTATTGCACAATGCCCAATGTGTAAAGCAAGTGTAGAAAGCAGTCAAAGAGCCAATGGTAAAAGTGTAGGCATGGGTTTAAATTATGGAATTTTTATTCTGTTAGGCTCAGTATACATTATTATTACTATTGTAGGTATAATGTTTTACCGTTATTACAAAAAAAATTCACTTCAAAATGTCTGATAATATTCCTTCTAAGTTAAGCAGTATTTTGGCTTGTAAATGCCCACGTTGTAGAAAAGGCAATGTGTTCACTTATGCAATTTCAGATATTTTTAAATTTTCTAAAACCAATTTAAACTGCCCACATTGTAATTTATATTTTGAACACGAAACTGGATTTTTTTGGGGAGCCATGTATATAAGCTATGTTTTTAGTGCCGGAATTATGATAATATTTGGCTTATTTGGTATAAATAATGATTGGGTTTTTAGTAATTTAGTATTAGCACTAATTGGAGTAATGGCTGTTATTACGCCTTTTTCATTTCGGTATTCAAGAATTGCCTTGTTACATTTTATGTCTCCAAACAGACACTTTAAAAAAGAATTTTTTAAATAAGACGTTCGTTTTTTTAAATAAGTTCCTAAATTTGTGCAATGCAAAAAATAATATTTATTTTATTTTTATTCCTTTTAAATTCATGTTCAGATAGTGCCGTAATTACAAATGAAATGCGCGATATACCTGATGCTAAATGGGGTTATAATCAAATACCTGATTTTAAATTTACAGTAAACAATGCAGGTATTTATCATGAAATAGACTTAAAACTTAAAGTTTTTAAAAATTATCCTTTTGAAAACTTATACCTATTGACTCATATTAAAGATCCTGATGGCAAAATAACAAGTCAGCGTATCAACTTTACTTTAGCAGATATAACAGGCAAACCTACAGGCAACATTAGCGGGAATTCTGTAACTTACGAGTTGCCATTAATTAAAGAATTTAAAGCCAATAAATCTGGTGTCTTTTTTATAGCTATTGAACAGAATATGAGAGATAGTGTTATTAATGGGATGCAAAGCATTGGCGTGAAGGTAAAAGAAGGTAACCCAATTTTTTAAATGATAGAAAATAAGCCTATTGTTTTTTTTGATGGTTTATGCAATTTATGCAGCAGTTCTGTCCAAACTATTATAAAATATGATGCTCATAACTCTTTTCTATTTGCTTCGCTACAGGGAGCAACGGCTACTCAATATTTAACAGAATTTAGACAAAAAAACAGCCAAATAGATTCAATAATTCTATATGATAATGGCGAAATTTTTATTAAAAGTAGAGCTGCTTTACAAATAGCTAAAAAATTAAAATTCCCATTATTTCTGGCATATAGCTTCATTATAATTCCTAATTTTTTTAGAAATATAGTGTATGATTGGGTTGGTAAAAATAGATATAAATGGTTTGGTAAAAAAAACGAGTGTTGGCTACCAACTCTAGAACTTAAACAAAAATTTTTGCCTTGAAAAAAAATAGCATTTTATTTCTTTTGTTTATTACGATAGGTATTAAAGCGCAAACAAAACTATACTTAGATAGCATGTTGAAAGTGGCCTATATTTCAAAGTATCATTTTAGTGAAAATTTAATTTGTATACCATTTTATTGCGATCCTTTTTATAGTCAGAATTATAAGCAAACAGATACTAGCATGTGCGGCAAATATGTATTTGTAAACAAAAATTTTGACGTAAAAATTAAACCAATTTTTCAATTACCCTGCAACTTTGAACCAAAATTTGGCGAGAGTTTATGTGCCGTAAATATTAAAAATGAATTGGTATTTATAGATACAAATGGTGCTATAAAAATAAATACAAAGCTGTCTTCGTGCTCCCCTCACAAAAATAAAATAATACCATTTAATAAAGGCAAAGCGAAAATTTATAAAGGGAATGGCGCAGTTAAGAATTTTTACGATATTTATTACATAGATAAACAAGGCAAACGCATAAAGGAGAAAGTATTGATATATGTAAAACCTAAAAATAAACCTTTTATTGTCTCCAATACAACTAAACCAATAGATAAGCCAGTGTTTGATTTACCCCTAGTTAGAGCCAAGAATAAATACCATTTAAAAGAAGTTGATGCTTTGATGTTATTAAAAAAATATTCTCATAAAAACAATAGAGTGTTATTGTATTATAGCTGTGGCGAATATCAAATTGAAAATATGGCATCAGAAGATACATTGTATTGTGGAAAATTTGTATTTGTAGATACACTCTTTAATGTTAAAATTAGTTCAGAATTTACATTACCCTGTGCTTTTGAACCAGAGTTTTCTGAGGGGTTGGCGGCAGTAAGTATAGATAGTCAAATAGTGTACATAGATACTATAGGGCGTTTAAAAATTAAAACAGGCTTACATAGTTGCAATAAACAGAATAACAAAGCCACTACCTTTAAAAATGGTATAGCCACATTGTACAAAGGCGATATTAAACTTCAGGGTAATTATACCACAACGGCTATCAATTCAATTGGCGAAAGAGTGCGTTTATTAGAATTTGATGAACTAGAGTTGGCCGAAAAAATGGTAGATAGATTTAGCAATTTAACGATAGAAGAAACGGCTAATTGTTTTGTAGGAAAGGGCAAAACCAATGGCATTTGGTTTTTAATAGAAAAAAGTGGAAAGATTAGAAAAAAATTAAATTTAAAATGATGACTATTATAGTATTAAATACATTTGGGATCCTGTGGCAAGACATAATAAATAACCCCTCTGCAAGTTTATTGTTGATTGCTAATTTAGTAATAATCGAAAGTTTATTATCCATTGATAACGCAGCTGTATTAGCCACCATGGTAATGAATTTACCTGAAAAAGAAAGATCAAGAGCCTTGCGAATAGGAATTATATTTGCTTATATTTTTAGGGGCGTTGCTTTATTGCTAGCGGGTTATTTGCTAAGTATAGATTGGGTAAAGTTAGTAGGCGGAAGTTATTTATTATTTTTAGGGGTTAAGTTTTTTTATGAAAAATGGAAAACCCATAAAACTATTGCAGAGAATGTAAATGAAGAAATAAAAGATATTAAACCTGGCAAACGGTTATTTGGGTTAAGTTTGTTTTGGAGCACCGTGGTAATGGTAGAAGCTATGGATTTGGTATTTTCTTTAGACAATGTATTAGCGGCAGGTGCCTTGTCTAATAATATAATTATTGTATGTATTGGTGTATTTATTGGAATTATCACCATGCGTATAGTAGCCCAATATTTTGTAAAGTTACTAGCCCTTTTTCCTTTTTTAGATACTTCTGCTTTTATCGTTATTTTATTATTAGGTACTAAATTGGTTTACAGTTATTTTGTGCCGCACAAACATACGCTTGCCGATGAAAATTTTTGGAATAAATACGGTTTTTCGGTAATTACCATAACCGTTTTTTTATTGCCATTAGCCAGTTCTTATTTCTTTAATTTTCCTCAAATGAATAAGGAAAAGAAAGATAACCCATAGTACTTCATATTGAAAGCCAATTTCCTACTTCACCCTCTCCTTGTTCTCAGTTACAAATTTCTCCCAACCACTTCCCACTTTTTTAGCCGTTTTTAAACCAAACCCACGAGGTGCATTATTCTGAAATACATGGCACATAGCGGCACCTAAGGCATCTGTAGCATCCAAATTTTTAGGCATTTCGTCAAACTTTAATAGTGTTTGTAGCATATTGGCAACTTGTTCTTTAGTGGCATTACCATTGCCTGTTACACTTTGTTTTATTTTTCGGGGAGAGTATTCAAATATGGGTATTTCACGCATTAGCGCAGCAGCTATAGCCACCCCTTGTGCTCTGCCTAACTTGAGCATACTTTGAACATTTTTACCAAAAAAAGGGGCTTCTACTGCCATTTCGTCTGGCTTGTAGCTATCTATAATACCTGTTACACGCTCAAAAATATGTTTTAATTTAATGGCATGGTCTTCTAGTTTATCTAATCTTATAATACCAATACTAATTAAAGTTTGTTGCTTACCATTTACGCCAACTACACCATAACCCATTATATTTGTCCCGGGATCTATTCCCAATACAATTTTATCAAAATTACTAATTTCTAACCTTTGCAAAACAAAACAAAGATACAAGATAAATCATTATGGCGTACTTTTTTAAAAGTAATGCAATGGATATTGCCTTTATTTATTTGCTTATTGCTCTATAAAAAATTCTATAAAAACACCGCTTTTTCTTTTTCAGATTTTGTATCTCAACTTAAAAGCATCTCAGTGTTTTGGTATTTATTACTAGTTGTTTCATCACTTATTAATTGGAGTTTAGAAACTTATAAATGGCAAATTCTGTTAAAGAAATTTAATCCTTTAAGTTTTAAGCAAGCTTTTGTTTCGGTATTATCAGGTGTTGCAGTTTCTCAACTATTGCCATATAAAATGGGCGAATATTTAGGAAGATTGGTATATGTAAAAGATAAAAATAAATGGAATGCCGGTCTTTTATCAGTAGTGGGTAGCTATAGCCAATTGTTAATTACTTTGGTTTTGGGTTTTATAAGTTTTTTAATTCTAAAACCTATACCTTATGCTCAGCATTTTGCAATTTCATTAGGCTTATTAATAGTTATTGGTTTTTTTTTATATTGGTTTTTGCCATATTTCAATTTTACAAAAAAATATCTGGTTACCTCTAAATTAGAAACTGCTTTAAAACTCACTAACAGAAAAGATTTGTTATGTGTATTAACAATATCATTGGTGCGATATCTCTCATTTCTATTGCCATATAGCTTATTTGCATGGCAATTAGGTTTGAGTAATCATGCACCATTCGTATTTCATATCTTAGCCGTAAGTTGTATTTTTTTTATGCAAACAGTAACGCCCAATTTTATACTTACTGATATTGCTATTCGGCTAACGGTACCATTAGTGATATTTACATTAAATGGCGCATTATCAACCCTTGGATTTGAGTATTTACCAGGTATTATAGTTTATATTTTTAATGTGGTATTGCCTATGATAATTGGCACTTTATTTATAATTTTTGCTAAACTAAAGCGCTCATGATAATAGGATTATATTTTGCTGCTGCTATTGTTTTAATTTACTGCATTTATATATGTTTTATTGCCCTTAAAGTAACGCCTGATATTAGCATTAATGAGCCAATTGTTAATCAAAAAATTTCAATTATTATACCTTGTAGAAATGAGTCCAAAAACATTGGTTTATCTTTAAAATCTATTAGTTTACAATCTTATCCCAAAAGTAATATAGAAGTAATTGTAGTAAACGATTATTCTGAAGACAATACGGTAACTGAAGCACTAAAATATAAAGATATTGTAAACTTAATTATTTTAGATAATAAGGAAGCGGGAAAAAAGGGCGCTTTGACATTGGGTATACAAAAGGCTCAAAATAATATTATAATAACTACGGATGCAGATTGTGTTTTTCATCGAGATTGGGTGTTATCTATGGTGAATGATTTTGAGGAGCATCAACTGAATATGTTATGCGGTCCTATACAGTTTAAAGCACTAAATTCTATATTTACAAAATTACAACAGGCAGAAAGTGCCGCTATCGTGGGCATAAGTGCTGCTATGTTGAATGCCCAAATGCCTGCTACTTGCAATGGTGCTAACTTAATATTTAATAAATTAATTTTTGAACAAATAGGCGGTTATACCTCTCATCAAAATATTGCAACAGGCGATGATGATTTGCTCATGCACACATTCTATAAATTAGATAACAAAAAAGTAAAGTATACGATGAATAAAAATGCGATGGTAACTGCTAGTGCTAATATGTCATTTACTGAGTTTTTAAAACAAAGGAGTCGATGGCTTGCCAAACGCAGCTTTTACATTTTTAAATACAATCAGTATTTACAACTATTGATATTTTTTCATTTAATGTCTTTCTATCTATTAATAATATGGTGTGTATTTTCATTCAATTATCTAGCATTATTATGCATCGTTTTAAAATATGGCATTGATATTTTATATGGCTTAAAATTGAAACAAATATTCAATTTCAAACTAAGTTTAATTTTATGGATGCCCTTTTATCAACTCTATATCTTTAGAGTATTGTTATATGCCAAATTTAATACCATAGAATGGAAAGGCCGATTAGTCCAAAATAAATAAAAGATATTTGAAAATACAAAGTAATACATTTAGTTTGTTATAAAATTAACAAAATGGATTCACTAACACAAATAGTATTAGGTGCTGCGGTAGGAGAGGTAACGCTAGGCAAAAAAATTGGCAACAAGGCTCAATTAATAGGCGCTATTGCAGGCACTTTACCCGATTTGGATGTTTTTGTAACCATGTCTCAAGAAAATGATTTAGCAGAAATTATTATTCACAGAAGTTACTCGCACGCCCTGTTTACCCATTTTATTATCTCTTTTCTACTGGCTTGGCTTACTTTTTTAATTTTTAAAAAGAAAGTAGAATATAAAAGTTGGTATTGGCTGTGGTTTTTAGGTTTAAGTACCCATGCCATTCTAGATAGTTTTACTACTTATGGCACCCAATTATTTTTACCTTTTTCAGATTATATTGTTGGGTTTAATAATATTTCTGTTATCGATCCTTTATATACCTTACCTTTTATGGGTATTTTAATATATTGTTTATGCATAAAAAGAGATAAACCTAAACGCTTAAAATGGGCTTGGCGTTCAATATATATAAGCACTGGATATATGTTACTTACCTTTGGAATAAAATATCATATACACCAAACAGTAAGTACACAACTAAAACAACAAGGTATTGCCTACAATAATTTAAGTACTTCGCCTACCATTTTAAATAGTGTATTATGGAGCGGAATGGCAAGCACAGATTCTACTATAACATTTGCAGAATATTCATTGTTTCAAGACAATAAAACCATCGATTTTATTAGTTTTAAGCGCAACTTACAATTAGAAAAAAGCTTTCAGGGTTATGAGTTGGATAAACTCAAATGGTTTAGTCAGGGGCAGTATTTACTTGAACAAAAGGATAGTACAACCATTAATTTTTATATCACCAAATGGGGACGTATGGATATGTACCAAACAGCGCCTACCCAAACCTTTAGGTTTTATTACGAATTAACTAAGACTCAAACAGGGTATAAAGTAACTGCCATTAAACCGAGTTTTAAAGAAGGAAAAATGGGTGCCTCTTTTAACCAATTGTGGCAAAGAATTTGGCATAAATAAAATTCTATAAAAATTAGACTATTCGTCCGTTTTTACTTTACGTCCTTTTTTTACAGGCGCGTCAGGTTTGGCAGCGTTTACTTTCAGAATATTGTTTTCTTTGTCTAACTCTACCAATACTTCTTTGCCTTCTATCACTTCGCCTTTTAGTATTTCTTCGGCCAATGGGTCTTCCAAATATTTTTGTATAGCCCTTTGCAATGGGCGAGCACCAAAGGCAATGTCAAAACCTTTATCTGCTATAAATTCTTTCGCTTCATCTGTTAATTTAATGCTATAACCAATATCTTTAATACGTTTCAACATTTTATCAATTTGAATATCTAATATTTTTATCAATTCTGGTTTTTCTAGACTGTTAAATACAATAACATCGTCTATTCTATTTAAAAACTCAGGTGAAAAATATTTTTTCAAAGCATTTTCAATCACTTGTTTACTGTCATTTTCTTTGTTCTCAACCTTAGTACCTGTGCTAAATCCAACACCAGTGCCAAATTCTTTCAATTGTCTAGAACCAATATTACTGGTCATAATAATAACGGTATTTCTAAAATCTACTTTTCTGCCCAAACTATCAGTTATATTACCTTCATCTAGTATTTGTAACATGATATTAAAAACATCTGGATGCGCTTTTTCTACCTCATCAAATAGAACAACAGCATAAGGTTTTCTACGTACTTTCTCGGTTAAAATTCCACCTTCCTCATACCCAACATATCCTGGAGGCGCTCCTACCAAACGGGTAACAGCAAATTTCTCCATATACTCACTCATATCTATTCTTATAAGCGATTCATTGTTATCAAACATATATTCACTCAAAGCTTTTGCCAACTCTGTTTTACCAACACCTGTAGAACCTAAGAAAATAAATGAACCAATAGGTTTGTTTGGGTCTTTTAAACCAGCACGTGTTCTTTGAATAGCTCGCGAAAGTTTGGCAATGGCTTTATCTTGTCCAATTACACGTTTTTTCAAATCGTCTTCCATAGTAAGCAGTTTTTTACTCTCACTTTGTCCTATGCGTTTTACAGGAATACCAGTCATCATGGCAATTACTTCAGCCACATTTTCCTCCGTTACGGTAAAACGGTTGTTGCCAGTTTCCTCTTCCCATTTCAATTTAGCAGCATCTAATTGATTGATTAAATTTTTCTCTCTATCTCTCAATTTAGCCGCCTCTTCATATTTCTGACTTTTAACAACTGCTATTTTTTCTACTTTTATAGCTTCTATTTGCTCTTCAAATTCTACTATTTCTTGTGGCACATTGATATTGGTAATATGCACTCTTGCACCTACTTCATCCATTACATCTATAGCCTTATCCGGAAGATTTCTATCTGTAATATAACGGTTACTCATTTTCACACAAGCTTCAATAGCTTCGGGTGTGTAAGTTACATTATGATGGTCTTCGTATTTATCTTTAATATTTTGTAATATTTCAATAGATTCTTCAGGAGACGCTGGCTCAATAATTACCATTTGAAAACGTCTTTCTAAAGCACCATCTTTTTCAATATATTGACGGTATTCATCTAAAGTTGTTGCACCAATGCACTGCACTTCGCCACGTGCCAATGCAGGTTTAAACATATTACTAGCATCTAGGCTACCACTTGCACCTCCGGCACCCACAATAGTATGTATTTCATCTATAAATAAAATAACATCATCGGCTTTTTCAAGTTCAGTCATTATGGCTTTCATGCGCTCCTCAAATTGTCCTCGGTATTTGGTACCAGCTACTAGAGATGCTAAATCTAAAGTAACCACGCGTTTATTAAATAAAACACGTGACACTTTTCTTTGAATAATTCTTAAAGCTAAACCTTCGGCAATAGCGGTTTTACCCACACCAGGTTCACCTATCAAAATAGGATTATTCTTTTTTCTTCTGCTTAAAATTTGAGAAACACGTTCTATTTCTTTATCGCGACCAACTATTGGATCTAACTTACCATCTTCGGCAATTTTGGTTAAATCTCTTCCAAAATTATCCAATACTGGGGTTGTAGATTTAGGATTTTTCTTTTTTATTTCCTCAATTTTTTTGTCCTCAGAAGGCTCAGCTCCTTCATCTTCTGCTGAGTTAAAAGGATTTCTATCTTTAGATGGTTCTGAAGAACTACCATCCAATAAATTTTGCTTAAAAAACTCGTAAGTAATACCATATTGACCTAAAATTTGCGAAGCAATATTGTCCTCATCTCTCAATATAGAAAGCAATAAATGCTCAGTTCCTATAGTTTCTGTCTTAAATATTTTGGCTTCTAAATAAGTAATTTTTAGGGCTTTTTCAGCTTGTTTGGTTAAGGGAATATTACCCAAATTACTGATGGTAGTAGCTGTTGATCTGATAGTATCTTCAATAGATTTTTTTAATCTTATAATATCTATATCTAAATTTCTAAGATTAGATAAGGCTATACCTTCGCCTTCGCGAATAATACCTAATAATAAGTGTTCGGTTCCTATGTAGTCGTGCCCTAGGCGAATAGCTTCCTCGCGGCTAAATTGAATAACTTCCTTTACTCGGGGTGAAAATTTTGCTTCCATTATTTATATAACAAATTTAATTAAAAAAGTTTAAATTTTATTCAAACATAATTCATAAATTCTAGCTTGTTTACAAATAAGCAAAATAACCAGTAAAAATGATTTGGTTTTATAAGTGAATAACTCCAAAAAGGCTTCCAATATTGTGCCAATTTTTTAAATAATATATAACAACTTGAAACTCTTCTAAAAATCTAAGACATACTGTCAAGCCTATATATTAATTAGGAAGTAATGGCTAATTTATAAATGACATTTTGACTATCCACAGGAACTTAACATCTATCAAAATTTTGTTGATAAGTGTTTGCTAGCTTTTCATTTTTCTATCTATATGAACTCTTCGGCTATTTTTAACCTAAAAACAGTACATAACTAATATTGCTGATAGGACTTAATACCAATAGCTTTGCAACTATGATAGAAAGACCAAGTGTGCGAAAACAAAAAAGATTAGATTACACCGCACTTGATGCAGGAGGAAAATTGCCACCCCAAGCTCCCGAATTTGAAGAAGCCATACTAGGCGCCATAATGCTGGATAAAGAAGCCTTGAAAGATGGTATGGAAACACTTAAAGCCAAACATTTTTATGTAGATGCACATCAATATGTGTACGAATGCATGCTTGATTTGTATAACGAAAACCAACCTGTAGATATATTAACCGTAACCGAAAAATTAAAAGTTAAAGGTTTTTTAGATATAGTAGGAGGCCCCTATTTTATAGCAAAACTTACAAGCCGTGTATCTTCTGCAGCCAATATGCAATACCATGCGCATATAGTTATTCAAAAATTTATACAACGTGAACTTATTAGAATTTCTGGCACTACTATCACAGAGGCTTTTGAAGATAGTACCGATGCATTTAAACTATTAGATGCTACAGAAAAAGATTTATATGAAGTAAAAAATGATGGAATGAAACGTTCTTACCAAGAAATTTCTACCATTATGAACCAAGCAATTTTACAAATAGAAGCCAATGTTGAGAAAAAAGATGGACTGACAGGTGTACCAAGCGGACTTAAAACTTTAGACCATATTACCGCAGGTTGGCAAAAATCAGATTTAATTATTTTAGCTGCCCGTCCAGGTATGGGTAAAACAGCACTAGCTTTAAGTATGTTGCGAAATGCTGCTGTAGATTTTCAAAAATCCGTTGCTATTTTCTCTTTAGAAATGACTGCTACACAATTGGTAACAAGACTTATTGCCTCTGAAAGTGGATTGAATTCTGAAAAACTAAAAAAAGGCCAATTAGAAGAACATGAGTGGGCACAATTACACACTAAAATACAAAAACTAAGCAAAGCCAAAATTTATATTGATGATACCCCTTCCTTACCTATTTTTGAGTTAAAAGCAAAATGCAGAAGATTACACAGTAAGCATAATATTGAAATGATTGTTATAGACTACTTACAATTAATGCGTGGCGAAGATAGCACCAATAAAAATGGTAATCGTGAGCAAGAAATAAGTTATATATCTCGTTCGTTAAAAGCGTTAGCCAAAGAATTAAACATACCAATTATTGCTCTAGCCCAATTAAGTAGAGACGTGGAAAAACGTGGAGGAGATAAAAAACCACAATTAAGTGATTTACGTGAGTCGGGTAGTATAGAGCAAGATGCAGATATAGTAGGATTTATATGGCGTCCTGACTATTACAAACTTTCTAGTGATGTGTATGAGCATGATAAAAGCATGGCAGAAATTATGATATCAAAACATAGAAATGGCCGAACAGATAATGCAAGGGTTAGATATGTGTCGCATTTAGCCAAGTTTGAAAACTACGAAGAAAACTATTACCCTACAGACGAAGAACAAGGTCCTAAAACAGTAACCTTAGGTAGTAAGGTAAATACAGACTCAGAAGATACTATCAGCAAAACAGATATGTATCAATTAGGTAAAACGGTCCTCAAAAAAGAAGAAGATTGGAATCCGGAAGATGATGATACAGAAACAGGTGCAAATATTACTGAAGATGGTAATCCTTGGGAGTAAAAAGAAAAAAATATTGCAATGATAAAATTGAATTAATTACAATACATGCGATAGTTTAATAAGGATTTTTTTATACTTATTTTACCGAAAAAATAAATTTATATCACCTACATTATAACTTGTATCTCTATTATCAAGTGTTTTTGAAACCAATGTTTTAGAATTTATTTTATTAATACCAAAAGTAATCTTTTGTAACTCATCATTTATTATTTTGGAGTAATAAACAGCAAAAGTATCTATTCTATTTCTGGTAATTAATTCAAAAACAGTAATATCCGTATTTGCATCCAGTTCAACATAATAAGCCATTATTTTTTTAATAGAATAAATACTTTTCATGGAGTATGTTTGAGTATTTTGTATTGAATCATTAGAATTAAGCAATAAATAGTATAAATTCTGAAAATTAAAACTACGTTCAGATATTTTTTTCGAACAGCTAATAAATATTCCAAAGAAATTTTTCATAAGCGTTTAAAAAATTCTATTCTCAATTACCCAATCTTTAATATAACTTACTATTTCAGCAGTATTAGTGCCTGGAGGAAAAAGTTTAGCCACACCTTGGGAATTCAAACTTTTCATGTCATCATCCGGAATTATTCCTCCGCCAATAAGCAGCACATTGTCCAATTGTTTGCTTTTCATAAAATCTATTACTTTAGGAAAAACACTGTTGTGCGCGCCAGAAAGTATGCTAATGCCTATAACATCAACATCTTCTTGTAAGGCTGCATTTACAACCATTTCGGGTGTTTGACGAAGCCCCGTATAAATTACTTCCATGCCAGCATCTCTTAAGGTTGTGGCTATTACCTTAGCACCTCTATCATGGCCATCTAAGCCTACTTTAGCTATCAATACTCTTATTGGTCTGTTTAATTCTGCCATTATTTTATTTTATGTAGTTTAGATGCGTTTTTTCTGTATCTCTTTTTCTTTAAATACTTTTCACAGTAGTTTTTAAAAGGCTCGTTATTCATGATATAAGTACCATTTATATCTTGCTTTAAATATTTATTTAATTTTTTGGTTTGCTTACCCAAAGGAATGGAGTAAATATACAAAATATCGTTTTTAGGATAAATAGGAAATAAAGTCCACGTAATTCTATTAGCTGAATCTTGTCCTTTTACATTAAAAAAATAGAAATCGCCTAAATGACTTAAAGTTGTGCTATCTGTTAATTGTAATAAGTCTTTTAAAATGGCATCATTGGTAATAGATTTAGTATCAGTAATGGTTAAAGTAAAAGTATCCTTCGAATTTTTTTCTGTATTTAAAGATATGTAATTACCTTGTAATTCCGTAGGAAAAACCTTTCTTTCTGAACCAGGCATAGCTGTAAAATGTGCAAATCCACAACTTGCTAAAAGCAATACCTGCAGAGAATAAAACAAACAGTATTTAATACTTTTTTTCATTTAAAAATTAGGCTGTTTTATTAATTAAATTTAAGGCTGTATGTATTCTGTTAGCGCATTCTTTTACACCTATCAAATGCAACATTTCAAACAAAGGTGGACCTCCGCCTTCGCCACTCAAAGCTACTCGCAACGGTTGCATTAGGCTTCCTGGATTGGCTTCCATTTGTTGAGCATTACTTTTAAATAGTGCTTCTAAATCTACTGAATTTGCTGTTTCATTTTGAAGTAGTATTTCTGCAAATTGCTTTAAAAAATCGGAAGCTTGTACAGTCCATTTCTTAGCTATTACTTGCTCATCATATTGCTTAGGTGCGGCAAAGAAATAATCACTTTTATCGGCTATTTCACTTTTAAAAGTTACTTTTTCTTTCATTAATCCTATTACTTTTTCTACATAATCTAAAGTAGTAATATAGCCTTTAGCTGTTATTTGAGGTAAAATATCTTGCGCTAATACTTCATTTGCTTTCAACATTAAATGTTGGTGATTAAACCATTTAGCTTTCTCAGGATCAAATTTAGCGCCATTTTTACTTATTTTTTCTATTGAAAATAATTGTATTAATTCTTCTATGCCAAATAATTCTCTATTGTCCGAAGTATGCCAACCCAATAATGCCAGCATATTGATAACGCCTTCTGGCTCATACCCTTTTTCGCGGTATCCGCTGCTTACTTCATTTGTAGTAGGATATTTCCACTCTAAAGGAAAAACTGGAAATCCTAACCTATCTCCATCTCTTTTACTTAACTTACCATTGCCATCAGGTTTTAAAATAAGTGGTAAATGTGCAAACTGTGGCATAGCATCTGCCCAACCTAAATAGCGATATAACATAACATGCAAAGGAGCAGAAGGCAACCATTCTTCGCCTCTTATCACATGACTAATTTTCATTGTGTAATCATCTACTATATTGGCTAAATGATAAGTAGGCATGCCATCACTTTTAAATAAAACTTTATCATCCATGGCGCTGGTTTGCACTACCACCCAACCTCTGATTAAATCATGAAAACGCACTTCTTCTTTTCTAGGTAATTTTATACGAATAACATAAGGCTCACCTGCTGCAATTTTGCGTTTTACTTCATCTTCCGATAATGTTAATGAGTTTTTCATACTCATTCTACTTACAGCATCATACTGTGGCGACATACCTCCTGCTTTTAGTTTATCGCGCATTTCATCTAATTCTTCAACAGTATCAAAGGCATAATAGGCATAATCATTAGCTAATAATTGGTCGGCATACTGACGGTACATTGGTTTTCTATCACTTTGTCTGTAGGGCGCACATGGTCCACCTACGTGCGTGCCTTCGTCAAATAGAATACCCACCCATGCTAAAGATTTCACAATGTAATCTTCTGCTCCTTCTACCAAACGGGCTTGGTCGGTATCTTCTATCCTTAATATCATATCGCCATCATTTTGTTTGGCAAATAAATAATTAAACAATGCAGTACGCACACCTCCTATATGTAAAGGTCCCGTTGGACTTGGGGCAAATCTTACTCTTACTTTCTTCATAAAGATGCAAAAATAAAGTTAAAATACCTAAATTTTTAAAACATTTATAAAAATGATCAAACGAATACACAATATTTATTTGTTATTTGCATTTATTGTATATGAAAAACATTTGTGTATCACTCAGTAAAATTATTTTAATTTTTATAATTTGTTTTACCTCCAATTCCTTAAAAAGTCAGAAATCAAGTTATTCTTATTTTGATTCAATTCCTGATATTCCTATTTTAGGACTGAATAAACTAGATAGTATTGTAAATAATTACACTGTTTTTTTTACAGGCGAAAATCATAGTTACGCCAATCAAAATTCAAATATTGAGCTTAAAATACTAAAATATTTAAATGAAAAAGCAGGGGTAAGAAATCTGCTTATTGAACTCGGTTTTTCTAGAGGCTATATGTTGAATAAATATATAAACGATGATACATCTTATTTTAAAAATATGGAGGGAACTACAGCAACCAAGTATCTCAATTTGTATAAAAAATTACGAACCTACAATTTATCATTACCATTAGAAAAGCGCATAAAGTTTCACGGCATTGATTTAGAACGCTTTGCAGATGATGGACCGGTACTGTTAAACAGATTGATTCCTAAAGACAAAGCAGTACCAAAAGCTATTGATTTTCAAATAGAAGTTTTAAAATCTTATGCTTATTACATTGGTGTTAAAAATAAATCATACAATGATTATGAAGAGCAAAAAAAAATTCATTTTCATACAATAACTTCTATAACCGAGGATTTGACAATAAAAACACTTTGACTCTGTGATTGCAGATTATGCCATCAATAGATTGGTATACAGAGATTTTATAGGGGTCGATTTAAATATTCGACCAAGTATTCAATAGTATTATAGCCTATAGAAAATGGCAAAATTACCTAAGTATGCCGCATCAATATATTTACAGAGAGCACATGATATATGATAATCTTTCTAACTTAATATTGAATAACCCAAATAAAAAATATTATGGCAATTTGGCCGCTGCCATACCAGTCAAACAGAGTTGAATTTTGAATGTAATTGGTATGCGTTTAATTCTAATGCCAAAAGATTGAACGAAGGAGTGGCCAAAATATGAGCATTGGTATTTTTTATAAAGGCAGAGGCGAAGGATATTATACCAGTAATAATTACAATGCAAATAAAGATTTTTTTGAGGATAAAAACACAAGCGATGAACTTAAAAAATATTTGGACATAGAGTTTACTAAAGATAATATTATAAAAAAAATAGAATCTAAGGATACTTTACTGCTCAAGCATTTTCAATTTATTTTAATAAACAATGTCAATTGTACTGAAAAAGATAAAATTACAACTAAAAAAGATAAATATGATTTTCATGAATGGGCGGTAATGTTAAATTTTAGCGATGGTTTATCCTATTTTAATTTCAAAGAATTATCCAACAAAACTTTACCTTTAAACACCCGTTTTTCAGATGCTATTCGCAAAAAATCATTTGGGTACACTTACAGTGATTTTGGCAATTATAATGTGGGTAAATTGAAGTATTTGAAAGACAAAAAAACATTAATAAAAATTTCAAATACAATTTATCAGGCTATAACATCAGCGAAAGTTATGGATACAGTCCGCATATTAGCAATAGATTTACTTTTGGCATATATGCTACATTAGCTTATAAAAGATTAGTATTAGCAACACAAAATGATTCAATGAATCAAGTAATTGTGCCAGGTTTTAGCAAGGATGGTAGTAATAAATTTATAAACCATGGCTTAGGGGCAGGCTTAGATTTAAGATTTGCCATTTCTTCATGGTTAGGTATTTTTGCACGAGGGAAATACATGTTTGATATCTCTAAAAAATATTGGAACCCCAGCGGCACTTACAATAATCTAAGTATTAGTTCTCCAAGAACATCATTAGATAATTATGGCTTTAACTTTAGTTTAAGTATTTTAATACAAGAATAAATAAAGTCATACTTTTGTGATATGATTTCAGCTATCAAAAAACAAATTCCAAACCTTTTTACTCTGGGTAATTTAACCTGCGGAGTATTGGCCATAATTTTTGCTTTTGATAAAAAATTAGAAATGGCAGCATGGCTTATAGTATTGGCTGCTATTTTAGATTTCTTTGATGGTTTTTTGGCACGTTTATTAGGTGTAAGTGGCGACATGGGCAAGCAATTAGATTCTCTTGCAGATTGTGTTACATTTGGTGTAGCACCATCGCTTTTAATATATCAGTATGCCCTACTATCTCATAATATTGAGAGCAACATATTTATTTATTCTTTTATTTTATTAGCTATTTTTTCAGCATATCGTTTGGCAAAATTTAATATAGATACCCGCCAAAGCGAATCCTTTATTGGCGTACCTACTCCCATTACTGGCATAATGGTAGCGAGCTGGGCGTTTATTCAAAATAGTTGCCCCAATATTTTTGAATTTTTTTTTGGAAATATTATAAGTTATATACTTTTTTGTATAACCATATCATTACTTCTTGTAAGCGAAATACCATTGGTATCTCTTAAGTTTAAAAAAGGAAAACAGCTAAAAGATTTCACTGTACAGCTTATAATAGGTGCTATTGGTTTATTTAGTATCATTGCTTTTCAGTGGTTAGCCGTACCTATTATTTATGTAGTTTATGTTTTGTCTTCAGTATTTGTTAATTTTGCAAAAAAATAAAAAATGAAATTTTTAATAGAAATAGAAGTAATGCCAAGAAAAGAGTTATTAGACCCTCAAGGCAAAGCAGTAACCAATGGCTTACACAATATAGGTTTTACCAGCATAGAAAATGTTAGAGTAGGAAAATGTATTACTTACGAAACCACAGCCATTTCAGAACAAGAAGCCATACAACAAGCTGAGGATGCTGCTAAAAAAGTATTGGCCAATTTAGTAATGGAAAGTTTTTCTATAAGCGTAAAAGCACTTTAATCAGATTAAATTCTAAAATTCTAACGAGAATAATAGAATATCAAACACAAATTATTTTGATAGACATAGCCATTGTTGGAGGAGGAGCCGCAGGTTTTTTTGCTGCTATAAATATAAAAGCTAAAAAACCCAACCTAAGTTTGGTTATTTTTGAAAAAAGTAAAACATTATTAGGTAAAGTAAAAATAAGTGGCGGAGGCAGGTGCAATGTAACACATGCATGTTTTAATCCAACAGAATTGGTAGCCTATTATCCAAGAGGTAAAAAAGAACTATTAACTGTTTTTCAAAAATTTGGTCCTACGGAAACCATAGAATGGTTTAAACAAAGACGAATTGAATTAAAAAAGGAAGCAGATGGCAGAATGTTCCCTGTTTCAGATGATTCTACTACCATTGTTAATTGCTTTTTAAATGAATGCGATAGATTAAGAATAAAAGTGGAAGTAGG
This sequence comes from Bacteroidota bacterium, assembly GCA_013205405.1. Classification (GTDB taxonomy): domain Bacteria; phylum Bacteroidota; class Bacteroidia; order NS11-12g; family UBA955; genus JABMMZ01. The sequence continues at coordinate 2,169 of JABMMZ010000099.1, read as the reverse complement.
CGCTGGTGTGCAACAAATAAAACAGACAACCAATGGCTTTGATTTAGTATTAAATAATCAAAATGTAAAATGCAGGCAGTTAATAATAGCAGGTGGTAGTAGTGATAAATTATGGCAACAAATGGCTGAATTAGGTCATACAATTATTCCACCTGTTCCTTCTTTGTTTACATTTAATATTAAACACCCTTTATTACATGATTTAATGGGGAATTCTTTTAGTAATTCTACGGTTAAATTATTAATTGATAAAGACCTACAAAAGCAATTTCAACTTAAAAAAGAGGATATACAACAAAGTGGCCCTATGTTGATTACCCATTGGGGTTTAAGTGGGCCTGCCATATTAAAATTATCATCGGTAGCAGCCCGTTTGCTTCATTACTTAGATTATGAGTTTGATATTGCTATAAATTTTGCAGGAAATTATACTACCGATCAGGTATTGGAGACTTTAATTAAACAGAAAGCAGAAACCCCTAAAAAACAAATTGGCAATACCGCTCTATTTGGACTTACCAATAGATTTTGGATACGCTTAGTGGAGGAATTTGTAGATAAAGAGCAAATTTGGATAGAATGTAACAATAAATTACTGCTTAAAATAGCCGAAAGCATAACAAATAGTAGCATGCAGGTAAAAGGCAAGAGCACTTTTAAAGATGAGTTTGTAACCGCAGGTGGTATTGATTTAAAAGAAGTAGAATTTAAAACGATGGAAAGTAAATTAATTCCTAATTTATTTTTTGCAGGTGAAGTATTAAATATAGATGCCTTAACTGGTGGTTTTAATTTTCAAGCAGCTTGGAGCGAGGCTTGGGTAATGGCAGAAAATATTTAATTAAACTTTAGCCATTTAGTATCTACTGAGCGAACCATAGAATTATCATTAAAGAACAGCTTTATATTTAATTTTATAGAATCTACGGTTGGATTTTTTATTAAACAAATATTTATATTATCATAACCCCTATAAAATTCATAATCAAATAAAGGTACTATTGAATGATTATATCTAAATAACCTACAATAATCATTAATATTACTATTAGCATTTGTTTGATTATCAAAATTGCTTAAAGTTTTTACAGAAATAGAGTCAGGTCTATCTATGTATTCTGGACCAGATGGTGAGCAAGCCATTAAATTACTTCTACAATTATTATTGATTTGTACACTATAAAAATCTTGTTTTAAATTTATATTCAATGTATCAGTTATTCTATTTATGTTATCAGGTATAGGTATTAAAGTCTTATTTCTATATAAATTATAATAACTTATTGATAGTTCACCTGCCTTAAACTCTTTGAATTCACTTTTACAAAAAAAGCATGAAAACCCACTAGCAAAAACAAATAATAATGCAAATGTTTTATAAAATGAAAAGTGCCTCATCAAAAAAAAATAGTTAAAAATATTTCATTTAATAAAAAAATAGTATATTTGTATTAGGTTAAATGAAAATAAAAGCGGCCATATTGTCTTTTTTGATATTACTTACATCAAGTGGTATTGCTTTAGATATTAATATTTGCTGCGATTCATTTGCTGGTTTTTCTCTGCATTATACGCCTACAAAAACTAGTTTAAAGGAAGATTGTTGTGCGTGTGTTAAAGCTTCAAAAAGCACTTGCTGCCATACCAATCCTGTTTTTTTACCAAAAAATGACAATTTAGGTTATCAAAAATTAACTCCACTTTCTTTTGCCAATAAGTTTACTAAAATGGTATATACCCAATTTAGTTTATTGCCTGAGTATAGTATTCAAAACCCCAACTATCTTAATACGCACTTTATTTCTATTGTCAGTAAGCGCGCACATACAGTGCCGATACTTATTGATAAGTGCGTTTTTCAAATTTGATTTTTTAGACTGAATTAATTGGAATCTGCTTCTTGTATTCCAATCGTATCAGTCAAAATTTAGCGATGGTGAATGAATTTTCACCTACTTGTAGTTGGATTATGCTGCAAAAACATTAATAAAAAATAAACCATTAAATAAAAAAATATCATGAAAAAGAAAGTAATTTTAATTGCTACATTTGCTATTGTAGCTACAACAGGCGCCTTATTTGCGTACAACAAAGTAAATTCTAATTGTAACGGTTCTTGCTGCGGCAATGGTACCTGTCAAACCAAATGCACTTGCGATGATTCTTGCA
>JABMMZ010000098.1 GCA_013205405.1 Bacteroidota bacterium | reverse complement strand
CGCGTTCGCGTTCGCGTTCGCGTTCGCGTTCGCGTTCGCGTTCGCGTTCGCTTTCGCGTTCGCTTTCGCTTTCGCTTTCGCTTTCGCTTTTGCTTTCGCTTTCGGTGCTGCTTTTGTAGCTTTTGCTTTAGCAGCTGGTTTTTTTGTTGTTGCCATTTTGATTAATAATTGGTTTGGTTTTTTGTTGTTATTTTTCTGTATTTAAATCAGCGTGCATATCCCCATAATCTATGGTTATTTCTTCGCCTTTTTTTATTGTTTTTAGTGCCTTGTATATCATTACTCCTTCACTTACTTTTTTTATATAATCTGCATTTGCTTTTTTTGAATGGTTATAAAGTGAGCCAAATCCTAAAATAATAGCAGCGCTCTTTTTTTTAGTGTTCCAAACAAAAGTATAGTTTTCTAATTGATGACTAACTAATGCTTGATGCTCTTTATATCTTATCTCAATCGCAGGACAAATTTCAATAACATCTCCTTTATATAAAATTTTAGATGTAAACACTCCCCTACCTTTGTGTCCTGCATTGGACACATACAAATTTCCATTTTCAATTTTATTACTACTCAAACTAATTTTATATCGAGGTCAAATGTAAGTCAAAGTATTAATTTGATTGTGCTTTAATGAATAATTGTATTCACAAGTTATCAAAAATAATATATATATATTAGTAAACAATGTTGACTACTTTTTTAAATAAAAAATATTTATTTATATATTTTTTAGTAATAAATATTGCTAATTTTGATTGAAATTGGATTAATATTCTCATATTAAAATTTTATTAGAATAAAATTTTAAGGAAAAATTAAATTATTTTTAAATATTTTTACTGCTATTGCAATCAATATTACACCAAAAAACTTTCTAACAACAAGCAATCCAGCTTCACCTAATATTTTTTCTATTTGCTTAGTTGATTTTAAAACAGCATATATAATAATAAGATTTAATATTATACCGATATAAATATTAATGGCATTATAATCTGCCTTTAAAGACATGATTGTTGTAAGGGTTCCGCTACCTGCTATAATGGGGAAAGCAATAGGAACTATACTGCCTGTTTTGGCATTGCCATCTGATTTAAAAATATCTCTACCCAAAATCATTTCTAATCCAATAATAAAAATAACTACTGAACCTGCTAAAGCAAAAGAATGTATATCTATACCTAGCAATCCTAAAAATTGTTCGCCAATTAAAAAAAAGGTTGTCATTAATAAACCTGCTACCAAAGTGGCTACACCAGATTGTATGTGGCCCAACTTATTTCGCATAGTAATAAGTATTGGTATAGAACCTACAATATCTATAACTGCAAATAGTGTAAACGTAACTGTTATAGCTTCTTTAAAATTGAACATTTTTTTAATTTTTAGAGTAAATACAATTGACCAAAATTTAGTAAATTTGGTTGTCTTAATTTGCAACTGCTATAACACTTATTTCTACATTTACTTTTTTAGGTAACGCACTTACTTGAATAGTTTCGCGTGCTGGAAAATTGGAAGTAAAATAGCTTGCATAAATTTCATTTACTTTTGCAAAATCATCCATATCGGTTAAAAAAATACTTGTTTTTACGATGTTAGAATAATCCATTTGAGCAGCTTTTAAAAGCGCTCCTATATTTTTCATTACTTGTTTTACCTGTGCCTGTATACTATCATTTACTATGTCTCCTTTTGTATTCAAGGCTATTTGCCCACTACAATACAAGGTATTGCCTACCATAACAGCTTGAGAATAAGGGCCAATTGGCGCTGGAGCTGTGCTTGTTAAAATGATTTTTTTTTCCATAATTCTATGCGTATTTTTGCCATTCGATGAACATTGCAGCCATAGGAGAGCCAAAACGCATATCAGAATTAAAGCAGGTGCTTTCATTAGGACAAAGTAATGTGCAAGTTTTGGAAAATACAAATAATATTTTAGAAAGTAATTTTGATGTCATTTTTGATTTGAATTTTGATGATCATTTAGACCGTATAGATGCTTACAAAAATTTAAATTCTGAAACTATTTTATGTTTAAGTGCTATTAAAATTCAATTAGAAAATACTATTCCAAAATCGCTTTGGAAACAAACAATTGGCATCAATGCTTTACCTACTTTTTTGAATAGAAATAGTTTAGAGTATTGTTCAGTAGAAAATATTAATTTAGATAAATTAGTTCCTTTGGGTTGGCAACATTTTTATAAAGTAGAGAGCCGAGTAGGTATGATAAGTGCTCGTGTAATTTGTATGATAATTAATGAAGCTTTTTTTACTTTACAAGAAGGAACAGCTAACAGACAAGATATAGATAAAGGTATGAAACTTGGCACTGCTTATGCTTTTGGTCCTTTTGAATGGTGCGAAAAAATAGGTATCAAAAATGTATATGAAGTATTAGATGCTATGGGTAATGATACCAAAGATGATAGATACAAAATTTGTAGTTTGTTAAAAACAGAATATTTAAAAGCATAAGAAATGAAGTTTAGAATTCTGCTACCAGCGATTTATTTGTTTTCAATTAATTCTTATGCTGAGATAAAATCATTGAGCATTTGTAAAAAAGATGGCATAATATATACAAGTGTTTCTAGAAGTGGAACTCCTATTTCATGGGTTTGGATATTTATAGGTGGTGATCAGTTAGGAAGTATTAAACAAAATCCCGACCCAGTTTTTTATAATAATGCAGGCATTTTTTATTCTTATGTTACTACTACTTTTAATAATGGTCAAATATTTTTGGACACTTTTGAAATAGTTGTTAAAGATTGGCCTATGCCATCATTTAATTTTCCGAATGATACTGGGTATTGCCCCGGCAGTTCATTTCCTTTATTGCTTAATACCACTTCTTTTGGAGGTGTGTCTTTTTTTTGGAACACAGGTGCGACTTCTTCATCTATTACAGTCAATACAGCTGGTAAATACCGGGTAAATGCACTTATAAAAGCTGGAACTAGAACCTGCGATAGTGTTTACAAAGAAGTGAATGTAATAGAATATCCAAATCCTTCTGTCTATTTAGGGCAAGATAAGTTTATGTGTCAAAATCAGAGTTTTACTTTAGATGCTGGACCAGGTGCCGGATACCGCTACAATTGGCAACCAACTAATCAAACTACACGTACTATAGTGGTTAATCAACCAGATATTTATAGGGTAACTATAACTACCGATAAAGAATGCACTGTTACTGACCAAATAGAATTAAAAGACAGCTGCCCACATTATGTTTTTGTGCCCAATGCTTTTAGCCCCAATGAAGATAGACTGAATGATATTTTTGTAAAAGTATGGAATTTTGCACCTAAAGATTATTTTTTTAAAATATATAATAGATGGGGTGAAGTCCTTTTTGAAACAAGCAATTTACAAAAAGGATGGGACGGTACTTATAATAATCATTTGGTACAACAAGATATTTATGTTTACCAAATTCAATATTTAGACAACGATAAGAAAGTATACAATCTAAGAGGTACTTTTTATGTTGTTAGATAATTTTACATTCGCATAACTATTTGTTTAATTCTTTGTTATACTTTTGACGATATAAACTCAAACTATGAATTGGAGAAAATTGGATGGTACAGAAATACTGATTTCCATTGAGCAGGAATTAGAAGCAGCTATAATTAGAGAAACTACTGCAGGCAATAAACTAAAAGTTTGTATTGGCACGGATAGTCAAGTAAAACAAGATAAAGTAGAATATGCTACTGCTATAGTTTTTGTTAGAGAGAAAAAAGGTGGTTTTATGTATTTTAGTAATTTTGTTGAGAAACACAATGTTTCTTTAAAAGAAAGAATGCTTAAAGAAGTGGCTAAATCTATTGAAATAGCGTATGCCTTATGCCCAATTTTTGATACTTATAAAGTGGAACTAGAAGTGCATGCTGATATTAATACCGATCCTCAATTTAAAAGCAATGATTCTTTAAAAGAAGCAATGGGCTATATATTAGGTATGGGCTATACTTTTAAGGCTAAGCCAGATGCTTTTGCTAGCAGCAGTTGCGCCAACAAAGTGGTGCATTGATTGAATTTTAAAATTATTCTACAATTACCAAACAATACTCTTTTTTACCTTTTTGCGCTACAATATATTTACCTTTAATCAAATTATTTGAAGTAATATTTATCGTTATATCATTTACTTTTTCTTTATTAATGCTAATACCATTTCCTAATAACATTTTTTTAGCTTCTGTTTTACTTGGTAATAAGGCAATTTTTTCGCTTAAAAAATCAATAATATTGATGCCGTTTTCTAATTCTGATTTCGAAATTTTTGCTTGTGGAACCCCTTCCATTGCACTTAATAAAGTAGACTCATCTATAGTTGCCAATTCCTCTGCAGTACCTTTATTAAATAGTATTTCACTAGCTTTTACAGCACTGTTGTAGGCATCTTCATTATGAACACGAATAGTAATTTCTTTGCCCAATGTTTTTTGCAGTAATCTAGCGCTAGGATTAATATTATGCTCTACCTCTAATGCTTCTATTTCTGTTCTTCCTAATAAACTAAAAATTCTAATATAATTTACAACATCTGAATCGGCAGAATTAAGCCAAAATTGATAAAAACTGTAAGGAGTAGTTTTTTTGGCATCCAACCAAATATTACCTTTTTCGCTTTTGCCAAACTTAGTACCATCTGCTTTTTTAATTAAAGGTGTGGTTAAAGCATAAGCTTCGCCTGCATCTTTTCTCCTTATCAATTCTGTTCCTGTAACTATATTTCCCCATTGGTCGCTACCACCCATTTGTAATTGAACATTTTGATTTTTCCATAAATAGTAAAAATCATATCCTTGCACCAATTGGTAACTAAATTCTGTAAACGACATACCACTTTCCAATCTGTTCTTTACACTGTCTTTAGCCATCATATAATTTACGGTAATATGCTTGCCTGTATCTCTTATAAAATCAAGAAAATTAATCTGTTTAAACCAATCATAATTATTCACTATTTGTGCGCTATTATCCCCACAATCAAAATCTAGAAATTTTTCCAATTGCGCTTTTTGACAATTCAAATTATGATTTAAGGTTTCCTCATCTAACAGATTTCTTTCAGCACTTTTACCACTTGGGTCGCCTACCATTCCGGTAGCTCCACCTAATAATGCAATGGGTTGATGTCCTGCTCTTTGAAAATGCATTAAGGTCATTATTTGTACCATATTACCCATCCCTAATGAATCGGCCGTTGGGTCAAAACCAATATAACCTTTCACCATTTTACTATTCAATAGGTTTTCGGTTTCGGGCATTATATCTTGTAACATATTACGCCAACGCAGTTCTTCTATAAAATTTTGTTTATTGCTCATCTTTATATAGTGGGCAAAGATAAAAATATAATACGAAGAATATATTAAAATTAGGATTTAGCTCCTGACATCTTTATTTTTGATATAAATTATGACAAACTTTAAAATATTAATCGCCACTTTTACATTAAGTATTCTTTTTTCTTTTAAAACTAAAACACTTACCAACACTATTAAAACAGGCAGTTATGGCATTTGTTCGTGTGATGATAAAAAAGACAACAACACAATTATTGAACTTAAAATAAATGCGGATAATACATTTTAGTATTTTGATAATACTAATAGTTTAAAAAAAATATTTCGGGCAAATGGGAGTTTAAAAATAAAACACTTATTTTAAAAGATTATAAGTCGTTAAATTCTATACACACTAATTGGAAAATGGATGCGAATGGCAAATGCATAAAATCTAGAAAGGGCCTTCCTTCTATAGAATTTGTAATACAGTAGAATGCAAATAAACTATGTATTTTTAAGTGAGATAATACTTACCTCTGGTCGTATACCTAACCTACCAGGATAGCCTAAATAGCCAAAACCTCTGTTCACATATAAATATTGATTGCCTTCTTGATATAAGCCAGCCCATTGTTTGTATAAATATTTTATTGGACTCCACTTAAAACCAGCTGTTTCTATTCCAAATTGCGCACCATGTGTATGACCGGCAAACATAACATCCACATCTTTATACTTATTTAAAACTTCGGCTTCCCAATGGCTAGGATCATGCGACAGCAAAAGTTTTACTGGATATTCTTGGGTATTTAAATGCGCATTTTCCATAATGCCATATTTAGGAAAACCACGTTTATTTCCATAATTTTCTATTCCTAGAACAGCTATTTTTTCACCGTTTATTTCTAAAGGAACATGTTCGTTCATTAGCAACCTCCATCCCATATCGGCATGAACTTGTATTAAATCTTCCAAATTTTTCTTTTGCAATGGCGACATATGGCTTTTATCCCTGCTATATCGTCTGCTAAAATTCGGTGTTTTATCGGCCCATTGATGATAATCTCCATAATCGTGATTACCCAGAGTGCTAAAGACCCCTAATGGGGCTTTAATTTTGCCAAAAATACTTTTATATTCATTCATCTCCTCGGCAATATTGTTCACTAAATCGCCTGTGAAAAAAACAATATCTGGCTTTTGACTCATTAATAATTCAACGCCTTTACTAACCGCATTTTTATCCCAAAAACTACCGCTATGAATATCGCTAATATGTCCAATTTTTATATTATTGAAGTTTTTTGGCAAGTTTTTTAAGGCGATACTTTGTTTGTGTAATTTGTAATTATGCGCTCCTTTTACTACTCCATAAGTTAATCCAGAAAATGTAACAACCCCAATACCTGCGCTTATTTGAGAAATAAATTTTTTACGTGATACTAAGAACTTACTGCTTTCATTTTCTATTGGCAATGCACTGCTTTTACCAAATATTAATGTAAATATTTTATTAAAAATTCTGTAAACATCTTCAACCAGCAAGGGCATTATCATTAGAATTTTGGATAATACCAAAGCAAAAAAAATGGTGGTTGTAATGGTTCTAAAAGTTCTATCAGCCTCATTCATTCTGCCAGAAATAGTAAGTATGAATAATACATAAAAACCAATACTTAAAGCCCAATAAAAATAACGAATACTTCTTCGAGGTATTACAGTTAAACCAGATGTTAATCCTTTGACAGATTGAAAGGCATACAAATCGAATAAAACAAAGATAACGAGTATAACAATAATTCTAGTGAGCATGGGAAGTAAGCTAGTTACAGATTGGAACATTTTAAATGATTAAGTAGTTTTTTTAAATTAATAGTCAAAACTATGTGCTTTTTGTTGTCCAATATTTAAAATGGCATTAAAATTCTTTAAAACCTGCAAACTTTTCGAGAAAACACCTTCTGCAGAATTAATAGTTTGAGATTTGCCCTTTTCGCCAAATAAGCGCATAGCAATAGCTGCTTTTAAATGTTTTTGAATAATATCACCTGTTTTCTTTGAATATGTTAAACGATTGAGATAAGGTATCGTTTTAGCCAAAATTATAAGTTGTTTAATATGTTTTTCAGGTATGGTATAATTGGTTTCAAATAATCCCAAAGTTTTATATTGCTTTTGCGCAAAAGCGACTTCATTTTGCATGTTATCTAAAAGATACACATCAAAAATATGACTGTAAAACAAACCTGGTGTTAATCTTTCTATTTCAGTACTATCTGCAATAGTATCTCTTAGCACTATATCTGGACGGATACCGCCACCTGAGGTTAACAACCTACCATTTTTTGTAAAATATTTTTTAACTATTGTTGAATCTAAAGCTAGATTTAAGGTATCATCTGAATTGTTGCGTGTATATATTTCATTATGATAAGCAGTCGTATTAGTAGTATAAGGCTTTTGAATACTTCGGCCGCTGGGGGTAAAATACCGAGAAATAGTAAGGCGTAATGTGGAGCCATCTATCAGCTGAAATGGTTCTTGTACCAAGCCCTTTCCAAATGAACGATTGCCTAGAATAACTGCTCTATCGTTATCTTGTAATGCACCTGCTAATATTTCGCTAGCCGAAGCCGTATTATGATTAATTAGTAAAATAAGTTTACCATTTATAAAATTACCCTTGCCATCGGCCTTATAATTTTGGCGTTTTCTATGCAACCCCTCTGTATAGGATATAATGGCATTTTCTGTTAAAAATTCATTGGCAATTTTAGTAGCTTCGAACAATAAACCTCCTCCATTATTTCTTAAGTCGAGTATTAAATCTTTTAACCCTTGTATTTTTAATTCTTTTAAAGCTTTTACAAATTGCTTGTGCGTACTGCCCGAAAACATTTTAATTTGAATGTAGCCAGTTGTAGCATTCACCATGTAATATATCTCGCTAGAGTTTACCATAATGGTACTTCTAGGAATAGAAAAATTGATGCGCTTGTTTGTTTGTTTTCTATAAACCAAAAGCTCTGCATTGGTTTCCGTTTCACCTTTCATGGCTTCAGATATTTCTGAACGTGTCAAACTATCTGTTAGTTTTATGCCGTTGGCTTGCAATAATCTATCACCAGGCAAAATACCTGCTTTAGCAGCTGGTCCACCTGCAAACACATTGTACACAAATAAAGTATCCTTAAAAGCCATATACTCAATACCAAGACCTTCGTATTTTCCATCTATTTGTCGTGCATTTTGCTCGGCCAATTCTGTCGGAATATAACTGCTATGAGGATCTAATTGCGCCAATAAGTAATCAATAGTTTCTTCTTCTAAATTGGCCGCTTTGGCACTATCAACATAATCTTTATTTATGATGTCTAAAATCTGTGAAAACTTATCTTTTTTTACAATATTTATAAAAATGCCAATACTTATTCCAATTCCTAAAAATAGACTGTAAACCAATAATTGCTTGGCATTTTTTTGATTATATAATGTGCCTTTTTGCAATTAGTTTACAATATATTTAACAATTGCTCCTTAATTTTTTCTAATTCCTCTTTCATACAAACTACAGCTTGCTGAATTGGAAAATAATAAGCTTTACTGCCCATTGTATTTATCTCACGGCCCATTTCTTGGCTAATAAAACTTAATTTTTTACCATTGGCATCCTGCGCTAAGGTTTCTGTAAAGTAATTAATATGATTAGACAGTCGGCTTTTTTCTTCTGCTATGTCATACTTTTCTAAATAATAGATTATTTCTTGTTCAAATCTATTTTGATCTATACTGGCTTCTTCTTTATTGTCTTTTAAGGCTTGCAAAAGTTTCCCTTTTACAGATTCTTTTCTTGGTCCTTCCTCTTTTTCTACTTGTTGTAAATAATGGGCTATTTGTTCAACACAATCTTTTAAATATTGCGCTACTACATTGCCCTCTTGAATTCTAAATTCATCAAATTTCAGAAAAGCTTTTTCAACACTTTCTTTTATCATATGCCAATCGGTATCATCGCCATCTGTTTCTTCATATTTCACTACATCGGGCATAGTAAGAATAGTATTGAATAAATTGACATTATCTATTTTTAAAGTACTGGCTAATCCTTTTAATTTTTCTGAATAACTGAGTGCTAAGGCTTCATTTATAGTTAAAGTATCGCCACCATTATTGCTTTGTTTTTTTTCTACATTAATATTGACAGAAACTGAACCTCTACCTATTTTTAAATTCAATAGCTGACGCAGTTCAATATCTCTGTCTTTAAACGCACGTGGTAAGCGTACATTCAGTTCTAAAAACTTATTGTTTAACGATTTAATTTCTGTTTTTACAGTCAGGTTGTTGGTTTCTATTTCGGCAGTGCCAAAACCGGTCATACTTTTAATTTGTACCATTTTATATTATTAGAGGTTATAAATACGCCTGCAAAAATGAGCACGGCAGATATTATTTTTTGTATTGTTAGTTCATCTTTTTGCAAGGCAATAGCTATAACAGTAGCAAATATGGGTTGTAAATAAATATAAGCGCCTACTGTGGCAGGACCTACTTTTAAGATAGCCCATGCATTTAGCAAATAGGTAACAAAGGTAGTAAACACAATGATGAATCCAATTTCTAAAATAATTTTTGTAGGCATATTAAAATTACCATTTAATAATTCGGGCAAGCCAAAGGGTAACACCAATATTGAGCCAAACAAAAAAGTATATTTAGAAACCGTAAAAGTGTGGTATATTTTTATTAATTTTTTTACCAATACCAAATAGAATGTATAAGAAATGGCATTTAAAATAATTAATATATCGCCTGGTAGTGTATCCGATGAGAAGGAAAATTGCCTACCCATCATTAATAAAATAGTACCACTGCAAGCAATTAAAATACCAAAAATTTGATACGGTAAAATACTAATTTTGAAAATAAAGCTATTTAAAATTAAAACGAAAATAGGTGTAGCCAACATGAGTACTGAGCCATTTATAGGTGTTGTAATTTCTAAACCTTTAAAAAACATGAGCATATTAGCTGCCACACCAAAAATACTACAAAGTAAGAAATCCTTAAAATGCAGTTTCCAATTAACTTTTTCTTTTTTAATACTCAGGCTCAATAATAAAAACAGAATAGCAGCACCACTTACTCTTAAAACTATAAACCCAAAGCCTTGCAAATAAAAAGGCATAATATCCTTTACCAAACTAAAAGTAATACCATAGATAAGAGCAACCGTAAAAAGCGCAATATGAACAAGTGGATTTTTAATATTTAAGCAATTTTAAAATGAGGTGCAAAGGTTTCATAAAAAAATGGATTTAAAAAGTCTATCATTTCATTCTATTTTATGCTTTATCTTACTTTTTTAAAAAATTAACCTTAAATATTTTAATAAAATAACCTTTTTGCTTACTTTCGCTAACTTTTACAGCAAAGTATGAATTATAAATTAGTAAATAACCTTATTGGTTGGGCAATGTTTTTGGTAGCTTTAGTGGTGTACACAATAACTTTAGAGCCATCTGTTAGTTTGTGGGATTGTGGCGAATTTATTTCTGCCTCAGATAAATTACAAGTCGTTCATCCACCAGGTGCACCTTTCTTTTTATTAATAGGTAGAATTTTTTCTTTGTTTGCTAGCTCGCCAGAAGGTGTAGCACATGCTGTAAATATGCAGAGTGCTATTTGCAGTGCTTTAACTGTATTGTTTACATTTTGGATAACTACCCATTTTGCTAAAAAAATGGTCTCTAAAATGGGCGATGCTACCACTGGTAGCAGTATTGCTATTTTTGCAAGTGGTGTGATAGCTGCTTTAGCGCTTACTTTTAGCGATTCGTTTTGGTTTAGTGCAGTAGAAGCCGAGGTATATGCCATGTCATCTTTCTTTACAGCCTTTACCTTTTGGGTAATGTTGCGTTGGGAAGAAAGCAATAGTCCTTTTGCAGATAAATGGATTATATTAATTGCCTATTTAATAGGTTTGGCAATAGGTACCCACTTACTTAATTTATTGGTAATACCAGCTGTAGCATTTATATACTATTTCAAAAAATATGATTATACCCGCAAAGGCTTATTGTATTGCTTCTTAATAGGATTGGCTATTTTGTTCTTTGTACAAAAAGGTATAATACCTGGTGTACCTAGTTTAATGGCTAAGTTTGATTTATTATTTGTTAATTCCTTTGGATTTGGATTTGGCTCGGGAAGTATGTTTGCCTTAATATTAATTGTAAGTATTACTGTAACAGGTATTTATTATTTTACAAAAATAAAAGTACGTCCACATTATAATTTAGCGTTTTTATGTTTAGCTTATATTTTACTGGGTTATTCTAGCTATACCATGGTTGTTATTCGTTCCTTAGATAATCCTGCTATTGACATGAACAATCCTGAGGAGCCGTTTAATCTTTTAAGTTACATTAACCGTGAACAATATGGCAGTCGCCCGTTAGCTTATGGCCCCTATTTTAACGCACCTCCTGTAGATGTAATAGAAGGAGATAGCATTTACAGAAAAGATGAAAAAAGTTATACTGGTATTGGTATTAAAAGAGAATATGAATATGATAAAAGTTATTGCACTTTCTTTCCAAGAATGGGTGATAACCAAGAGGAATATAGAAGTGCAGGTTACCGCTACTGGAGTGGTATGGAAGATGTTCAAAATGAAATAAGCAGCTCGGAACAGCAGTATAGAGAAGCTAAAGATCCAAAACAGAAAGAGCAGTTAGGACAACAAATTCAGGATTTAAAAGCGCAAAAACCTACATTTGGTAATAATTTAACTTTTATGTTTAGGTACCAATTATGGTATATGTATGGTAGATATTTTATGTGGAACTTTGTTGGTCGCCAAAATGATAAACAAGGCAGAGTAGAAACTGCTAAAGTAGATGGTAACTGGATATCAGGTATTGCATTTATTGATCAATTAATGCTTGGTCCACAAAAAAATATGCCTGAGTATATGGCCAATAATCAAGCAAAAAATAAATTTTTCTTCTTGCCTTTAATATTGGGTGTATTAGGTTTAATATTCCATTTTAAAAGAGGTAAAAGCGATGCTATTGTTACCACAGTGCTGTTTGTGTTCACTGGTATTTTAATTATTATATTCTTAAATCAACCACCTTTCGAGCCAAGAGAAAGAGATTACTCACACGTGGGCTCTTTCCAAACCTTTTGTATTTGGATAGGCTTAGGCGTTTTATTTATTTGGGATAAACTAAGAACTAAATTAACCGCCACCAATGCCGCTGTTCTTGCTGGTATTATGTCTTTAAGTGCACCTGTATTAATGGGTACTCAAGGTTGGGACGATCATGACAGAAGCAAACGCTATTTAGGCATCGATTTTGCTAAAAACTATTTACAATCCTGCCCGCCAAATGCTATCTTATTTACCAATGGCGATAATGATACTTATCCATTATGGTATGCACAGAATGTAGAGCAAATAAGAACTGATGTTAGAATTATTAACCAAAGTTTATTACCTACCGACTGGTATTCGCAAATATTATTAACCAAAGTTTACAAAAGCGAGCCATTGCCATTATCATTAACTAAAAACCAATTGGCAGCAGGTGTAAATGATTATTTTGAATTTAACACTGCTCAAAAATCAGATGCGCCAGTTTTGTTAAGTAGATTAATTAAAGATTTAACAACAAGCCCAACACCTAATTTCAATACTAGAACATTTGTAGTACCTGTAAACAAAGCAGCAGTATTAAGTTCGGGTGTAGTAAGTTTAAATGATTCTGCAAGTATTGTAAGAGATATAGTATTTAATTTTCCTTCAAGAAGTTTAAATAAAGGCGATTTAGTATTATTAGATTTAGTAGCTACCAATGCAGCCACTGGATGGAAACGTCCTATTTGCTTTACCACTACATCTGGCAGCGATGGTTTTTTAAATATGGAATCTTACTTTGAAAGAAGAGGTTTGGTATATCAATTAATTCCTATTAAATCTGAAGCCCGTGGCGGAGAATCTGATAGAGTAAATGAAGATGTTGTATATGATAACTTAATGAATAAATATAAGTTTAGTGGTATGAAAGATAAACCACATTTCTTCTTAGATGATAAGGCAGAAATAGTACCAAGCGTATTAAGACAATTGTTTGTTTCTTTAGCTTTGAATTACGCGAATAAAATAAATGAGATTAAACAAACAGATTCTTCTATTTCATTAGACGCCAATAAAGTAAAAGTAAAAGAGTATAAAAACAAAGCTTATAATTTACTTCAAAAATGCAATGAAGAAATACCAGAAAGAGTATTACACAATTCGAATGATGTAAACTTTACTACTGCACAATTGTACCATGAAATAGGTAAAGACAAAGAAGCCGAGGCGGCCTTAAGAGCCTTATTTGAAAGCTGTAAACAAGAAATTGGTTACTTTATTCAATACAATGGCAATAAGCATGCTTCTAACTACATGAAAAGTATTGTGAATGATTCTTACCAAACCCTGCAAAGAGCTTCGGAAATAGGCGCTAAGGCATGGGGATATACAAAATTACAAGCCGATATGGATAAATCGCTTAAAGGCTACGAACAATCTGTTAAAACTTTTCTGAGCGAGCCGGAATAATACCGTTAGTGTATTTATAAATATTAAAATAAAAAAAGTCCCGTAAAATAATTTTACGGGACTTTTTTTATTCTCTGATTTTTAAACTACTGTGCCTTCTTGGATGCGTTCTGCATTTTCAGCTACTTTCAAGGCATCTATCATAGGTTGAATATCGCCTGCTAAAAAGGCATCTAAATTATAATTAGTTACATTGATACGGTGGTCGGTAATTCTACTTTGAGAAAAATTATAGGTACGTATTTTAGCACTTCTATCGCCACTTGCTACCAATGTTTTTCGGGTATTGGCTATTTTAGAATTGTGTTCATTCAAAGCACGCTCATATAATTTATTCCTTAACATTTGCATAGCCAAGGCTCTATTGCCAAGTTGCGAACGCTCTACTTGACAAACCACTACTATACCTGATGGTCGGTGAGTTAGTTGTACTTTTGTTTCTACTTTGTTTACATTTTGCCCTCCAGCACCACCACTTCTACTGGTTTGCATATCTATATCTGCAGGATTCAATTGTACATCTACCTCTTCTGCTTCTACTAGCACCGCTATAGTTGCTGCCGATGTATGCACTCTTCCAGCACTTTCTGTTTTAGGTACACGTTGCACACGATGAACACCACTTTCATATTTTAAATCGCCATATACATTTGTGCCTTTTACTTCTAATATTACTTCCTTATAGCCACCTGCGGTACCTTCATTTTCATCTAATATTTGTACTTTCCAGCCTCTATTTTCGCAATAGCGCATGTACATTTTCATTAAATCTCCAGCAAATAAACTGGCTTCATCGCCTCCTGTTCCTGCGCGTACCTCTATAATTACATTTTTAGCATCCTCAGGGTCTTTGGGTATCAGAAGTATTTTTATTTTTTCTTCTAATTCTGTTATTTTGGCCTCCATTTCATCTGCTTCTAACTTGGCCATTTCTTTCAGTTCTAAATCTTTTTCATTGATGAACATATCCTTGGCTTGTTGATAATAATTGAGGGTATTACGGTAAACTTCAGTAGTATCAACAATCTCTTTCAAATCACTGTACTCTTTATTTAATTGCGTAAATCGTTGCATGTCCGACATGGTATCCGCACTGCTTAATAACAGCTCTACTTCACGGTATCTTGCCTCAATGGCTTCTAGTTTATCTAACATAAAAGGGGTTTATAAAATGAAAATGGACGGGCTAATTTTCATAATAAGCGTACAAAATTACAGAATGATTCCCTAAAACGTACAATCTTTCTTTTTCTATTCTTATTGCATTGGTTAAAAAAGGAAATTTAAGTTCAAAATTATTGCCTGATAAAGTCAATGGATTATACCATTTAAATTCATTTTTTACATTATAAAATATTTTGTCATTCACATATTGAAACATTGAAATGCTATCTGTCAATTTAAGCTTTGTATAATTGGCAAATATATCAAACTCATAAATACTACCATTATTTAAAAGCAGAACAGCGTTGTTTATGTCTAATAATTTTTCTGGATTAATACTTTCCATATAAGGCAATGTATTGAGTGTTGCACTCTCTAAAATTAACTTCAAGTCTTTAGAGTACTTTTTTAATTTTAAATCGCCCATATCCAAAATCCATATTTGGTTATCTCCACTCCGTCCTATGCAGGCTATTTGCGAAATACCAATTGATTCTAAATCTGCTTCGCCCCTTAAGTTTAGCATATTATCTAAGAATAATATTCTATTTTGGTCGCGGTAAAAAATATAAATCTCAAACGGATTGCTAGCATCAATAGAGGTAATATTACCCAATACTTTAAAATTAGCAGTGGCCATTTTATGACCATTTTTATCATACTTTTCAATATCATTAGCAGGAGAAATAATAAATAAATTTCCTAAATTGTCAGTTGTTATTTTACTGTCTTGCATTACCACTATCGTATCTACAATAGTAAGTGTATCTGCCTTTAACACCAAAGGAGATATCATTATAAAACAGATATAAAGTATACCTTTCAACTTTCTTTAAAATATTTAAGTTCAACATTTGTGCCATTAAAAACAGCGTAGCTGTAATAATTTACCCATTCACCTAAATTTATGTAACGGGCGTTCTCGCTTAACTTAATATCTAATGGCAAATGCCTATGTCCACAAATAAAATAATCGTAATGCGTTTTGGCTAATAGCGCTTTACAGTATTGCACTATAAATTCTTTATCATCACCTAAGTATATTTTATCTTTATCTCCCCCATTTATTCTGCTTTTTTTAGATAAATATTTGGCAAAACCTGCGCCTATTGTTGGGTGCAAAAACCCAAATAAAGTAATGGCAAATCCACTTCTAAAAAACTTACGTACCCATTTATAGCCATTATCACCGGGCCCTATACCATCACCATGATGCAGAAATATTTTTTTTCCATTGCTTTCAATAATTAATTCGTCTGAAATCACTTTCACCCCTAATTCCTTTTCTAAATAGCCAAAAGTCCACATATCGTGATTGCCTTTAAAAATGGTAATGGGTATGCCAGCATCGGTTAGCTCAGCTATTTTACCTAAAAAACGTGTAAAACCTCTAGGAACAACGTGCTTATATTCAAACCAAAAATCAAATAAATCGCCCATTAAATATATTTCTTCTGCATCTTTTTTCACCATATCTAACCAATTACAAATTAATTTCTCTCTTTGTAAAGAGGCTTCAAAATTAGGAGCACCTAAATGAAAATCGGAAGCAAAATATATTTTTTTAGTATAAGTCAAGGTTAAATTTTACGCTTAAATTGAATTGCAAAAATACAATAAAAAAATAACACTCAATTATATTGTCTTGGGAGTTTTAAGACAAGCTACATTTATTTCAAACCTTTGATGTAATCTTGTATTAAATCCATTTCATATCCTTTAGAAAGTAAATGTTTCATTACTTTTTGATTTTTTATATAATTTAATTTGTCTTTTAAAGTTCTAGAATACTTTTCGGCTATACTTTCCAAATGTTCTATATACTTTTCGTCATCTATTTCTAAAAGTGCTTTTTTAATGCAGTAATCACTAATTTGTTTTTCTTTCAACTCGCGTTTAATTTTTAAACGACCCCACTTTTTTTGTCTAAATTTTCCTCCGGCAAATAAAATAGCAAAGCGTTCTTCATTTACCAAACCTTCAGACACTGTATAAGCTAAAACCTCATTCACATCTGTTGTATTTAGCCCATAAGAATAAAGTTTATCTTTTACCTCTGCCTGGCATCTTTCTTGATAATTGCAAAAGTTTGCGATTTTTAGCTTAGCTTGATTAGGGGTTAAATTCTCTTTCTTAAACTCCATTTAAAAAAAAATTAATGTGTCACAAAAAACTTTGTATGTATTTCTACTCCATTTATTTCTGCCGCCAAAAGGTAAACACCAGAGGTTAAAGTTGAAACATCAATGAGCTGATTTTGACAGACAGATTGTAAACATACCTGACCAATAGAATTGGTTATTTTATAATTAAATATACCATTACTACTTTTTATATTTATAAAATTATGAGTTGGATTTGGATAAATTTCGAATAAAAAATTACTTACCGTGCTTATCCTGCTGGTGTTCGCATTAAAAAAAGAATACACAGGATAATGATCGCTAGTTGTACTGCTATAGTTGGTTATAAATGGCTCTAATTTTAATACCTTAGTAGAATTATTCACCCATTTACTTTTCAACGAACCTGAAATAAATTGGTGGTCGATAGCATTTGGGTAGCTTGTAGTTGTACCTTGATTAATATCTGTTAATGCTTTAGTTACAAATTTAAAGTTGAATGTATTATTAAGTAATCCAGCAAATGGGGTAGGCAAACCATTATATATACTTTCATCTAAATCATCATTCCAATCGCCTAGCACTATAATATTTTTTTGAGCATTATTACCTAAATACATTTTGAGCCAATTTGAAGATAAAATTCTACTATTGTAAGCAGTCAATTTCTCTGCATCATTTCCCACATTTGCTTTTAAGTGCATTACAATAGCTTGCAAAGTATCTATTGTAAAATTAAAAGAGTCTTTTACTTTCAATCTAATGCTAAATGGAAAACGTCTGGTAGAAAAACTATCTGGATTTTGGGTGCCTAATAATTGGGCATCAATAAAAGTAAACAAGCTTTTTTTGTAAATAAAAGCCGTTTTTTGTTCTTGCGCATAATTACAAATTTTATAGCCATAATTGGGCAATTTTAACATCATGCTATCAAATACAGTTAGTTTACATACTTCACAAAAACCCCATAAGTCAACATCTGCATTTTGAATTACTTTTAGCACATTGGCTTGTTGCAAAGCATCATCAGATGGGCCAAAACCTGCAGAAGTTTTTCCAAACCACTCTAAGTTCCAATTGCCAATTTCCAAATTATTATTTAATCCAATTTTTGGAGGATTTTGAGAAAAACTTACTATATCAAAAATAAAAAAAAGTGAAATTAAGAAAAAATATTTCATTATTTGGAGTTAAATTTTAAAGCTATTAATCGGATAAGCCAAGCAAAGAATAAGGTAGAGAAAAATGTAAAAATAGCATATACAAGTGCTGGTTTTTGCATTTCTATATTATGTAAAATATTACCTGCTATTAATAGCGCTAAAGCCGTATTATGAAGACCTACTTCTATCATAAAGGTAACCTTATTTTGTAAATTTATTTTAAACAATGAACCTGAAAAATAACCTAAGGCCATGCTACTAAAATTTAATACTAATCCCCATAATCCTAAAATCCACAGTTCATCTGACGAAAGTGTAATACCTCCTTTATCTTGAGGTGCAAAAAACTTTATTGCAAAAATTAAGAATAATAAAGCAGGTAATAAATATTTTAAAACTGGTTGTATTTTATCTGCAATTACTGAAAATTTATGTCTTATGAATACTCCGAATATAGCTGGTAATACTGTAACAAAGGCGATATGGGCTATTGTTTTTACTACTGGTAAAGATATACTTTGGGCAGAACCCATAAAATAATTCAACGATATATTCACTAAAATTGGTATAGTAACCATACAAAAAATAGCATTTAACACTGTTAATGAAATACTTAAAGCCACATTTCCTTTTAAAATAAAACTTACCAAATTAGATGTAACACCACCAGGACAGAAAGATAAAATCATAAAACCAACCTTGGTAGCAGGCGAAAAGTTACTCATTGACATGAGTACAAAAGCGGCAATTGGCAATAATACCATTTGTGCTAATAAGCCTATTGTTAAAGATTTTGGAGAAATAAATAATTTTCTAAAATCATCTTTTGTAAGTCCTAAACCAAGACTCATTGTGATAAATGCTAGCACCAAATCAATTAAAAAATCAATATTCGCGAATAGAAAATTTAGCATTTTTAGTTTTTAACACAATAATGAACAAACTTACAATTATTTTGATAAAAAGATGTAAAAAAAGATGTTTGATATATTATTAATTTTAATGTATGTTTGAAATACTATCAAAAAGATAAAATATATAGGACTATTGGCTACTTTTATTTGGGTTTTTAGTCTAAATGCAGCCGATTCTACCTATACTAAAAGTTTTAGAATCAAAGGGATAGATTTTAGATATGGTTTTGGTAAATATAATATTCAAACGAATGATGAAAAGCTATTAGCCAAACAATTTACCAATGATCAAAACAATTATTATCAATTTCCTAAATCAAACCTTATGGAGAAGAATGGAACAGGCATTTCTGATTTATATGCTGGCATTGTATTAACACCTGGTTGTTATTTTAAAAATAAGCTGTTTAAAAGGCAGGAATTTAGAATTGGCATCAGTTTTACTTTATTGAATAATGCCAGTACTATGGCTATGACATGGGATACAGCTTCTAACAGTTTGCAAAAAGAAGTTAGACAATTTTTTTATCAATATAAATACAACAGTCAAAAAATTCATTTTTCTTATTTACTGAATAGTAAAATATTAAAAAATAGTTTTGCAATTTATGGCGGTATTGGCGCTGCAATAGGCTACAGCAATTGGCGCAGCAATTATGAAGGGCGTGCAGGCAGCTATTCAAAACAAATATTAACCACTCAAAATAATCAAGTATCCGAAATTAAACAAAACATACCGCTTGAAAACTTTAGCACTGGAAGCGGTTTTATTTATGTGCCTTTAGGTGTAAAATACAATTTAAGTTACGATTTAAATTTATTTGCAGAGGCTAATATTGGTGCTCATTATTATTTAAAAGGTTTACGAAAAAATAATACTTGGTTATTTAATTCTACTTTTAACTTTGGTTTCCGTTTTAAATTGTTAGATGATGATAATGCAATAAAAAAAGGCACTTCATTTTGGTAAAAACTAAAACCTTGAACCTAATTAATATTGTAATTTAAACCTTATCAATCTATATTCGCAATTTTAAAAATTAGAATATTTATGTATAAAATTATACTGTCCACTTTTTTAATCTTAAGCTCATTCAATACTTACAGTGCTAAAAGGCCTTTATTATATTGGGGTGTAGCACTTAATAATTTTGTAACGGCTAAACCAATTTCAGGTTTTCCTAAATTATTTTATTCTCAGTTTCATCCTGGTATTACTATTAGTACTGGCTTTAATTGGAAAGAAAAACCAAAACACAATTGGATGCAAAGTTTTAAGGCTGGCTATTTTAGCCACCGTTTTGTCCAAAAAAGTATAATGCTTTATACAGAAGTAGGTTATCGCTATAAAATAAAAAAATGGGGGCTTAGTGCTGCAGTAGGTGGCGGCTATTTGCATATGATTCCTGCCACACAACAGTTTAAAAAGAATGACAATGGCGACTGGGAGCAACTAAAATTAAAAAGTAAACCACAAGCTTTAATTAGTCTTTCTTTAGGCATAGATTATAAAATAACAGAATCTGGAATACGCACTTTTATAAGATATCAAAATATGCTTCAAACACCTTTTGTTTTTGGCTATGTTCCCCTTTTACCCTACAATGTTTTGCATTTAGGTGTTACTGTTCCAGTATCGGTTTTAAAAGGAGGCAAAAATGATTAAGTTTAAATATTGGTTTCTTATTCTTTTGTTCTATTTTTTATCTTGTAAAAAAGCAGAATTAGAAAAAACAGAAACATGTAATGCCAATTATATTGATAGTAGTTATAAACATCCAAAAAACGCTGCTTTTAAAGCTATTTTAGATAAATATAAAAAGAAAGATTTACCCGGAATAGCTGTTTTATTAGAAGATGAAAATGGTACTTGGATTGGCAATGCAGGTAAAGCCGATATAGCAGAGGGTATAGATTTTAAACCATGCACTGTAAGCAAAGTAGCAAGTATTACAAAAATGATGTTTGCTACTGTTGTTATGCAATTGAGAGAACAAGGTAAAGTAAATTTAGATGATAAAATTTCGCAATGGTTAGACAAGGAAATAATTGAAAACGTTGAAAATGCCAATCAAGCTACTATTCGCGATTTAATGCGCCACAGTTCTGGTATTTATGATATTATTTCAGATGGGGATTTTTACTTAGCTGTGCTCAATAATCCAAATAAAAATTGGTCGGGTAAAGACTTGATAAAATTTGCCTACAAAAAACCAAAAATGACTGAATACCTAGCCAATGCTTCCCAAGGTGACTATAGCAATACCAATACTTTATTATTAAGTTTAGTGATTGAAAAAATTACTGGCACACCCCATCAAAAATTAATGCGTGATATGGTAATTGATAAAGTAGGTATGCCAAATACAGTGTATCATCATCATGAAAATTTACCAAAATATACTGCGCAGGGTTACTATGATTTGTACAATAACGGCAGTATGATTAATGTATCAAATTTGGTAACGGGCAGTGGCAATGGGTATGGTGGCATTTACAGCAATGTGTTAGATTTACATACATTTATTAAAGCCTTATTTATAGAAAAACGTTTGGTTTCTCAACAATCGTTAGACCTTATGCAAACAATTATTACCGATGATGAAAGGGGAAATTTAGGTATTGGATTACTGCAACAATATATACATTTAAACTTAGGACATTTAGGAATGGGGCATAGTGGCCGCGACCTAGGATATAGTGGTGATGCGCATTATTTTCCTACTAAAAATAATAGAATATTTATAAATTTAGTAAACTATGGCACCAATGGTAATACACCTTTGCGTCAAGTTTTCTATGATATGAGAGATGAATTTGTTACTGAACTATTAAAATAATGCACCCTTATCATCTAAATATTCAAATAAAACCGTATGCTGAAACATTAGA
This sequence comes from Bacteroidota bacterium, assembly GCA_013205405.1. Lineage (GTDB taxonomy): Bacteria > Bacteroidota > Bacteroidia > NS11-12g > UBA955 > JABMMZ01. Next base: position 14,943 of record JABMMZ010000098.1, on the reverse strand, counting down.
TTGCAATGATAAATTATTGTTTATTGGCTCATGCTTTTCAGAGCATATAAGTTATAAATTAACTGAAATACAATTGGATATTAATAGCAATCCAAACGGTACTATTTTTAATCCCGTAAGCTTAGCACAACCAATTATAAGATTCCTCAATAATACATTATATACGGAAAATGATTTAATAGAAAATAATGGGAACCACTATAGCATTCATCACCATAGCAAGTTATTTAATGCTGATAAAACAGACCTATTAAACCTATTAAACAAGAAACAAGAAGCTTTTGAAGAACAACTTAAAACGGCTAAATGGCTATTTATAACCTTTGGCAGCGCATGGGTTTATAGTTTAAAAAGCAATCAAACTATTGTGGCAAATTGCCATAAAATTCCACAAAATAATTTTGAAAAAAGGCTACTAAATATTGAAGAAATAAGTACTATTTGGGCTCCACTTTTAGCCAAGTTAAAAATAAATTATCCGGCTCTTAATATTGTTTTTACAGTATCTCCTGTTAAACATTTGCGCGATGGTGTACACGAAAATAATTTAAGTAAAAGCACATTGTTATTAGCTATTAATAGTCTTTTAAATACTAAAATTATGTATTTTCCAGCTTATGAATTAGTGGTAGACGATTTGCGTGATTACCGTTTTTACGAATCTGATTGTGCCCATCCAAATGCAATGGCTATAGATTATGTTTTTGATAAATTTAAAGAAGCTTACTTCTCTCAAAATATGAATAGTATTTCTATTGAAATTTTAAAATATTTACAATTAAAAAACCATAAACCTATTTCTACAACCGGAAAAGAATACACACAATATATTGAGGCAAAAGAAGCACAATTAAAAAAAGTACAGAGTTATATTCCTTTTTTTAAATAATTTTTACAAATTTTAATATCAATAATTAAACTATGAATATTGAAGAATTTAGAGAATATTGCTTAAGAAAAATAGGCACTACAGAGGGAACCCCATTTGGACCCGATTTATTATTACTTAAGGTTGGCGATAAAATGTTTGCGCTTTGCAGTATCAATAATTTTATTTCTATCAACTTAAAATGCGAACCAGAAAAAGCCATTTTGTTACGCGAAAAATATCCTCAAATAACGCCCGGTTATCACATGAGTAAAGTACATTGGAATACGGTGGAAATTGAAAATTTGAACAATTCTTTTATTAAAGAATTAATAGACCACAGTTATGAATTGGTTTTAAATAGCTTGTCAAAAAAAACAAAAACTGCATTAGGGTTTAGTAATTAAGTTATACTTTTGCAATAGTTAACTAAAATGTCAAAAAAAGTAAGTCTAGCTAGTTTCAATAATTCTACGTATCAAATTGGTGCTGGATTTATTAAAAATATGTGCTGGTATTTATGCAATTATTTGTTCTTTAAATCGGCCTGCCCACATTATGGATTAAAAGTATTTTTACTAAAATTATTTGGTGCAATCATAGGCTCAAATGTGCTCATAAAGCCACACGTAAATATAAAATACCCTTGGAAATTGACTATTGGCAGCAATGTATGGATAGGTGAACAGGTATGGATAGATAACCTTGATTTGGTTTCTATTGGTAGTAATGTTTGTATATCGCAAGGTGCTTTACTATTGTGTGGCAACCATAATTTTAAATCTGAAAATTTTGATTTAATAACAGCCCCAATTATTTTAGAAGATGGCACTTGGATAGGTGCTAAAGGTATAGTATGTGGTGGAATTACGTGTAGAACGCATAGTATTCTGCAAGTGCTTAGTGTGGCCACTTCTAATTTAGAAGCGTATGGTATTTACAAAGGAAATCCTGCAGAAAGAGTAAAGGAGCGCATCATTGAATAAGCCTAAATTTTCAATTATTACTATTTGTTATAATGCAGAAAAAACCATTGCTGACACTATAAAATCTGTTGTTGAACAAAATTACCCGAATATTGAATATATAATAATTGATGGTGGTTCTAAAGACCTTACATTAAAAGCCATAGAGCCTTATAAATATAAAATAGCAACCCTTGTTTCTGAACCCGATAAAGGCTTATACGATGCTTTGAACAAAGGCTTAAAACTAGCAACAGGAGATATTATTGGGCTTTTACATGCTGATGATTTTTATGCTGACAATAATGTATTGGCTTATATTGAATCATTATTTGAAGATAATAAAACCATGGAATGTATTAGTAGTTCGGTAAATATTTATAAAAACAATATATTTAACAAACAATACAGACTCTACAAAGCTACTAGGTTTAAACTTTGGCAATTTAGACTAGGTATGCAGCCACCACATCCTGGCTTTTTCTTTAAAAAAGAAGTATTGCAAAAAGTAGGTCTATTTAATACTAACTTTAAAATTAGTGGTGATTTTGATTGGCTGCTTAGAACCATTAAAGTAAATAAAGCTAAGGTAATGTATACTCCTTTTATAAGTGTAAGCATGAGGCATGGAGGCGTAAGTTCTTCAGGATTTAAAAGTACTTTTTTAATGAATAAGGAAAATTTGAAATCTATAAAAGCCAATGGTTTAAATAGTAACTTAATAATTATTTATTTAAAATACTTTATTAAAATTTTTCAATTGAAATAGTATTATCTTTATTTATCAATAATTTTCATTGTGTGGTTTTAAATGGTTATTTTTGAACAAAATATAACATGAACTTAAACCAGAAAATAGCTGTAATAACAGGCGTTAGCAAAGGCATAGGTGAAGCCTTATGTACGCAACTTTTAGCAGATGGTGCCATAGTTTTTGGCTTGGGTAGAAACCCATACTCTAACGCCCACCCCAATTTTACTTTTATATCTACTGATGTTAGAAATTATGCGGCTGTAGAAAGCGCTTTTTTACAGATAGATGTTGCTACTAGCAAGCCTATTGATATTTTAATTAACAATGCAGGCTTGGGTTATTTTGGCAATGTAGAGGATTTACCCATGGAGCAATGGCATGAAATGATGCAAACCAATGTGGACGCCATGTTTTATTGCACCCGTTTGGCAGTCCCTAAAATGAAAGCCAATGGCAAAGGACATATTATGAATATTGCCAGTACAGCGGGGCTAGAAGGTATGCCCATGGTAAGTGGCTATTGTGCTACCAAATGGGCTGTGAAAGGCTTTAGTGAGAGTCTTTGGCGCGAACTAAGAGATTTTAAAATTAAAGTAACTTGCGTTTATCCTGGCTCTGTTAAAACCGATTTTTTTAGAAATAGTCCTAATATACAACCGCACGATTATATGCTTATGCCCACAGATATAGCCGATATGATGGTGTATGCTTTAAAAACACCTGATAATTTTCATCAAGTAAATTTGGAGGTAAGACCATTGCAGCCGAAGGGACCTAAGAGATAGAAAGAAGATTATATAAAAATATTTTTATTTATTTAATGTTGTTTTCTTGTTTTGCGTGCAATCAAAATTCGGGGAAAGTGAATACTAAAAAAACTGTAGTAGCAACAATAAAAATTAAAGATACCACACCATCCATATAAGTTAACAGTATTGGTAAAGAAATGTTGCCGAAAGAAATAGTTTTTGAAGGAAACATTAAAAACCTAAAGAAACTAATTGACTTGAAAGGAGAACACATTATTATACTAACAGAAACTGGATATATACCCAGTAAAACTATTAAATATTCAGACCACGAAGCGGATGCCAAGATTTTTTCTTACGACTATTTACTGAATAAAACAGAGAATAAATATCAGTTATATTGGAAAATACAGGATTTTGAATCTAATTGTGAATTTGATTTAATGATGGGCTATTTAAAAAACACCTTTCAAATAACATATTTAAATAAAGATGGTATAGCAGAAATATGGATTATGTATCAGAAAGGATGTTCATCAGATGTTAGTCCCAATGAAATGAAAATAATAATGCATGAGGGTAATAAAAAATTTGCATTAAGGGGAATAGGTTTAGTTGACTTAGGTAATTTTAAAGAAGGTGGCACTTATAAATTGGATGATAATTTTAATAATGCCTCAAACGAAATAAAAAATTTTGTAGTTAGATCATGGAAAGATAATTGCAAACAGAAATATGAATAATGAATTTTCGGAAATTTACGAAATATAATTACGGAATCGCGACATATTGTTGTAGAATTAAGAACTCCAATTAAGTACTTACCAATTCCTCATAATCCAGCCTAATATTTTTAATCACCTCATACGCCTCTTCCTTATTATAAATATGTGTAATTTCAACTTGGCTAGTAACCCCCAGGTTTTAACTTATAGGTTAAGAAATAGTGTTTGAGGCTTTCTATTAATTGGGGTGGGCAATCTGTAATATCTTTATACTCGCCATAAACGGCATCGTTTTTCATTACAGCTATAATCTTTATCGTCTGCCTCTTTGTTATCTATCATGCGCAAGCCTCCTATCGGTATTGCCTGCATAAGAATATTGCAATGGGGTATTGTTTTTTCTGTTAGAATACAAATATATAAAGGGTCGCCATCGCCTTGCATAATTAATTATTGGTTTGCTGCATGCAGTATTGGGCTATATGATGGCCGCAATAGGTTTGTGGAATAAAACCATAAGGCATAGGGCAGACATTAGAGAATTTTTGTGACCTATCTACTTTTAATAAGCCTGAGGGTTATCAAGCTCATATTTTCGGTATCAACTGGAACTATTTCAACAAATAATGTAAGTTCTGCAGGCGCATTTTCTCCTATTTGAAAGCCATGCCATGGGTGGGCTATTATTTTTGAAAATGTCATTTTGTGTTCTAATTTTTTTGGTTGCATTACTTCAATATTTTGCAAATAAGAAAATTTATAGTTGCATTATTTTTACCATTAATAAAAAGTTTTCTTATCGAATTTGCGCCAATACCATACTACTAAGAAACCAAATAATGCGCCACCAATATGTGCAAAATGGGCAATAGGATCATTCTGAAAATTACTAAATCCTAAAAAAATATCTAATAAAACCACAATGGGTATTAGTATTTTTGCTGGTATTGGATATGGAATAAACATAAGCATTAATTTAGAATTTGGAAACAAGTATGCAAATGCCACCGAAACGCCATATATAGCGCCACTAGCACCTACCACTGTTCCACCTAATATTCCACCTACTTTTCTTAATGCATCTTGCGATTTAATATGAATGCCATCAGCAGAAATTTTATCACCTTCTATTGTAAAACCTAAATCATAAAAACTGGGCATCCACATGCCATAATCAATATGCAGTTGTATTAATTGCATCGCTATATGCACTATCAAAGCCCCTAAACCACTAATAAAGTATAACTTGACAAATTTTTTAGTGCCTAAAAAATCCTCTAATACTACACCAAAAGAAACTAACGCAAACATATTAAATAGAATGTGCGATATGCCTCCATGCATAAACATGTGGGTTAATAGCTGCCAAGGTTTAAATAAATCGCTTTTGGGATAATGTAATCCCAAAATTTCTATTAAATCGATATTACTTTGTTTTAAAATCCATGTTCCTGCAAATAAAACTGCACAAGCTATTAATATTTGTTTTACTGCGGGGGTTAAGTGTATGTTCATTTTTTTATTTGAATAATTCAGTAATTTTGGAAAGAGAAAATTCTATAAATACCGATTTGCCATTTGGTCTTACGGAAGGTATTTCACATTTAAACAATTGGTTTATCAATTCTGTTTGTTCTTCTTTTGCTAATGTTTTTGTTCTTAAAATAGCTTCATTTTGTGCCAATGAGTGGGCTAAGGCTTTGCGTTTATCGCCTGCAAAAGTATTAGTATTATGCTTATAGTTTTCTAGTAAACCTTCCAATAATTCTTTCTCACTGCCTTTAATGGTTTCGGCAGGAACACCATTAATAATTAAACAATTTGTGCCAAAATCGGCTACATCAAATCCTAAATCTTTTATATCTTCTAGTATTTCATGCGCAATGGCATAATCAATTGCAGAAAGCTCTATGGTTCTTGGAAATAATAATTGCTGAACGGTAGCCGAACGGTATATTAAATTTTGGCAATATTTTTCAAATAAAATACGCTCATGTGCTGCTCTTTGATCAATAATTAACAGTACCCCATTTTTAACGGCTGCCATATAGCCTCCTTGTATTTGAAGGGCATCTATCGATATTTCTTCTTGAGACAAAAGCAGTTTAGAATATTCACTAGTATCTACTGAAGGACTATTTGTAAGGCTATTAGTCGTATTGCTATCTGCTGTTGTATCAAATAATTTATGCCATTGGGCAGTTTGCACTTGCCTCCATTGTTTTTGACCTTCAAACGGATTGTAGTTTTTATCTGTTTTTATTACTGGTTGGTTAGTGTGCTTAGCATCTGTTTTTAAAAACGCCACAGGATTAAAAACATTGGTATCTGCAAACTCAAGTTCGGGCATTGCTGTATATTGCCCAATTGCTTTTTTTACTGCCGATTTTACCAAGGCATATACCGAGCGTTCATCATCAAATTTTATTTCTGTTTTTGTAGGATGAATGTTAACATCAATTCTGGCAGGATCTATGGTTAAAAACAAGGCATACATTGGAAATTGATCTTTTGCTATTAATTGATCGTAAGCGCTATTAATCGCATGGTTTAAATACGCATCTTTTATAAAACGATTATTTACAAATAAAAATTGCTCGCCACGTGTTTTCTTAACACTTTCTGGCTTGCCTACAAAACCACTTACTGACACCAAATCATGTTTTTCATTTACTGCTAAAAAGTCATCGGTATTGCGCTTACTCATTAACTCCGCTATTCTGTTGGCAAGCGCAGCAGGTTTTAAATCAAAGACTTCTTTATCATTATGAAATAAACTAAAAGCTATATCGTAATGCGGCATCGCCACCCTTGTAAACTCATCAATAATATGCCGCATTTCTACGGGAATACTTTTTAAAAAGTTTCTACGTGCAGGTACATTATAAAATAAATTCTTAATTGAAAATTGTGTACCTTTTTGAGTGGTTGTGGCACTTTGCTCTATTACTTTGCTGCCTTCTATTTTAATTAATACACCCAATTCGTCTTCACTTCTGCGTGTTTTCATTTCTACATGGGCTATGGCAGCTATACTGGTCAAAGCCTCGCCTCTAAAACCAAAACTACGCAATTTAAATAAATCATCGGCATTGCTAATTTTTGAAGTGGCATGTCGTTCCCAACACATGCGAGCATCTGTAACACTCATGCCCAATCCATTATCTATGGTTTGAATGAGTGCCGTACCGCCCTCTCTGGTTATTAATTTTATAATGGTAGCTTCTGCATCAATAGCGTTTTCTAAAAGCTCTTTAACAACTGAGGCAGGGCGTTGTACCACTTCTCCAGCAGCTATTTGATTGGCTATGCTGTCTGGCAGTTGTTTTATTCTATCCATTATATAAAAATTAAAAAGCAAAAATAAGATTTAATACAGCGCGTTTTTACAAAAATTATTAACCACAGCGTATTTTTTCCTAACATTTTACTTTATTTGCAACTACATGAACGAAGAATTACTTCAATATATATGGTTAGCAGGTTTGTTTGATTCTGAAGGATTGAAAACTACAGATGGCAAAGAAGTATTGATTCTAAAAAGAGGTAAATTGAATACAGATTCTGGTCCCGATTTTAGCGCTGCCCGCATTCGTATTGGCGAGGCCGATTGGGTAGGTAACATTGAAATTCATGTTCATTCTGATGATTGGTATTTGCATAAACACCATTTAGATACAGCCTACAACAACATCATTTTACATGTTGTATTTAGCCACCATAAACAAGCGGTAAGGCAAGATGGTAGTGCTATTCCAACTATAGAAATAAATGATAGAATATATGACTCCATTCTCAAAAATTATACACAATTAAAAAACTCAAAGCATTGGATTCCGTGTGCACCATTCATTGCTAAAATAGATTATTTTACAACTACCCAAGCTTTGGATAGAGCATTAATCAATCGCTTGGAGCGCAAAGCAGACCAAGTTAAAAACTGGCTTACACAAGGCAATAACGATTGGCATACTGTTTTTTATTATGCCATTGCACGCAGTTTTGGTTTTGGAACCAATAGTATTCCTTTTGAGCAATTAGCCTTTAATTTACCAATTACTATTTTAGGTAAACATAAAAATAATTTAACACAAATAGAAGCGCTTGTATTTGGCACAGCTGGGTTTTTAGAACAATCTATTAATGACCCCTACTTTGACAATTTGAAAAGTGAATGGCATTTTTTACAAAAAAAATATAAATTAAAAGCATTACAATCTTCTACTTTTAAAATGATGCGTATGCGACCTGGTAATTTCCCCACCATGCGCTTAGCCCAATTATCTAAACTTATTTACCAAAGTTATCATTTAATGTCGCTGATTATTGAATTGGAGGACATTAAAAAAATTGAAGCCTTATTTGAATTAGAAGCATCAGACTATTGGCAAACACATTATGTATTTGGCAAAGAAACAAAAAAACACAGTGCAGAATTATCTCAAAATGCGATAGATTTATTATTAATTAATGCCGTAGTACCCATTTTATTTGTATATGCACAAAGTATTGGTGATGAAAAATTGAGTACCAAAGCCATAAGTATTTTGCAACATTTAAAACCTGAAAGTAATTCCATAATTACCCATTGGAATACTTTTGGTATAAATGCAACAAATGCTTTTGATAGCCAAGCACTCATAGAATTAAAAACACACTATTGCGATGCTAAACAATGCTTAAACTGTAAAATTGGGAATAAAATTTTACAAGGAAAGGGAGAATAGTGAAGAATGAAAAGTGAATAGTTAAAAATAGAAATAATATCAATTATCTCAAATTAATTCTTTCCTTATCTTTGCACCTATAAATTATGGAATATTTTGCACATCCCACAGCCGTAATAGACGAAGGCTGTAATATAGCTAAAGGTACTAAAATTTGGCATTTTAGTCATATCATGCCCAATTGTACCATTGGCGAAAACTGTAATATTGGACAGAATGTCGTTATTTCACCTCAAGTAGTTTTAGGTAAAAATGTAAAGGTTCAAAACAATGTTTCTATATATACGGGTGTAAAATGTGAGGATGATGTATTTTTAGGGCCTAGCATGGTGTTTACCAATGTTAACAACCCACGCAGTGCGGTAAATAGAAGAGAGCAATATGCTGAAACCATTGTAGGAAAAGGTGCTAGTATTGGCGCCAATGCTACCATTATTTGCGGTCATAATATTGGTCAATATGCGTTTATTGGTGCTGGAGCAGTAGTAACTAAACATGTACCCGACTTTGCACTTCTTGTTGGCAATCCTGCTCGACAAATAGGTTGGATGAGTGAGTATGGACACAAACTAGAATTTGATGCCAATGGTAAAGCCACTTGTCAAGAGAGTAAGCAAGAATATGAAATAAATAATAGCATTGTAATACGCACAAAATAATGGGTAAAAATATATTAGTAACTGGAGGTTTAGGTTATATTGGTTCGCATACTGTAGGAGAATTAATAGCCCACGGATATACACCAATCATTATAGATAATTTATCTAATTCTTATCTTTCGGTATTAGAGGGTATTGAAAAAATATGTGGTGTAACACCTATTTTTTATGATACAGATGTGAATGATTCATTGGCTTTAGATGCTATATTTAAATCGCATGCCATAGACTCAGTGATACATTTTGCTGCTTTCAAAGCGGTAGGCGAATCGGTACAAGAACCTTTGAAATATTATAAAAATAATATTGGTGGTTTAATTACTTTGCTTGAAACAATGGAAGCTAATCAAGTTAAAAATATTGTATTTAGTTCTAGTTGCACTGTATATGGCGAACCCGACCATACACCTGTAGATGAAAACACCCCTTTAAAACCTGCTACCTCTCCCTATGGAAATACCAAGCAAGTAGGTGAGCAAATATTAAATGACAACCGATTTACAAATACTATTGCGTTGCGTTATTTTAATCCTATCGGGGCGCATCATACTGCTTTTTTAGGCGAATTGCCTATAGGCGTGCCTAATAATTTAGTTCCTTTTATAACCCAAACAGCCGCAGGCCTAAGAGAAAAAATAACTGTATATGGCAATACTTACAATACACCAGATGGCACTTGTATTAGAGATTATATTCATGTTGTAGATTTAGCCAAAGCGCACGTAAAAGCAATAGATTACATGGCCCAAAATCCTAACAATCACTTTGATGTATTTAACTTGGGTACGGGCAATGGCAATTCTGTATTAGAAGTAATAAAATGTTTTGAAAGCGTTAATAATTTAAAGTTAAATTACACCATTGGTGCTATACGTCAAGGAGATGTAGAACAAGTATATGCCAATAGTTCAAAAGCTAACAATATATTGGGTTGGAAAGCGGAACTTAATTTGGATGTTATGTTATACTCTGCATGGAAATGGCAATTGACTTTAAATTAAAAACAATTTTATTTTAAGCTTCTACAATTATCCCATTATCCTTAAAAACCATATAAAGTAGAATGGACAATATTGTAATACCAATCATCGCTAATGGTACTAGCCACGTTTTTTTATTACCATATAATGTAGCTAAGCCTGCATAAATAAGCAATAAAAGCCAAAATTTTAGAATCTCGTCCCAATCTATATTTAGTAAATCGAAGTTGCGCAATAACAGAATACTGCCAAGTAATGTTAAAATTAAACCTGCTGTAAAGTTTTGATTTTTCATGCTTTCGTTGCCTCCTTTTTGCTCTTTTGAAATACTAAACCTAAACCTGCTATTATTAAAATGGCTGGCCATAATTTTCCTATTTTAAATAGTGGAATTAAATTGTGCTACAACATTAGCGCACCATCACTTATCATTAATAAGCCAAATAGGGTTTTGCTGCTGCTATCTGTTTCGTTTTTAGCTAAATCTTCTTGTTGAAAGACCTCAAAACTAGAAGCGGATTCTTGTGTATTGTTTAAGAGATAAACAGGTTCTTTGGGTATTACAACTAATAATATTAAATAGATAATAAAACTACCTCCGCCTGCTAAAAGCAAAGCAAGAAAGGTAAACCTAAAATAATGGCATCTACTTCAAAATAGCTTCCTAAGCCACCGAATACGCCTCCAATAACCTTGGTGTTTCTGCTTCTTAACAGTTATTTATTCATAATATTAACACAAACCTAATCTATTATTTTATCAATTTAATCTAATTTTCGACTAAATATTATTTTTTTATTATTACTTTTGAAATTCAATTTATGAAAAAAAAAATCTTCATTTCATTTTTATTGTTACTTACTTTAGTAATAAATGCGCAAACCAGATACAGTACTTATGGTGTTGAAAAACAAGGGAATTTCGCCTACACAAAAGTTTCTAACGACCCTACTAATACCCGCTGGTATGTTTTGCCAAATGGTTTAACAGTGATACTTTCTGTTAATAAAGACCAACCACGTATTCAAACTTTAATAGCTACCAAAGCAGGGAGTAAAAACGACCCTAAAGATAATACTGGCTTAGCCCATTATTTAGAGCATCTTTTATTTAAAGGTACGGATAAATATGGTACCCAAGACTATGCGAAAGAGAAAGTTTATCTTGATCAAATAGATAATTTATACGAAGTATATAATAAAACTACCGATGAGGCCAAACGCAAAGTAATATACCGTCAAATAGACAGTATCAGCGGATTGGCTGCTAAATATAGTATTGCCAACGAGTTTGATAAAGTATGCCAAAGTATAGGTGCGCAAGGCACAAATGCTTTTACAAGTGTTGAGCAAACAGTGTATGTTAACGATATTCCTTCTAATATGATTCACCAATGGATAGAACTAGAAGCAGAAAGATACAGAAACCCAATTTTACGATTATTTCATACGGAGTTAGAAGCTGTTTACGAAGAAAAGAATATTTCTCTAGACAATGATGGTGATGAATCTTATGAAAAATTATATGCCAGTTTGTTCCGCACCCATCAGTATGGCACACAAACCACCATTGGCACTGTTGAACATTTAAAAAACCCTTCATTAGTAAAAATTAGAGAATACTTTAACACGTACTATGTGCCAAATAATATGGCCATTATTATGTCGGGAGATATGGACCCTGATATTATAATTGCTATGGTTGACAAGCATTTTGGAGGTATGAAAAATAAACCAGTGCCTGCTTTTACATTTAGCCCTGAATTTCCACGTATGCGGCCTGATAGTATCAATATAATAGGTCCTGATGCGGCTAATATTATGATTGCATGGCGTTTTGATGGCGTGGCTAGTAAAGAAGCAACCCTATTGCGTGTTATGGATTTGATTTTGAGTAATAGCAAAGCTGGATTAATAGATTTAAACTTGGTAAAAGCACAAAAAGTGCTTACTGCCTCATCCTCTCCAGATTTTATGAAAGATTACAGTGTGCATTTACTTACTGGTAAACCTAAGCAAGGGCAGAGCTTAGAGCAAGTTAAGGATTTACTTTTAGAACAAATAGAAAATATTAAAAAAGGTAATTTTGATGAAAGCCTTTTGAAAGGAATAATTGCTAATAATATGGTAGAAGATACTCGAAAATTAGAAAGCAATGCAGGTATAGCTTATACCCAACTTGATGCCTTTGTAACAGGCAGAAAATGGATAGATGTTTTGAATCTTAATTACCAAATGAGCTTAATTACAAAGCAAGAAATTGTAGATTTTGCAAACGAATATTATACAGATGGCTATAGCATTTTATATAAAAGAACAGGTGAAGATGCTAAGAAAGAAAAAATTGAAAAGCCAACCATTACTGAGGTTGATTTGAATAGAGATAAAACTTCTCCTTTTGTTGCTGAATTGTTAAACGAAGAATCGGATACTATAAAACCAGTATTCTTAAATTATGAAAAAGATATTGAAATAGGTAAACTAGGCAATACAGCATTAATGTATAAAAAGAATACTGCCAATCAATTATTTACTTTATACTATGTAATAGACATGGGCCGTTTAAGTGATAAAAAATTACCATTTGCCTTAGATTATTTACAGTTTATAGGAACAGAAAAATACACTGCTTCAGAATTGAGCATGAAATTTTATCAATTGGCATGTAATTTTAGTATATCTGCAGGCGATAAAAGAAGCTTTATTTCTTTGAATGGACCGCAACAAAATTTCAATGAAGCATTGATACTTTTTGAAGAACTATTAGCCAATGCTAAACCCAACCAAAAAGCTTTAGATGATTATATTGCCCGTCAATTAAAAAATAGAACTGATGCTAAACTAAATAAAAAATCGATAACCAATGCGCTTAGCACCTATGCATTATATGGTAAAATAAATCCTAGAACGTATACTTTAACCAATGAAGAACTAAAAAACTTAAAAGCAGACGACTTAGTAAATATTATAAAAAATATAACCAAATACAAACACCAAGTAATGTATTATGGACCACAAAATATGGCTGAGATTGAAACTGTTTTATTGGCTAATCACAAAATATCTGCCACACCATTAACCCCTATTTCACCATATGTATTCAAGCCTTTAACTGTGGCTACTAGTCAAGTATATTTTACCCATTACGAAATGGTACAAGCAGAAATAAATTGGCGCCATACTGCCGATATATTTGACATCAACAAAGCTCCAATCATTCGTGCCTATAATGAGTATTTTGGTGGTGGCATGAGCAGTGTGGTATTTCAAGAAATAAGAGAAAGCCGTGCATTAGCTTACAGCACCTACTCCTATTACAACCAAGCTAGTGAAAAAGATAAAAACGACATATTATTAGCTTATGTAGGTACGCAAGCCGATAAAATGAATGATGCTATCAACGCCATGAATGAACTATTGAATAATATGCCTGAGAATGAAGCGAGTTTTAACCAAGCCAAACAAGCCATTATTAGTAGTATTGAAGCAGAGAGAATAAACAATACATCCGTATTTTTTAGTTATTTGGGCGCACAAGACAAAGGCATATCTATAGACGATAGAAAAGCAGTTTACGAAGCCATTCAAACTATACAATTTAGCGATGTAAAGGCATTTCAACAAGCCCATGTAAAAGGCACCAAATGGATAATAAGTGTAGTAGGTAGCAAGGATAAAATAAAACAAGAAGATCTTAAAAAGTATGGCGAACTGCATATTCTTACTTTAGAAGAGATTTTTGGGTATTAGGAGATTAATACTGTTTTTTTATTTATTAAATACGCACCCTGTGGCTGCAGGCTGATTAAAAATATTACTTGTCAAATGATTTTTTTATTTAATAGATAAATAATTAGCAATGAAATTCATAAGCATTTCAATTACCAAAGCCGCCTTTAACCGTTTACAAACGTTTCTATTCGACAGTAACTATTTAATTACCGAATAAAATTTTTGAGTGCCTACATCTTTGCACTATCAAATAACAACAACTAAGTGGTGATACGATTAAAAACAAATAAAAAATATATATCAGAATCATGAAAAGTTTAATCAATTCAGTACGTTTAATCGGTAACGTTGGTGCTACACCAGAAGTAAAATCATTCGACAATGGCAACAAAGTGGCGCGTTTGCGTATTGCTACTAACGACAGACAAAAAAATGCCAAAGGAGAGGTAGTAGAAATTACATACTGGCATAGCCTTGTAGTATGGGGAAAGCAAGCAGAAATTATTGAAAAGTATGTAGACAAAGGCGAAAAATTAGCCATAGAAGGCACACTTGTAAACCGCGAGTATCTTAATGACAAAGGCGAAAAAAAGTTCATTACAGAAATAAGAGTGAACGAATTTGAATTCTTAGGTGCTAAAAAAAATAACCAAGAACCTATTAACTCTATGGCAGAAGTAATGGAAGATGGATTACCATTTTAAAATAAAGCATTTCTTTATTAATTGGTAAAAACACCCTCAGCAAAATTTGTTGAGGGTGTTTTAGTTTATAATGGCGAAGAT
>JABMMZ010000097.1 GCA_013205405.1 Bacteroidota bacterium | reverse complement strand
CCATGTTTAAAGGCATTTTCAATAAAATTGATAAATAAAAATGGTTCAATCATTTTGCCAAAAGTTTTGCCAATCAATTCAAGAGTAATAACGGTACGTTCGCCTAAACGCAGCTTTTCTAAATCAATATAGTCTCTCACAAACTGAATATCGTCTTCCAATCGTACACTTTGTTTTTGACTTTCATACAACCCAAAACGTAAAATATTCGATAATTTTAAAACAGCTTCAGGAGCCAATTCACTTTTTTTTAAAGTAAGTGCATATAAATTATTCAAATTATTAAATAAAAAATGAGGATTTATTTGCGACTTTAAAAATTGTAATTCATTTTCAATATTTACTTTTTGTAGCGCTTTATTAGTTTGTTCTTTTAAATACCAATTTCTAAATAATTTGATAGATGCCGTAAGTAATACTGTAAAAAATATATATAAAAAATTGACAACAAAAAAGTAAGAAGTCCAAATATTTTTCTGGCTTTCATCTGATAATGGAATATACTTGAAAGTAGCAATAGATAAAGGGAAAAAAGTTAAAGTAATAACTAAAAATAAACAAGAAATATAGCTTAGATATTTTCTTTTAAAAAGAAACCATTCAATCAAATAATAATTATTTAAGTAGGCTACTAAAGCATGAAAAAATATAAAAATAGTAGCATTTGAAATATCTCTTTTCCAGCCCATACCCGAACCTAAAAGTACCGACCAAAATAGAATGTAAAGCAACCAAAATATAAAATGATATATTTTATATCTAGAGATAATAGAAAGTAACTCTGTAAAAAATTTATTGACCACTTTAACTTTTTATATTAAGGATTTTTAAAAAAACGCAATATATCTTGCGCCCAATCTATTACTTTACTACCGCTGCCCAAATAATTGGGGCTTACAGAAATTTCTTCGCTAGTAACATTATTATACTTAAAATAAGCACCTGTTATATTATACAAAATTACATTGGCCAAAAGCAAAGCCAATATTAAACTCCACGAAAACCAGTTTTTTTGCGCTAAATCCGATAGTTTCATTTTTTAATTAAGCAAACTTACATTTTTTTAAAATAAGTTACAACATACTTTACATACATTGTCCAATAGTGTCTATTTTATTTTCTGTTTCTAGCCATTCATCCTTAGCTTCCGATGCGCTATTAATGCCAGCCCCAGCGGTCAATAAAATACCATTGGTAAATAAATTTCCACTTCTTAAGTTTACAAAAAAATGAAAATCATCGTTTGCTAATTTGGGACCAATATATCCGGCATAATAGCCTCTTTTAAAAGGTTCATTATCTGCTATAAATTTTAAACTTACTGCAAAAGGCAATCCGCAAATAGCAGATGTGGGGTGCAATTGTTTAAGTAAATCATTATCCAAAGAAGCACCTCTGCTCGTTACCGTAAATGGGGTACATAAATGCTCTAAATTACCAGCATTTTTAGAAAATTGTTCGCCAATTGTAAATTGCGTGCTATGGTCTATTAAAATGTTTTTAATGTACTTAACGATTTGCGTATGCTCTAATTCTTCCTTCTCGCTATAGCCATAAGTTTGCTTAGTGCCGCCTAATGCTTCAATTACCAAGGTGTCATTTGTTTTAGACATTAAAGTTTCGGGGGTAGCGCCTATCATACTTAAGCCATTATTTAATACAAACCAAAATACTAAAGCATTGGGATATTTTTTTTCTAAAGCTAAAAAGAGTGCCGCTACATCTACCTCTTTTTCTATAAAAACTTGTCGAGCTAAAACTACTTTTTCAAATTTTCCTTCGTTAATTTCAGTAATAGCCTTGTTTACTAAGTTAGTATAGTCGTTTTCAGAAGAGGTAACACTTATATCATATTTTAATTTAGTGTTTTCTATAAAACTTTCTGTTTCAGCTTTTTCTAAAACAGTGTGTTTTCCTCTTACAAAAAATACCTTTTCATCTTTTAAAAATGGGGCTATCAAAAATCTATCATCACCCTTATTCTGACTATCAATACTCAATATTTCAGTAGTATTGGGCATTCGCCAAAGGGCTTTTTCTTTTATATTGTTAAAATTCATTGTCGTGGTTTTACAGCCATTGTTAGGCGGCTAATATGGGCTAGTTTGCCATCTTCTGTTTCTACTCTAATTTCCCATACTTGGGTAGTAGTGCCTATTTGCAAAGGCTTGGCTATGCCATATACAAAGGCGCCTTCCATTACTGGTCGCAGGTGGTTGCCATTTAAATCTAATCCTAAGGCTAGCCATTTTGTTCTATCAAATACCAAGTTGGCGGCTAGGCTACCTAAACACTCCGCCAAAGCCAAACTGGCGCCACCGTTCAACATTCTAAGTGGTTGCACCGTTTTTTCGTTTACTGGCATTTTAGCTTTTAAAAAATCTACGCCTAATTCAATATACTCAATACCTAAAAAGTCGCTCATGGTATTTTTACAGTATGTATTTAGCCATTCTAGCTTTATATTTGTGGGCTCAAAAAATATGGATTCCATTTCTAATAATAAAACTTCAAAAATACGCAAAACCATTCACTTGATACGCCATGGGCAAACAGATTTTAATTTGCGAAATATTATACAGGGAAGCGGAGTAAATAGCGATTTGAATGCTACTGGTATTGAACAAGCGCAACTTTTTTTTGAAAATTATGGACATTTAAATTACAATCATATTTACACATCGCAATTAAATAGAGCCATTCAAAGTGTGCAATTATTTATAGATAAGCCACTGCCACATACCAAGCTAGAAGGACTAAATGAAATAAACTGGGGCATTATGGAAGGCAAGGAAAGTACGCCTGAACGACACAAAGAATATGAGCGCATTATTGCAGAATGGACCAATGGAAATTTGAATATTGCAATAGAGGGTGGAGAAACGCCCGAGGTATTATATCAAAGACAGAAAGCTGCACTGCACCATATATTAGAACAACCTTTGGAAGAAGAACTTATTTTAATATGCATGCATGGTAGAGCTATGCGCAGTTTTTTATGTTTGCTAACCGGTATTTCTTTAAGCGAAATGGAAAAATGGCCTCATCATAATTTATGCTTATATGAATTGAGTTATAATGGCAAAACATTTGATTTAATTATTGAAAATGATATTAGGCATTTGGGGTAAGGGGTTACTTTTTAATTGTAAGAAGTACAATTAAAAAAATCACATAATTCCTATTTTAGAATAATTTTTAATATGTATATTGAATAATTAAAGTCAGACCCAAATGAGACTTTAGTTCTGAGTAAAGTTTAATTGGCAATGAAATTTATAACACTTGATTTCGGAGATTTATTTTGATTAAAGTTTCTTTTGATTGTATTTTAAATATTTTTTCTGTTTATATTAGAAAGATAAAAAAACGAAATACTTGTCCCAATAAATATAACAATAACAAGTAAGATCTTATAAAATTTAAATTTATTTAAAGGGTGTATAATTTTCCTCTTTTATTTTTAAAATACAAGTCGGAAATTAAAAATACAAAAGGAACGAGGATAAGCATTAGGATAGAAATAACTATTGGAATTGTTTTAAATGAATAAATAGCAATAGAATATTACACTAAAACCTGAACTAACAGCAAAATAACACAATTGCAGCAATAAAAGAGTCACTATTTTTGACCTTTGAAAATAAGAAGTATAATCTATTTATTATTAGAAATATAAGATTTATAAATGCGATAGTTTGATATTTGATAAATAAAAGTCTAAATTTCTAAACCATCTCTGCTAACTCCAACCAACGCAAGGTTTTTTCATCTATTTGAGTACTAAAGTTTTCTATTTCCTTAGCCCATTCTGCTAGTTCGGTGTGGCTTGTGCTGCCGGCATTTAACTTATGCGTTAGGTTTGTTTTATTGGTTTCTAACGCTGCTATTTCTTGTTCTAAAATTTCGTATTCGCGCTGTTCTTTAAAACTCATTTTTTTCTTTTGTACCTGCGTGGTTTCTTTTGCAGTTTCAATAGGCTTAACCACTTTTTTCTCTACTACCTCATCTGGTTTAGCATCTTTATAATCGGTATAATTGCCATAAAAGTCTTTAATTTGCCCTTCACCTTCAAATACAAATAAATGCTCTACTAAATTATCCATAAAATACCTATCATGCGATACTAAAAGCAAACAACCTGCAAACTCTTGTAAAAAATCTTCTAATACATTCAAGGTATCAATATCTAAATCGTTGGTTGGCTCATCTAATATTAAAAAATTTGGCCCACTTACCAATACTTTTAAAAGCTGCAAACGTCTGCGTTCGCCACCACTTAGCTTGCTTACAGGTGTATGCTGGACACTAGGAGGAAATAAGAACATATCTAAAAGCTTACTTACAGCCACTTGTTCGCCTGTGCCTAAGGTTACATATTCGGCTATTTCTTTTACTTCATCAATAATTCTGTTATTGTTGTTTAGGTTATTGGTATGTTGGGTGTAGTAGCCTATTTTTAAAGTACTACCATGTATTACCTCTCCACTTGTTGGCAATTGGGTATGGGTTAGTAAATCTAAAAAAGTGCTTTTACCAATACCATTTTTCCCTACCACGCCAATTCTATCTTTCTTCTTAAAAATGTAATTGAAATCTTCCATTATTTTAAGATCGCCAAATTGAATGCTAACATTATGAGCCTCTATAATTTTATTGCCTAGGCGGGTAGTTTGTATAGAAATTTCTAATTCATCTTGGTTTAAATTTTGGGTGGCTATTTCTTTTATTTCATAAAAAGCCTCTATTCTACTTTTCGATTTTGTACCACGCGCTTTAGGCATACGTCTCATCCATTCAAGTTCTTTAGCCATCAGGTTTCTGGCTTTGCTTACTTCTGCCGCTTGAATATTTTCACGCATGGTTTTTTTTTCTAAAAAATAGGCATAGTTACCATTGTGGGTATATAAGTTGCCTCTATCCAGTTCTAATATTTTGGTGCTTACATTATCTAAAAAATATCTATCGTGGGTAACCATCAATAATGAAATATTGTGGGCAGTTAATAAATTTTCTAACCATTCTATGGCTTCTAAATCCAAGTGATTGGTAGGCTCATCCATGATAATCAAATCTGGATTTATCAATAATAATTGTGCTAACGCTACTCTTTTTCTTTGTCCACCACTTAGTGAACCGTTCAGCGCGTCTGTATTGGTAATACCAAGTTTAGCTAATATTTGCTGTGCTCTTTTATCAAAATCCCAAGCATCTAATCGGCTCATTTCATCTAATAGAAATTGCATTCTATCTCCAGAAGCTTCAATATCTAATATGGCAGCTTCGTATTCGTTAATAATTTTAACAGTAGGATTGTCTGAAGAAAATATGGTTTGTAAAATTGTCTTATCGTCTTCTAGTTCTGGTTCCTGGGGTAGGTAACCAATGCTACTACCCAAAGCAAGTTTAAGTTCTCCTCCATCTGGTTTTATAAAGCCAGCTATGGTTTTTAGTAGGGTAGATTTGCCAGTACCATTAGCACCTACTAGGGCTACTTTTTCGCCATAGGCTATACCAAAAGTAATAGAATTGAAAAGCCATTTTTCGGTAAAAGCTTTACTTAAATTGTCGACAGAAAGAAGATTCATAAAAAATGCAAAGGTAAGCTATTCTATTTTTTTAAAATAGAAAATATAGTAGTAAAAATATAAGTTTAATGCACCAAGGTTCCCACTTTTTCGCCTTCTACCAATTTCAATAAATTGCCTTTTTTATTCATATCGAATACAACTATTGGCAAATGATTTTCTTGGCAAAGTGTTATAGCTGTTAAGTCCATAATAGATAAACCTTTTTCATATACTTCACCAAATGTAATGGTTTCAAATTTAATAGCATCCGAATGTTTCTCTGGGTCGGCAGAATAAACACCATCTACTCTGGTTCCTTTTAATATTAAATCAGCTTCTATTTCTACGGCTCTAAGTGAGGCTGCAGTATCGGTAGTGAAATAAGGGTTGCCTGTGCCAGCACCAAATATTACAACTCTGCCTTTTTCTAAATGTCTTACCGCACGTCTTCTAATAAAAGGTTCGCATATTTGTTCCATTTTAATAGCCGATTGCAATCTGGTTTTTACACTAATTCTTTCTAGCGCACCTTGCAAGGCCATTGCATTGATAACTGTAGCTAGCATGCCCATATAATCTCCTTGTGCTCTATCAGCTAAGCCGCTTTGAACCCCTTGAACGCCTCTAAAAATATTGCCACCACCTATTACTATAGCAACTTGCACACCTGCATCAACAACAGTTTTTATTTCTGCAGCATACTGTTCAAGTACTTTAGGATCAATACCATATTCTTTTTCGCCCATTAAGGCTTCTCCACTCAGTTTTACAAGGATTCTTTTATATTTCATGCGGTTATTTTTTGTTAATTTCTATTAGAATAATTTACCTTTTTTATTTTAAATAATAAGACAAGGCAAATGTATTCATTTTATGGCAAAAAAAAGCCCGCTTGTAAGCGGGCTTTTTAATATTTATTTTAATTAAGCACCTAGTGCTATTCGTTTAAAACTTTTAACTGTTAAATTAGCTTCTTCAGAACTTAACATTTGTGCTACTGTTTTAGAACCGTCTTTTACAAACTCTTGGTTTAATAAAGTATATTCTTTGTAGAATTTATTAAGTCGTCCTAAGGCTATCTTTTCCGCCATTTCAGAGGGTTTACCTTCAGCTATTGCTTGGTCTTTACCTACTGCTATTTCTCTATCAATGGTTTCTTTAGGAATTTCAGATTCATTTAAGGCTATTGGGTTCATAGCAGCTATTTGCATAGCAACATCTTTTCCAGCAGCAATATTTTTATCTGATGGCGTATTATTTAGTTCTACTAATACACCCATTCTGTTGCCAGCGTGAATATAAGGAACAACATTTTCACCATTTACTATTTCATATTTAGAAATGTCCATTTTCTCACCTGTTTTACCCATTTCGTCTAATAAACGTTGCTCAAGGGCTAAACCGTTTATGTTTAAAGCTTTTAAAGCTTCTACATTGGCTGGTTTTTCAGATAAAGCTAAATTAGCAACTTCGTATGCAAATTTAACAAAGTCTTCATTTTTAGCTACAAAATCAGTTTCGCAATTTAATTCAATAACAATACCGGTTTTTTTATCGGTACTTGTTAAAGCTATTACTGCGCCTTCTTTGGCAGCTCTATCGGCTCTATTTAATGATATTTTTTGACCTTTTTTTCTTAAAAAATCAATGGCTGCATCAAAATCGCCATTAGTTTCTACTAATGCTTTTTTGCAATCCATCATACCTGCACCAGTCATGG
>JABMMZ010000096.1 GCA_013205405.1 Bacteroidota bacterium | reverse complement strand
TGCTAGAATTGTGCAATTAATAGTTTCAATATTTCCTCTTAGTATTTTGCTACTATATGTTTTACTTAAAACAGATTTACCCTTAGCATCTATAATTTCCCAGTTCTGTAAATCAAAACTATTCAGTGTTATAAATAAATTGTCCGCAACAGGGTTGGGGTTTACTGTAATAGCTTCTAGATTTTCTGGTATTTTAAATAAGATAGTATGTTTTGCTAATAACCAATTATCAGGATCAAAAGTTAGCTCTTTTATCTTAAATGGTAAATTGATAGTATAATTTGAAATAACACTGTTAATTGGTATTCTAATTAATGTGTCTTTTGTAAAACCTCGCAATAGAATTGGTAAATCTACATTGTATAACTCCACACTAGGATGAGATTGCGTTTGTTTAACATCAATGCTCACATTAATGCCCTTTTGTTGCCATATTAATTTGTATTCTGGATAGCCTTCATTTGTTATCCAATCGTTAAAATAATCTGTTAAATTTCTGCCACTTGTTTGTTCAAAATGCCATTTCAAATCGTTGACTCTAACAAATTTGTAAGCCAATTTTTGGTCTTTTAAATAATTTCTAACACCTGTAAAAAAAGCATTATCACCAATTAGCCAACGCAATTGGTGTAGTACCATTGCGCCTTTTTGATAAGTAGTTCGGTACTCAAATAACGGACCATTTTCTGTGGTATCTTTCGACATAACACTGCCATTTGGTAGGCTTAAAACATCGCGTTTAAAATTCTGCAATAGTGTTTGCCATTCGTTATTCGGTTTTAAAAAATCATAACAAATTAAATTACTGTAAGTTGCAAAACTTTCGTTTAACCATAAGTCTTGCCAAGTGCCACAGGTTAATTTATCGCCAAACCACTGGTGAGCAAGCTCGTGTGCAATTAAATCGTAATTATAGTTTACCATAAAACTCATGGTTTGGTGTTCCATGCCGCCACCCCAAGTAAATTGGGCGTGTCCATATTTTTCCTTGTCAAAAGGATAGGTGCCAAAAAGACTATCAAATAACTGCATTATTTGAACTGTTGCAGGTGTTTTTGAACGGGCATCCGTTTCACTAAAAGGAAATACGTAATTTTGTATTTCTAAAGTTTTATTGGTGCTGCCAAGTAAAGCATAATCGCTATATACCAAATATTTGGCAGCTGCAAAAGCTACTAAATAGGTTACTATGGGGTATCTATGTTGCCAATTAAAAGTATGCTTTGAGCCATTTATAGAAATATTTTTGAGTACGCCATTACTCGCTACTTTAAAAGCCGTATCTACTGTAATTGAAATATCTAAAGAATCTATTTTATCGCTTAGGTTTTCTCTACAAGGCCACCAATAATGAGCGCCATAAGGCTCAGATAAAGTTGCAATAATTTTACCAGAAGCAGTAGTATTAATGCTGTAAGCTCTAGTGGATAAATCAGGAGTTCCTTGATAAAATATTTTTAAACTATCGGTAATATTATTATTCAATGTAGTATTCAATTGAATATTTAATATGTGCGAATTATTGTGGGTAAAGGCAATTTTATTATTTCTAAAAATAACGCTATCAACTGTTAAATCTTTTCTTAAATCGAAATTTATTTGATTTGTAAAAGCAGTTGTTAAAAAATGATAATTGACAAAACCTTTTAAATAAGCATTTACCATATTTGGTTCAAAAATTAATGCCGCATAAATAATATTTACACCATCGCCTGAGGTTCTTTTTTGATTATATTTTTGAAGGGCCGTATAGTTTTTCATCTCGCTTTTAGCTAAGCTTTCAATATCGGGTTGAGCCATGCTAACACTATAAAGACACAAACAAATTAAAAACATGGCAAAAATTTTCATAAACAATAAACAAATTTACTAAAAAAGAGTTGATTTATTTCTAATAAAACTTAAAAATAATAAGTCACCTTTGCACTTAATGAATAGTTATAAGACTTTAAAGCTAAAAAACGGTAAAGAAAAATCTTTGCAACGCTTTCATCCTTGGGTGTTTAGTGGTGCATTAGTTCAAGATATTAAGCAATTTGAAGAAGGTGAAATATTGAATATTGCGGATGTCAATGGCAATTATTTAGCTACTGGATATGCCCAACACGGTAGCATAGCAGTTAGAGTTTTATCATTTTTAAACGAAGACATAGATACTCAATTTTGGATAAATGCTATAGCAAGAAGTTGGCAAACACGGATAGATTTAGGTTTTGTAAATAATGAAAAGACCAATTGCTTTAGATTGGTGCATGGCGAAGGTGATAATTTACCTGGGTTAATTATTGATTACTATTCAGGTACTTGTGTGGTGCAATGTCACACAAGTGGTATGCATGCTCAATTAAGTTTGATTATAGAAGCTTTAGTTAGTGTTTTAGAAAAACATTTAGATGCCATATATGATAAAAGTAATGAATCGCTGCATGGCGCAGTGGCTGGAGTTCAAAATCAATTGGTATATGGCGAAGTAAAACAAAAAATGGTAAAGGAAAATGGTTATTTATTTAATATTGATTGGGAAAAAGGACAAAAAACTGGATTTTTTCTCGACCAAAGAGATAACCGATCCTTATTAGGACATTATGCAAAAGGCAAATCGGTATTGAATACTTTTGCATATACCGGTGGTTTTTCTGTTTATGCGCTTATGAATAATGCATTACAGGTAGATTCTGTTGATGTTTCTAAAAATGCAATAGAAGTTTTAAATCAAAATATGGTATTGAATAATCCTAAGGTAAGCAATTATGAAAATTTAGCTGCAGATACGTTTAATTATTTTAAAACTTTAGAGAAAGAGTATGATATTCTTATTTTAGATCCACCTGCTTTTGCTAAAAATATAAGTGCTAGACACAATGCATTAATGGGATATAAACGCTTAAATATGGAAGGCTTAAAATATGTTAAAAAAGGTGGATTATTATTTACATTTAGTTGCAGCCAGGTAGTAGATAACCATACATTTAATCAAACTATAATGAGTGCAGCTATAGAAAGTAAACGGAATATAAAAATTATACATCGTTTAACACAAGGTGCAGACCATCCTGTCAATATTTATCATCCGGAAGGAGAATATTTAAAAGGATTGGTGCTTAAAGTTGATTAATTTTTAAACTAATTTATTTAAAATACCATCATGTAAATCGTATACCCAGCCATGCAAACGGATTGTTGAATTTTTAATAATTTCTAC
The DNA here is from genome assembly GCA_013205405.1 of Bacteroidota bacterium. Taxonomy (GTDB): domain Bacteria; phylum Bacteroidota; class Bacteroidia; order NS11-12g; family UBA955; genus JABMMZ01. The sequence goes on along the minus strand of JABMMZ010000096.1, from coordinate 29,666 downwards.
TGTTTTAAGTTTTTCCACACCTGCTATTACATTAAACTCAACCATTTTCTTGGCTTTCTCTTCCTCAGACTTACAAAGGGCTAGTTCTATGTCATGTTGTTTGGCTATTTCTTTTATTTTATTTAGCCAAACATCCATATTGCCAAAACTGTTATTTGTTAAGGCTGCCTTAATACCCCCGCATCCATAGTGCCCGCAAACAATAATGTGTTTTACTTTTAAATATTCTACGGCATATTGTACTACACTCATTAAATTAATATCGTTAATATCCACTACATTTGCTATGTTTCTGTGAACGAACATTTCACCAGGCTCTGTATTTGTTATTACATTAGCTGGAACTCTACTGTCAGAGCACCCTATCCATAAAAAATCAGGTTCTTGCATTAACGATAATTTTTCAAAGTATAATTTATCAAATTGTACTTTTCCATTAGCCCAAGCTTTATTTTCCAAAAATATTTTCTCAATTATTTCCATGGTCTATTTTAAATATTGATTTAGGTTTAGTTGTTGAGGTTTTTATAGTTATATTGATGTTTTTGTTTTTTGCTGCTTTAATAAAATCGTCAATAGTTTCAATAATATCAGAGTCAATAAAGTCAGCTTTGGTACTATCTATTAAAAGTTTAGAATTATCTGGAACATCAGCTAAAAGTTGTTTTAGAAGCTTTTTATTGAAAAAAGAAGCATCTTTATGAAATCTAAGTAAATAATTATTATGGTCTTTATAAAGCATAATAGAGGTGCGATAATTGCTTAATAAAATAAATAATATACCAGAAATAACACCAATTACAACACCAATTAATAAATCTGTAAGTAAAATAGCAAGTATGGTTATTAAAAATGGAATGAATCTATTTTTTTTGCGTTTAAATTCTTGAATAAAAATGGAAGGTTTGGCCAGTTTGTAGCCTACATGCAATAATATGGCAGCCAATGCAGCTTTAGGAATTATATTGATAAATGAGGTTAAAAAAAACACACTAAGAATTAAAAAAACACCATGATATATTGCGCTCCATTTGCTTCGTGCACCTGAATTTACATTGGCTGAAGTTCTAACTATAACGGCTGTAATAGGTAAACCACCTAAGAATCCACTTATAATATTACCAGTACCTTGAGCTAATAATTCTTTATTGGCAGGAGTTGTTCTATTAAAGGGATCTATTTTATCGCCAGCTTGAATGCTTAATAGCGTTTCAATACTTGCAACCAAGGCAATTGTAATAGATAATTTCCAAACAGTAGGATTTGAAATAGCTGAAAAATCAGGAAATGGCCAATTATTAATAGTGTTAGAATCAATAATAGGAACTTCACTAAGATGATACCCTGACAATGCAAGTTTAGGAAAATAATTTGTAAAGAATAAATTAATGCAAATTCCTAATAACACAACAATTAATTGTGCAGGTATTAGGTTGAATAATTTAATTTTTTGCAATCTCTTATGCTGCCACGCTAATAATATTAGTATTGATATTAAGGCTATTATAATAGCTCCCGTATTAAAATCTAAAATGGCATAGTATATTTCTGTAAATGTATTTTTACCGTCTGCTTGCGAAAATTCCTCATCACCTTCATAATCGCTATCAAAACCCAAGGCATGCGGAATTTGTTTTAACATCAATAATAAACCAATGGAAACCAGCATTCCACTTATTACTGCTCCAGGAATAAAATCGCCAATAACTCCTGCTTTTATTTTTGCAAGAATTATTTGAAAAATACCTGCTAAAATGACTACTAACAAGAATGCTTCAAAATTATTTAAGGATGTAATGCCATTTAATACAATAATAGTAAGACCAGCAGCTGGACCACTAACACTGGTATGAGAACCGCTAATAGCACCTACAATAATACCTCCAACAATGCCTGCAATAACTCCAGAGATAATTGGGGCGTTACTGGCTAAAGCAATACCTAAACATAAAGGTAACGCAACTAAAAATAGAACTATTGAAGATTTAATGTCATGTTTAAAATTTGTTTTCATTCTTTAAAAATACAACTTACAAAGAAAGGTTTTTTTGCTAAATAAATGTAGTATTATTTAATCAATAAACTAAAATATTTTAATACTAGCTAAGTCTCTAGTATTCTTTTGTATAGCTATTGCAGAAAATAAACTTAATATAAATGCAAGGCCATAAAACCCATTTTCGCTGAGTAGTAAATTAGCATTCCATAGGCCAATTATCATTAATACGATGGCTGCTAAAGTTGAAAACCAGCTTAAGCCATAATATTTGTCTGTAATTGGTAAGCCTTCCAATTGATCTATAACAGTTTTTTGAACTGAAATAGCTGCAAACAAACCAAATAATATTAGGGTAGAATAATAACCTTTTTCGTTTAATTTCATCCTGGCATTCCATAATCCTATACAATAGGATACAACACCTACTAGCAGAGCAAACCATTAAGCGCTTATGAAAGCAGGAGATGGTTTATAATTTAAAGTTTTGATTGATTTGTTCATTGTTCTGATTTAAATTTAAGTTGTCCATATTTTATAATTTAATATGGCACAGAGAAAAATAAGTTGTGTGTTCTAAAAAATGAACTTGGGTTAATTAATTTTGGCTCTAATTCGGCTAAGTGCTTGAGGAGTTATTCAAATATAAGAAGCTAAATATTTTAGAGGGATGTGCCTTATTAAATCGGGCTGATGTTTAAATAAATTTAAATACCGATCAGTTGGGGTCAATAGTATAAAAGAAGTTTCTCTTTCAGATAAATACAGAAAAAATTGCTCTGAAAAAATTCTGCCTAATTTTTGCCACTGGAAGTAACATTATAAATAGTTTCTAAATCTTTTTTATTGATTTTGATAGATTCTATATTGGTAAGTGCTTGAAAATTAAAAGTACTTGGTTTCTGTGTTAAAAAAGAAGTGTACGAACTTGTGAAGCTAATTGGAAAGGCGATGTTTACATTGATATCATTGGCTTCTTTTTCGAAAAATAATCTAACCGTGCCACTAGTAATAAAGTATAATTCTGTTTCTGTTTCATTTTCTTTTTTAATGAGACAATTTTTTTTAGCAAAGTATAATTTTAAGAAGGGTTCCATGATAGCCGAATCTTTATCTGATATATTTACAAATTGGTTAAGATAATTTCGTAATAAATAGTCTAGCTGAACTTAGTGTATCTTCTTTACTTTGTAATGCCAAAAGTATTAATTACAAATTTAACATTTTAAGTGCAGTTACAGCAGCCTCAACACCTTTATTGCCATGCTTTCCGCCACTTCTATCTTGTGCTTGTTCTAAATTATTAGTTGTAAGTACACCAAATATTATTGGTGTTCTAAAATCAAGTCCTACCTTCATAATTCCATTGGCCGTAGCATCGCAAATAAAATCAAAATGTTTGGTTTCTCCTTGTATCACGCAGCCTAAGCAAATAACAGCATCCACATGATTATTCTCAATTAGAAATTGAGCGCCAAAAGGTAATTCAAAAGTTCCTGGAACTGTTCTAATTAATATTTGTTTATCAGTAGCACCAGCATTCGATAGGCATTCTAAGGCACCTTGTAACAGTGCATTAGTTATTTCAGTGTTCCACTCAGAAACAATAATGCCGAAGATTTTATCTTCGGCATTGGGTATGGTTTCTGGCTTAAATTCTGATAAATTTTTTAGTGTTGTAGCCATTAATTAATTTTTTATTCTCCAGCTTCTTGTTCTGCTCTGCTGATATATTTATCTATATCTTGTATTTTTTCAGCATCAAAATACTCGTTTTTCAAAGTGCGGTAAATATCTAAAGCCTCTTTCCATTCTTTTTTATTTTGATAAATAATAGCGGCTTTTTTATACCATTGAATAGCATATTCAGTTTCTGCACTTTTAGCTGCTTTAAGATACTGAGATAAGCCTTTATCTATTTCGTTGTTTTCTACATAAGCATCACCTAATAGTCCAATAGCTTGTGCTTTCATAATTCTATCATCAAAGCTAACATCACTTAAATATTTAATTGCATTTTTAAAATCGCCTTTATATAAGTAAGAAGATCCAGCCATATAAGCTGCTATATTTCCAGATTTAGTTCCGCTATAGTCTTTTGCCAATTTAGGAGCTGTTTTTAAAACCAATCCAAATGAATCAACATCAAATAATGCTTGCGTTTTATAAATCGCAATTTCAGCTCTTTTTTCTCTAGGTGTTTGGTAAAAATATTTAAAAGCGAACCAAACTAATACTAAAATAAATAATGCTCCAATGCCTAATACTAATGCTTTGTTTTGGTGTTTATACCAATTTTTTAATTTCTCAATAGTTGCGTTTGGGGTGATTTCTTGAACCTCTTCTTGTTCAATAATTTCTATTTGTTCTTCTAACTGTTCGTTTATTTCGTCTTGTTTGCTCATTGCGTATTTTTCGTAAAAGTGTGCGAAAATAGATAAATTTATTGATTATTCCATAATGAAAGGATATTCTCCATCATATACATCTGTAAAAAGCTCAGAAGCATCAGGATAAGGAGAGTTTTCTGCAAATTCTACAGATTCATTTATCTCTTTTATCAAGCGTTCTTCTAAGGCATCTAATTCTGCTTCTGTTGCATATTTATTTTCTATAATTGAATTTTTAGTAGTTTCTAAAGGGTCTAATTCTTTGTAATGTACTACTTCTTCTTTGGTTCTATAGGTAGCAGGATCGCTCATACTATGCCCACGGTAACGGTAAGTTTTTATTTCTAAAAAAGTTGGACCATCGCCTTTACGCGCTCTATCGGCAGACTCTTTTATGGCGTCATGTACAGTTTCGCATTTCATACCATCAACTTGAAAAGACGGCATTTCATAAGCTGAACCAATTTTATAAATGTCTTTAACATTGGTAGTTCTTTCTACAGAAGTACCCATGGCATAATCATTATTTTCGCAAATAAAAATAACAGGCAATTTCCATAGCATAGCCATATTAAAGGCTTCGTGTAAAGCGCCTTGACGAACAGCACCATCTCCCATAAAGCATACACAAAGATTGTCTGTCCCATTATATTTTTCAGCAAATGCAATACCCGCACCTAAAGGAATTTGAGCACCTACTATACCATGCCCACCTAAAAAATTATGTTCTTTACTAAACATGTGCATACTGCCACCTTTTCCTTGTGTGCAACCCGTAGCTTTGCCATATAACTCCGCCATTACAGCATTAGGAGTAATACCTAGTGCCAAAGCATGGCCATGGTCGCGGTAGGCAGTTATAAATTTGTCACCTTTCTGAGTAGCGGTCATCATTCCAGCAACTATAGCTTCTTGACCAATATATAAATGGCAGAATCCTTTTATCTTTTGTTGACCATACAATTGAGCCGATTTTTCTTCAAATCTTCTTGTCAATAATATTATTTCATACCATTTTAAGTATGTTTCCTTATTAAAATTTACTTTTGCAGCCTTAGTCATATTATTTATTAAAAATGAATGGCAAAAGTAAACAAATATTTTACCATAACAAACTAGTGCGAATAAACCATTTATCTCTCTACAATTTTAAAAATCATGAGGCTTTAAAAATTGATTTTAATGCTGATATTACTTGTATTACAGGTAATAATGGTGCAGGCAAAACTAATATATTGGATGCTATTTATATGTTGAGTACGTGTAAAAGTTATTTTAATTCTATTGATTACCAACTCATAAAACACAATGAAACTATATGTGCTATCAATGGTCAATTTAAAGATGAAGCGCAATATGACCTCCAACTTCAAATAGAAGCTGGAAAAAAAAAGAAACTAAAACGCAACGATAAGCAATATGAAAAATTGATAGACCATATTGGGCTGGTAAATGCTGTAATGATAACCCCTGTAGATATAGATTTGGTGCAAGGACATAGCGAAGATAGAAGAAGATTTTTAGATATATGTTTAAGTCAATGTGATAGAGTGTATTTGAATTGTTTGAGTGAATATAATAAGGTTTTAGAACAACGAAATAAACAACTAAAACTATTTGCACAACACAGACATTTTGATGAAATATTACTAGAAAGTTTTAATTCTAAGTTAATTCCTGCTGGTAATTATATATTTGAAAAACGATTGGCCACCTTAGGTATATTGAATACTTATTTCAATGAATTTTATAGTTCTTTTACTTCTGGAAATGAAATAGTAAAGTTTATTTATGAAAGCGATTTATTGCATCAAAAATTTGCGATACTTTTAAAAGATAATGTTAATAAAGATTTAGCATTAGAGCGCACCAGTGCCGGGATTCATAAAGATGATTTGGTATTTGAAATTAATGGTTTTCCACTCAAGAAATTTGGCTCTCAGGGTCAAAGTAAGTCATTTATTATAGCTTTTAAGCTAGCGCAATACCGTTTTTTAAGTGAAACCCTAAATGCTCAACCCATATTATTATTAGATGATTTGTTTGAAAAAATTGATGAAGAGAGAGCTCAACAACTAATCAATTTGTTAGAAACTGATAAATTTGGACAAATAATAATTACAGATACCCATGCCGCTAGGGTAAGAAAACATTTTGAAAATGGATTAAAAAGTATCAATTTTGTGGAGTTATAATTTTTTATTTATGCAAAAGAAAACAAACCATCAATTTACAATAGCAGAAGCATTAAATTTGGTAATAAGTGATAAAAAATTAAATAAAGGACTTACCGAAAGTTTAATTAAACATCAATGGGCCGAAATAATGGGCGAAGTAATAGCTAAACATACAACAGGGATGTATTTAAATACTAAAAACTTGTATGTTTATTTTAATTCATCGGTTATAAAAAATGAATTTATTTATAATAAAGATAAAGCGATTGCGCTTGTAAACGAAGCCTTAGGCTATGAAGCTGTTGAAGATTTAATAGTAAAATAGTGTCAACCTAATGAATAAAGTAAAACCAATTACAATAGGCTGGCTTCTATTAATTGTATACACTGTTGGTGTTGTAGGTTTTTGTTTACCACAAACTGCTAGACTTATGCAGAAATTAGTTTGGGTAAACTTACTTTTTACCCTAGTCATATTATTGGCTTATCATAAAAAATGGAGCAAGGAATTTGTTTTTACAAGCCTATTAATAGCCTTTACAGGTTTTTTAATTGAGGTAATAGGTGTAAAAACAGGTTATATTTTTGGTTATTATCAATACGGCTATTCACTTGGCTTTATGCTCTGGGATACCCCATTAATGATGATGGTAAATTGGCTAATTACAGCTTATATTACCCGTCAAATAGCCGAAATGATTGCAAAAGATACATTTTTAGTGAGTGTTTTAGCTGCTATTTTAATGGTTTTGTTAGATTTTTTCTTAGAACCATTTGCTATCAATCATGGTTTATGGCAATGGAATAGCGGGAGAGTGCCTTTGCACAATTATGTAGGATGGTTTGTTAGTGGCATTATTATTCAATATTTATTTATTAAGGCTATAAAATTTCCGCCTAATAAGTTATCATTGCCAATTTACCTAATTCAGCTGGCTTTTTTTATGAGTCTTTTGTTTTTAAAAAATTAAATATTTAGTTAAGAGCAAGTAGTCTATGTAATTCCAATCTTGTATTTTCTTCCTCAAACTTACCTGAATATTCTGAAGTAGTAGTTTGGCTACTATCATCTCTAATACCTCTGCTTGCGACACATAGATGTTTTGCATTAATAATAACCGCTACATTTTCGGTTTCTAATATTTTTTTCAATTCCTCAGAAATTTGCATCGTCATTCGTTCTTGAACTTGAGGACGTTTTGCAAAATATTCTACAATTCTATTTAATTTAGATAAACCTATAACTTTGCCATTTGGAATGTAAGCGATATGGGCTTTGCCAAAAAATGGTACAAAATGATGCTCGCAGTTAGTGTAAAAGTTAATATCCTTTTCAATTAACATTTCACTGTATTTAAACTTGTTTTTAAAATGAGAAACCAATGGTTTGTTTTCAGGATTTAATCCCCAAAAGGTTTCTTTAACGTACATTTTTGCAACACGTTTTGGTGTGCCATTTAAACTGTCATCATTTAAATCTAAGCCTAATGTTTCCATTATTATTCTAAAATGATTTTCTATGATTGCAATCTTTTCATCGTCATTTTTTTCAAATGCATCCTCTCTTAAAGGCGTATTTGTTTGAGAGTACAAATGCTCATCTCCAATTTCTTCTGTATGTTTGTGGTTATCCATTAAATTCTGCGTAATTCCGGTCTGTTTCATAAAGTCGCACAGAAAGTTCTATATCTGTACTTATTTTTTTTCTTAAGTTGTGCCAAATGATTACAACAATATTTTCTACTGTTGGGTTTAAATTTTTAAATTCTTCAACATCTAAATTTAAATTTTTGTGATCATATTTGTCTTCTACTTCAATTTTAATAATATCTTTTAAAATTTTAGTATCTATTACAAAGCCAGTTTCTTTATTTATTTCTCCCGTTACTTTTACTTCTAAGTTGTAATTATGTCCATGATAATTTGGATTGTTACACAATCCAAATACCGCATCATTCTCAGATTCGCTCCAATTATGATTGTGTAATCTATGGGCTGCATTAAAATGCCCTTTCCTAAATACTGAAACTTTCATTATCTTAAGCTTATAACTATTAAAATTATTAATTGTTTCAAATATTCATAAATAATTTTCACAAATGCTACTTTAAAATTTGCATTTTATTTGTTTAATATATTTTAAACAAATTTTTTATTCTTATTTTACTGATTAATAGATATATATGAATTATTATATTTTATTACAGCCATATTTATAATATTGATTGTTTAAATATTACTATAAATTTTCATTATATTGAATTATATAAATATCTTAAAATCAATTATATAATTATTTTTATTTTTTATAAAATACTTATTTTTTAACTTTAATAGATTGAAAATAAATGGGTAATGATTTTGTTTAATATAAAAAATACAAAATTTAAACAAAATAATTAGTTTTAAAATAAAATTTAATTCAAATTTGCAGTATCAAAAATTCTAAATGAAAAAAAATAATGTATCAATCGACAATAGTTTTGAATCATTAGTTCAAAATGAAATGCAATCAATGAAAAGTTTGGCAATGCAGCTAACTAGAAATTTAGAAGACGCAAATGACCTAGTGCAAGAAACTGTGTTGAAGGCATTAAGATTTAAAGAAAAATATACAGAAGGTACCAATTTGAGAGGCTGGGTTTTAACCATTTTAAAAAATACGTTTATCAATAATTATAGAAGAATGGTAAAACGTAAAACTTTTATAGATTCTACAGACAATACTTATTTTCTAGACCTTCCATCGCATAGAACAGAAAATCAAGCAGAAATAAAATTTATAAGAAAAGACTTAGAATCAGCCATTTCTATATTACAGCCTGAACTTAAGGTAACATTCATGTTAAATATAGAGGGTTTTAAATACCATGAAATTGCTGAGGAGTTAAACATTCCAATTGGAACAGTTAAAACTCGTATATTTGTAGCCAAAAGAATTTTACGCAAGAAACTTCAAGTTTATGGCGAACAATTCGGTTACAATAAAATAACAAATGAATAGTCTTTATTTATGGATAAATTTGGTTACAATTACCTTTCCTTTGCTTCTTTCTTTCGATAAGAAAGTTGCTTTTTATAAAAATTTTAAATACCTTTTTCCTTCTATTTTTTTAACGGCTATATTCTTTCTCTGTTGGGATGAGTGGTTTACTCAAATGCAGATATGGGGTTTTAATTCAAAATATATTTTAGGTTATTACGTTTCTAACATGCCAATTGAAGAGGTATTGTTTTTTTTTACGGTTCCTTATGCATGTATTTTTATATATGAATGTTTGAAAGCATATTTTAATCAAAATGAGGTTTTTGAAAAATTACATCGTTGGTTCACACTATTGCTATTTGGTATTGCATGTACGTTTTTGTATTGGTTTAATGATAAATTATATACTGGTGTAACTAGTATTATGTTGTTTTTTATGTTGGGAACGCATTTAATTGTTATCAAAAGAAGGTATATGAGTTGGTTCTATTTTGCATTTTTAATAAGTCTGATTCCAATGATGATTGTAAATGGTTTATTAACAGCAAAGCCGGTAGTTTTTTATAATCCAAATGAAATAATTGGATTAAGGATAGGAACAATTCCTATTGAAGATTTTTTATATAATTTAACAATGTTAATTATGTGTGTTGGCTTATACGAATGGTTTAAAAGAATTGGAAACAGGCAAAAATTAAAAACTATAAAACAACCTTTAGAAAAATAAAACGGTTTATAAGACTTAACTAATTTAATCCTTTAATTAATAAGTTACTTATTACTTTAGCCATTGCTTTGTCGTTGGTGTCTAAATTTGGATTTACTTCCGTTATTTCGAAAGCTCCAATTTTAGGGTTACTCATTAATGTTTTGAAAATAATTTCAGCTTGTTCAATATTTAAACCATCTGGAGATGTAGTGCCTGTACCAGTAGATATTTCGGGGTCTAAGGAATCGGCATCAAAAGAAATATAAAGTAAATCACAATGACTTAAACATTGCAATGTTTCTGTTAAAATTTTTTTAATACCTTTTGCTCTAATGTCATCAGGCTCAAATGTAATTATACCTGCTTTTTCAATTATAGCCCATTCTTGATCTTCTGCATCTCTAACACCAATAAATACCAAATTCTTTAAATCAAATTTAGGAGAGATATTATGAATACCGATATTTTTAAGTTCGTTCCAATAATAAATAACATCTTCAGCAACTTCATTTTTTTTAAGTTCTTGATTATCTATTCCTGCTAAAGCAGCCAATGGCATTCCATGAATATTTCCAGTAGGGGTAGTATACGGAGAGTGAAGATCTGCATGCGCATCTATCCAAATAACACCAATCGTTTTATCTGGATTTGCATTTTTCAAACCACTTAATCCGCCAATTGCATTGCTGTGGTCTCCTGATAAAATAATTGGAAACTTATTTTTTGAAATTACATCTATAACTTTATCATTCAGTATAACCATTGCTTCTAACAAATTTTCAATATGCTTGCCAAAACTATTGTCTAGATATTGGGTTTGAATATTAAAATTTTCTAGAATATCAAATTCTAACATAGGATAACCTAGATGGGTTAACTCATCTTTTACGGCTATTGGGCCATCCGAAGCCCCTCGTTTTCCCGCACCAATATCTGAGTTGGAAATAATAAAATGAGGATTTTTGTCGGCAGACAACATTAATTTCAGAGTTATTTTAATTTATTACAAAATGCAAATTTCGTTAAATAAAGGCGAATTGGCAAATTTTTTAGTTTTAAAACTAATCAAAAAGCAACCATGACCTAAGCCACGATTGCTTTTAAACAATATAAGAAACACAAAGATTATATTTATTTAAAAATTAGTTATTGTTTTATTAGTATTGGTTTCTTACCTAGCTTTAATATTAAAGCCAAAAGATAATCCAAAACTTCTATTGTATTGAGGCTTTTTCCAAGGAATATGGATATTCAAGAACTTACTTTTTTGTCCATGATTGTTGTAATTTATTTCAGGTAAATAACCGCCAATAGTTGCTTATTAAAAAATATCTTCATTTTATTCCAATTCTTTTCAGTTAATAATATCTTAATAAACTATCATTTGCTATTTTGTATATTTGTTGTAAGTATAAATAAGGGCGCTTATGTTTGATGATTTTGAAGAAGAAGATGAAAATTTTGATGATTTGTTTAGTAAGATAGACATTGAAGAAGCCTTAATTAAATACGAAAAGTTAAAAAATAATGATTCGGTTTTCTTTTCAGAAGAAGATATTGAAAATTTATCCTATCACTTTTTAATTAAGGGTGATAAAGAACAGCAATTAGCAATCATCAATCATGGGCTTACAATTTATCCAACAAATATTGATTTTATTATTGAAAAGGCTGAAATATATTGGAAACAAAAGGATATTGGTTCGGCATTAGAATTATTAAACAAAGCCAAAGGCTTATCACCATTCGATCCTTTAATTTATAATATTGAAGGGTTAATACTAACAGATATTGACCAATTTGATGAAGCAGAAGATTGTTTCAAAGTAGCTTTAGAGCATGCGGATGAAGAGTTGTTAGTTGATGTGTACATTGGCTATGCACAAATGCTATGTCAAGACAATAGAAATGAAAAGGCAAACGAGTTAATTGAAAGAGGCTTATATAATGATAATGAGAATGAATTATTATTCAATCAATTGGGTTTAAATTTTATTGCCAATGGCACCTATTCAGAAGCAATAGCTTATTTTATGAAAAGAACAGATTTGGAACCTTTCTCTTACAATACTTGGCTTCAATTAGGTAGATTTTACGAAATAAATGGTAATCAAGAAGAGGCTTTAAATGCCTACGACTATGCAGGGATTGTAAACAAGGATGCTAAAAAAGCTTTTTTTAGTATGGGAAGTATTTATGAAAGTAAAGAAGCGTATGAAAAAGCTATAGAAAATTATAAGTTATGCAAAAAAACCGAAGGAGATGTTTATCCTGATTTATGCATTGCTCGATGCTACTTAGCCTTAAGTGAGTCTGATTTAGCGCGTTTGCATTTAAAAAACGCCAAAACATTAGGCGATTTTTTGCCTGAATATCATTATTTATTGGGATATTCTTATTTAGCAGATGAGCAGCCAATTAAGGCCTTACCATATTTCAAAAGATTGATAAAAGATGATCCAGAAGATTTTTCATCTCAAAAAGCACTTATCACTTGCTATGCAGACCTAAATAAAATTCCAGAATTATTGGCTGCGTATAAAAAAATTAAAAAGCAAAATAAAGAATTGTTTTTTGATCATTGGAAAGATTTTGCAAGTATTTTTTATCACAGTGAATTAGATGAAATGTTTGATGACTTAATTCAACAAGTTGAGCAAATATCTGAATATCAAATTGAATTAGAGGTTATAAAAAAAATAATTAAATACAATCACTCGCCAAGTATGAAAAACAAGGAAGTTATTGTAAAATTTCTTATTAAAGATTACCATGATACTGTAGAAAGTGTTAAATTGTTTTGTCCTAATCTTTATTTTGAGGATGAATATTTTAAACTAAATTTGCACTTATATAATATAGAAGATAACAATGAACAGCGATATTTTTAAATTAACACAATTACCACAAAGGCCAACACAACCAAGAGAAAGTGGTTTAACAATGGTAATGGATAAAGGTCTAAGTATAAGAGAATCGTTAGATTTTATTGAGCATGGCAGCCATCTTACTGATTTGCTTAAATTAGGTTTTGGAACCAGTTACGTAACACCTAAACTCAAGGAAAAAATAGAACATTACAAACGTGCAGGGTTTAAAGTTTATTTTGGAGGCACTTTATTCGAAGCATATGTTATTCGCAATCAATTTGACGATTACAGACGATTAGTAGATTATTATGGGTTAGAGCATATTGAAGTAAGTGATGGTTCAATAGAAATAGCACATGATAAAAAATGTGAATATATAAGCACTTTAGCTAAAGATTTTACAGTAATATCTGAAGTTGGAAGTAAAGATGCTGAAAAAATTATTCCTCCTTATGAATGGATAGAAATGATGGAGAAAGAATTATCTGCAGGCTCTTGGAAAGTAATAGCTGAAGCAAGAGAAAGCGGTACCGTAGGTCTTTTTAGAGGCGATGGTGAAGTACGCTCAGGATTAGTAGCTGAAATAGTGCGTAAAGTACCTTTGGATAAAGTAATTTGGGAAGCTCCTCAAAAATCTCAACAAGTATGGTTTATTAAATTATACGGTGCCAATGTAAATTTAGGAAATATTGCACCAAGTGAAATTATTCCTCTAGAAACATTGAGATTAGGCCTAAGAGGAGATAGTTTTGATTTTTTCTTAAACAAAGATCTCACATCAAAAGTTTAGATTTTTTAATTTAAAATTAAATCTCTAAATTCTTAATTTAACCAACAATAGTTTTGTTTAATGCAAAATAAACAATAAAAATAAATAAACATTATATGTCATTAGTAGTACAAATAAATAAAGATTTAATACTAGCAATGAAAGCTAAGGATGAGACAAAATTAAGAGCTATAAGAGCTATTAAATCAGCATTTTTATTAGCTGGAACTGAAAGTGGAAATAAAGAAATATCTGATGAAATAGCCATGAAAGCAATGCAAAAAATGGCTAAACAACGCAAAGATAGTTTAGAAATATTTACCAAAGAAGGCAGAGTCGATTTAGCTATTAAAGAAAAAGAGGAATTAGATATTATTGCTACCTACCTGCCACAAGCCATGAGCGAGGAAGCAGTAGGAATGGTGCTAAAAGCCCTAATTGCTGAAACCGGTGTAACTAGTATGAAAGAAGTTGGTAAAATTATGCCTTTGGCTATGAAAACTTTGGCAGGTAAGGCCGATGGTAAAATAATTTCAGAAGTATTGAAGACACTTTTGATAAGCTAATTATAAAGAAAACAATGTATTAGGAGATTAAAGAAAAATATATTTATTTTTGCACTTAACTAAATTAAAATACAATTAAAACTTTTGCAGCAATTATTATTGCGTCTTTCACATTAATTGGCAGTTGAGTTGAAAAATTTGTCAAAGTAGATTTTGATTACACATCTTCTGGTGATTTTTCAACACAAGTACTACCAACTGCTGGAAACAATACTTTTGATTAGTCTGTAGTAACCTCAACCTTTAAAACAAAAAATAGAAGATAAAGGTGCTTCTCTAAACGATTTAGATGAGTTAAAATTAAAAACTGCGGTTGTATCTTTTAAAGCACCAAAGCCGACAGATAATTTTAATTGTATTGAAAATATTGAAGTATGGATTTCTGCTAAAGACTTAGTACCTATTAAATTAGCCTCTAAAATGGCAGTTGCAGATGGTTTAACATCTATTCCTCTAGATGTTAATACAACAAAATTTAGCTAATTATTTAAAAGCTACAGTTCTTACATACGAAATTAAAGGAAACAATTCTGCGGCTTTGCCTGCAATGGATTTGCAAATTGTAGCTAATTACAATGTAAAAGCGAGAAAAAAATAAATATATTTTAATACTATTAAAAAAACCTCAATCTAAAAATAGAGGCTTTTTTTATTGCACGTGCTAAAAATTAGCATAAATATAAGAATATTAAAAGCTTAGGGTATTTTTTGAACAGTTTAAACAGTACATTGAACACTTAGGTTTAGATTTTTGTATGTTTTTTTGTATTTTTGCATTTTAATATGCAAATAATAGTAGAAACTGGTTTAATAATACTAGGTACAGTTGTGTCTTATTTAATAGGTTCGATGCCAACAGCCTTATGGATTGGAAAAGCATTTTATGGCATTGATATTAGAGAACATGGAAGCGGAAATTCAGGTGCTAGCAATACTTTTAGAACATTAGGAAAAAAAGCTGGAGCTATAGTTTTATTATTAGATATCATAAAGGGTTTAACAGCTGCTTGCCTTGTGCATTACTATTTTTTTTTAGAAGTTGGTTCTATAAGGTATGTTAATTTACAATTGCTTTTTGGACTATCAGCAGTAGTAGGCCATATTTTTCCTATTTATGCCAATTTTAAAGGCGGAAAAGGGATTGCCACTCTTTTAGGTATGGTAATTGGTATTCATTATTTGTCAGCTTTAGCTTGTATCGCACTTTTTGTTACTATATTGTTTTCTACAAGGTACGTTTCTTTGAGTAGTATTTTAGCAGCAGTTTTTTTTCCTTTAATTGCTATTATTATTTATAAAAATGAAGAGCCATTGTTTATTGCTTTTGGCATAGCAGCAGCCGTTATGGTAGTGCTAACACATCAAAAAAATATAAAAAGACTATTTGCTGGTAATGAAAACAAAGCTAAGTTATTGAAAAAACACAGACATTAATTTTAAGAGATGAGTCATATTAAAATTAGTACAGAAGAAGAAGTTTTATTTCAATCAGAAATTGATGTAACTAGTGATTTTGAATTAATATTGTATAATGACGATTATAATACATTTGAACATGTTATTAATTGTTTGGTAAAATATTGTAAACACGAAGTTACACAAGCTGAGCAATGTGCTTGGATAGTGCATTCAAAAGGAAAATGTAGCATAAAATTTGGAGATTATAATTTATTATTACCTCTTTGCACTGCCTTATGTGACAATGGATTAGTCGCACAAATAGAATTGGCTTAATTTTTGAATCTAAATTTAAAAATACACAAATGAAAAAAATAGTTTTAATATTAATAGTTGCCATATTTGTAAATAGTTGTACAAAAGTGCCTATTACATATAGAAAACAAAATACTTTAGTGCCAGAAGCAGAAATTCAAAGCTTGAGTAGCACAGAGTATCAAAAGTTTTTGAAAGAACATAAACTTTCAACAGATGCTAAACAAAATGAAATGGTAAAAAGCATTGGCAATAATATTGCTACAAATATTACTACTTTTTTTAAGACATATAAAGATGGTAAATATTATAAAAATTTAGCCAATTACCAATGGGAGTTTAATGTAGTAGAAGATACTATTGTAAATGCATGGTGTATGCCAAGTGGAAAAGTGGTAGTATATACAGGCTTATTACCGGTTACACAAAATGAAAATGCACTTGCAGTTGTAATGGGTCATGAAATAGCACATGCCATAGCCAAACATGGCAATGAACGCATGAGTCAGCAAATGAAGGCTCAAGCATTGGGAACAGTTGTTTCTATGGCTGTATCTAATAGTCCACAAGTTACACAAGATATTTTTAATGTAGCTTTTGGTGTTTTAGGTAATTTAGCCATTTTAAAATATAGTAGAACTCATGAAACTGAGGCAGATAAATTAGGTTTAGTATTTATGGCATTGGCTGGATACGATCCTAATGAGGCAATTCCTTTTTGGGAACGCATGAGCAAAATGAGTGGAGGAGCAAAACTTCCGCAGTTTTTAAGCACACACCCAAGTGATGCCCAACGTATAAAAGAATTACAAGCCTGGATGCCAGAAGCATTGAAATACTATACAAAAAAAGCAGGCTAGATTTTGTTGAAGTTCTTTTGACTTATAACGCCATTCTGAGCGAAGCTAAATATCTACACGAATACATCATGCAGTTTACACTTTCAGAAAATAATTTAAACGCTCTTGTTAATGAAGTTATAAAAAGATTTGAAACTTGTAAAATTCTGCTGTTAAAAGGTGATTTAGGAAGTGGTAAAACAACTTTTGTAAAAAAATTGCTTTTGAGTTTAGGCGTAAGCGATAAAGTTACTAGTCCTACTTTTAATATTGTAAGTGAGTATCATTTATCAAATGGTACTTCTATTTATCATTTCGATTTATACCGTATTCAATCAATAGATGAATTATATAACCTTGGTTTCGAAGATTATATGTATTTAAATAATATTTGCGTGATAGAATGGCCAGAGATAGCAGAAGCTTTGCTGCCAGATAATGTAATTACCATTGATATAGAAAATAAAGAATCTGAACGACTGTATAGCCTAAATTAAAAATATGCGAATAGTAATTGATAAAAATATTATTTTAGAATTAGTAAATGATAGCCACATGCACGAGTTTTAAGAATTGGCTAATAGTAACAGAAAGCATATTGTGCAATAGATGCCTTGGATAGAGAAAATGCAAGCTGTAGAATTTATTTCTAATTTTGTAAAAGGTTATCAAATAATAAATGCAGAAGGTGTGGAATATGCCTTTGTAATTATTGAAAATGGAAGTATGTTTTGTAGAATTGGAATTTATAAAATAGATCAACAAAATAAAATTGGTAAAATAGGATATTGGGTTGGCGAAAATTTTCAACGAAGAGGCATCACTACTTTATCTTGTAAAGCATTAGTTGATTTTTGTTTTAAAATATTAAAATTAAATAGAATAGAAATAAAATACGCGGTAGATAATATAAAAAGTCAAGCCATTCCTTTGCGTTTAAATTTTAAAACAAGCAGAGTATCATCTCAATCAATATCATGATTTAATCTTGTTTTCGCTTTTGAAAGAGGAGTGGAGTTAAAAACTTTCGTTCATTAATAGTTTATAACAATTCTATTTTTGAGTAAAAACTTTGAAGAATATTGTTAATTTTTGCACCTTAATAATATTAGAATGCCAACAGTACAAGAATTGCAAAATATTGCTACCCAAGTTAGAAAAGATATCGTGCGCATGGTGCATGCTGTGCAAAGTGGCCACCCCGGTGGTTCGCTAGGTTGTGCCGATTATTTAACCGCACTTTATTTTCAAATAATGAATCATAATCCTCAAAATTTTACCCAAGAGGCAAAAAATGAGGATGTATTTATTTTATCTAATGGCCATATTAGTCCAGTATTATATAGTGTTCTAGCACGCAGTGGCTATTTCCCTGTGGCAGAATTAGCTACATTTAGAAAGCTAAATAGCCGCTTACAAGGGCACCCAACTACGCACGAGGGTTTACCAGGCATTAGAATAGCAACTGGCTCATTAGGCCAAGGTCTTTCTGTAGCTAGCGGTATGGCATTAGCCAAAAAATCAAATAATGATTCTAGTATTATCTATGTAAATATGGGTGATGGTGAATTGCAAGAAGGACAAAATTGGGAAGCCATTATGTACGCAGGCCACTATCCTTTAGATAATATAATAGCTACTATAGATTACAATAAACAGCAAATTGATGGTAATATAATAGATATAATGAGTTTTACGGAACTAAGAAGCAAGTTTGAAGCTTTTAATTGGCAGGTATTAGAAATGAATGGCAACCAAATGCAAGATATTTTAGACACTAATGCAAAGGCGAAAGCCTTTTTAGGCAAAGGAAAACCAATTGTTATTTTAATGCATACAGAAATGGGTGCAGGTGTAGATTTTATGATGGGAAGCCACGAATGGCATGGTATTCCACCAAATGATGCCCAACTTGAAAATGCTTTGAATCAATTGCCAAGTACCTTACAAGACTTCTAATACACAATATTTATCCTAAAAATACGTTAAGTAACTACATGAAAAAATATCTATCATTATTTTTGATATTGAGTTGTTTGTCATTAGTGGCTCAAACAAAACAAAAAACACGTATTCTTATTATTTTTGATGCTTCGGGTAGCATGACCACGCCAATAGAAAAAACTACAAGAATACAAGTAGCCAAAAAAATGGCGGTTAAAATTATTGATAGCTTATCAAAATTTAAAAATGTTGAAATAGCCTTGCGTGTTTATGGTCATCAAAAAACAGTAGATTTAAAAGATTGCAAAGATTCTAAATTAGAAGTACCCTTTACGCCTAATAATGCTGTAATAATGAAAAAAAGAGTGAATAACCTTATTCCTAAAGGTTGGACACCCATTGCATACTCATTGCAAGAATGCGAAAAGGATTTTCCTGTAGAGGCAGGCGTTAGAAATTTGGTAATTATAATTACTGATGGTTTAGAAGAATGCACAGGCGATCCATGTTTAATTTCTCAAGCCTTGCAAAAGAAAGGTATTTTTTTACGTCCTTTCATCATAGGAATTGGCAGTACCGAACAGTTTAAACTTAAATTTAATTGTGCAGGAACTTACTATGATGCTAATAATGATAAAGATTATAACAGTGTTATTGGTGTAGTGATATCTCAAGCCATGAATCTTACCAGTTGTCAAATAAATTTATTAGATAAACAAATAAGACCAATAGAAACCAATATTGCTTTGAGTATTTACGATGCATCTACTAAAAAAATATTGCATAATTACGATCATACAATGAATGGCAGAGGTGTACCAGATACTTTGTTTTTAGATCCTATGCGTAGGTACGATATTGTAGCGCATACTTTACCTCCTGTTACTAAAAGTAATGTGGAATTAATAGCTGGCAAACACAATACCATAGCAATAGATGTTCCGCAAGGTAATATGGAAATATCCTGCAAGGGAATTACCAATTATTTAGACTTAAAAGTAATTGTAAAACAACATAAAAAGTATACGACTATTAATGCGCAAAATAACGGTACTACAAAACGTTATATAACTGGCTTATACGATTTAGAAATATTAACTACACCAAGAATATATGCTGATAGTGTGGTAATAGATCAAAATAAAACAACAACTGTAAATATAGATCAACCGGGTAAATTGCAGATAAATAAAAGTAGAGACCTAGTAGTAGCCATTTACAGAACATTTAAAGGAAAAGTAGAATGGGTTTGCGATATTAATGAACAGATTTTTCAAACCATTTTAATGCAACCAGGCAAATATTTTTTTATAGCCAGAAGCAAATCAGAAACAAGAACAATTTATACTTTTGAAAAGGAATTTATTATTACATCAGCAACCACAACAGAAATAAACTTATAATGCAATCAATAGAAATACTAGGAAACAACGATACCCGATCAGGCTTTGGCGCTGGCTTACTTGAGGCTGGCAAACAAAATTCGGATATTGTGGCACTTTGTGCTGATTTGACAGGCTCATTGAAAATGGATGCCTTTAAAAAAGAATTTCCAACCCGTTTTTACCAAATGGGTATAGCAGAAGCCAATATGATGGGCGTAGCCGCTGGATTAGCTACATCAGGTAAAATACCTTTTACAGGTACATTTGCCAATTTTAGCACAGGTAGAGTGTACGATCAAATACGTCAAAGCATAGCTTACAGTGGTAAAAATGTTAAAATATGTGCTTCGCATGCTGGGGTAACATTAGGTGAAGATGGTGCAACTCACCAAATATTAGAAGATTTAGGTTTAATGAAAATGTTGCCTGGGATGGTAGTTATTAATCCATGCGATTATAACCAAACTAAGGCAGCTACTATAGCAATAGCCAATTATGAAGGGCCATGTTACTTGCGTTTTGGTAGACCTAAAGTGCCTATTTTTACAGCAACAGATCAAGTTTTTGAAATAGGGAAAGCCGTTACTATTTACGAAGGTACTGATGTTTCAATATTTTGTACAGGTCATTTGGTATGGAAAAGCATACAGGCAGCGCAGTCATTAGCAGAAAAAGGAATAAGTGCAGAAGTAATAAATATTCATACAATTAAACCATTAGATGATACAGTTGTTTTAAATAGTGTATGCAAAACAAAATGTGTGGTAACAGCTGAAGAGCACATGATGAATGGTGGATTAGGAGATAGTATTTGTCAATTGTTGGCAAGAAATTTACCAACACCAGTTGAAATGGTAGGCGTAAATGATACTTTTGGCGAAAGCGGAACACCAGACCAATTAATGGCAAAATATGGACTAGATGTTATTGATGTTATGAATGCTGTGGAGCGCGTTTTAGCCAGGAAATAGTACTATAGTTCTGTTTTTTAATTATTTATTTTGAGAATTAGATAAGCGAATAAATATGAATTATTTAATTAATAAAAAAAGTGTTTTAGAAGCTTGTAAGTTAATTTTACAAGAGCGTATGAGTAATTCTGAAAAGGCTATGAATAGTGCGCAAGAATCTACAAAAAGTGAAGATAAAAGCAGCGCTGGCGATAAGTTTGAAACGGGCCGAGCAATGGGACATTTAAACAGAGATATGTATGCCAAACAATTGGTAGAGGCAAAAAAAGATTTCGAAAAATTAGAAAAAATCAATCACAATTTCGAAAATAAAATTGTTTCATTAGGAGCATTAGTACAAACAAAAACTACAGTCTATTTTATAGCTTGTGGTATAGGCAGAATTAAGGTTTTAGATTTTGATATTATGGTGCTATCACCACTGTCACCAATTGCAGTTGCTATGTTAGGTAAAAGACTAAAAGATACATTCGAGTTTAATCAAACTAAACATCAAATAATTAGTTTAAGTTAAAAAGCAGCATAAAATCGTTTAAAATGAAGTTCATGTAACAAAATTACACTTACTTTGCATTCCATTTTCTAATGAAAAAAATTCTTTTCTTGGCGTCAATTTTCACAGTGTTTAATTTATTTTTAAATGCTCAAAACTTTAATTTATTCGGCAAGTTAACCCCGCCTGTTAATAGCATTTTTGAGGTTATAGATGTTAAACTACTAAATATTTCCGATTCTTCAATTATCCAAACAGTTTCTGTAACTGAAAATAGTAAAGGTTTTTTTAAGTTTTTAAAACTTAATATTGGGAAATATTTGTTAAGTATAAAATCAAAAGAATTCGAAAATTATTTCGAAATTATTTCAATAAAAGATACTGCTGGTAAAAAGTTTTTAAATATAAACTTAGAAACCAAAGCGCTTCAAATATCAAGTGCAAATGTAATAGCTAAAGCCCCTATAAGTATACAAAATGGTGACACTTCTGAGTTTAAGTCTAGTGCTTTTAAAACTAACCCAGATGCTACAGCCGAAGATTTGTTAACTAAAATGCCTGGTGTAAATACATCGAATGGCAAAGTGCAAGCGCAAGGCGAAGATGTAAAACAAGTGTTAGTGGATGGCAAACCTTTTTTTGGGGAAGATCCAAGTGCAGTGCTTAAAAATATTCCTGCTGATATGATTGACAAAGTGCAGGTTTTTGACCAAAAAAGTGCACAAACACAGTTTACAGGATTTGATGATGGAAATACATCTAAAACCATAAATATTATAACAAAACAACAATTTAAAAATGGCATTTTTGGTAAAACCTATGCTGGTTATGGACTTGATGAAAAGTATAGAGCAGGAACTAGTATTAATTTTTTTAAAAATAATAGAAAAATTTCCTTCTTACTTAATTCAAATAATGTGAATGAACAAAATTTTTCTGCAGACGATTTACTTGGTGTTATGAGTACTCAAGGTAATACACAAGGTGGCATGGGAGGTGGCGGTATGCGTCCGGGTGGGAGTGCGCAAAGGGGCGGAGGCGGATTTCCTCAAAATCCCAATGAGAATTTTTTAGTAAATAACAGAAACGGAATTGCAACAACACAAGCTTTTGGTTTGAATTATGCCAATAAGTGGAAAAAAGTAGATTTTGCGGCTAGTTATTTCTTTAACTACTCCAACACAAATACTGTCAATACTTCATTTAGAACTTATATTACCAAACAATCTACCGGTTTATTGTATAATGAAAATTCTAACACCAATACCAAGAATACCAATCATAGAATGAATTTTAAAATTGATTGGCAAATTGATACTTTTAATTCACTTCTATTTCAACCTAAATTATCTTTTCAAAATAATAATTCTAAACAAAATACAGTAGGTGTAAATAGGCAAGCAGGCTCAGAATTAAGTGGCTTGAACAGTATTTATAATGGAATGCAGAATGGCTATAATTTTAGCTCAACTATATTGTATAGGCACATGTATAGAAAACGTGGACGTACATTGTCAATCAATACTACGCCTAGTATGAATATGAATAGTAATGAAAACACTACTTTTTCTAAGAATAATTATCTTGATTCATTAAGTAATGATACTTTAAATCAAATGGTGAATTTAGAAAAAGACGGTTTTTCTGCCAATTCAAATATTACTTATACCGAACCAATTAGTAAAAAATCGCAATTGCTATTTAATTACACAAATAATTTTAATCTGAACAATTCGGATAGAAAAATAAACAAATATTTGCCATTAGAAGGTAAGTTTAATAAATTAGACTCATCGCTTTCTAATACTTTTAAAAGTCAATATTTAGCGAATGGAGCAGGAATTACATACTCTTTTAAACAAGAAAAACTAAACTTCAATGTTGGCGCAAATTTTCAAATAGCACAATTAAATGTCAATAGAAGTTTCCCAGTAAAGTTTGATACCACTAGAACTTTTTACAGTCTTTTGCCATCTGCTATGGTTCAATACAAATTTTCTCAATCAAAAAACATTCGTTTGTACTATAGAAGCAGTAATAATGCGCCTAGTATTGATCAACTGCAGGATATTATAAATAATAACAATCCGCTTCAATTAAGCTCAGGTAATAAAAGTTTGAAACAGGATTTTAGTAATTTTTTAAACATTAGATATACAAGCACTAATACTAAAAAAAATACCACTTATTTTGGAATGATTGGAGGCAGTTCTAATCAAAATTTTATAGCCAATAGCACTTATATTTTTCAAGTAGATTCTATGTTAGGTAATATTTTTGTAGGTCGTGGCTCTCAATTATCCAAACCCATTAATTTGAATGGATATTATGCACTGCGGACTTATCATAATTATAGCTTTGTTGTTAAAAAAATAAAGTCAAATATCAATGTAAATATATACGGTAATACAACCCGCACGCCTAGTTATATTAATAATGTATTAAATTATTCTAACAACAGCAATGCGGGTGCTGGGGTTACCTTGGCAAGTAATATTAGCAAGGATTTAGATTTTACAATATCTTCAAATTCTGCATTTAGTGTTATTTCAAATTCTTTGCAAACACAATTGAATAGCACTTTTTTCAATCAAGTTTCTAAATTCAAAATTCAAACTATGCCTTGGAAAGGATTGGTTATTCAAACCGATATAACCCATCAAATAAATCAAGGTTTATCCTCATCTATAAATACCAACTTTTTTCTGTGGAATGCAGGTTTAGGATATAAATTTTTAAAAGATAAACAAGCTGAAGTAAGGTTAGTTGTTTTTGATTTATTACAACAGAATACCAGTATTAATAGAAATACAACAGAAACTTATTACGAAGATGTAAAATCTAATATTTTACAGCGTTATTTTATGTTAAATTTCTCTTATTCAATAAAGTATTTTAAAGCAAAGGCAGCTGCCGATAAAATGCAAAAAGATCCTGCAAAACCTTAGTTTCTTTTGCTCTTATTGGTGAATACCATACATTTTTCCAGGAAGGCTATAAACAATATTTTTAAATTCTAAATCAAGTAAAATAAATGCTAATTGACTAATGTTTATTTTGGTTTCAAAATGTAAATCATCAATTCCTTTTTCACCATTTTTTAAAATATTAGTAACTACCAATTCAGATTCGCTTAAGTTTTCAAGCAGTTTTAATTGGCTGTCTTTATTTATTTTTTTAGTGTCATTATAGCCTAAATTAAAAATTAATTGGTCTATGCTGTCAATAATAGCGGCTTTGTTTTGTTGTATTAAATTATTGCAGCCAATACTCCAAGTATCGGTATATCTGCCGGGCAGTGCATATACATCTTTGTTATAACTATTTGCAATTTCTGCAGAAATTAGACTTCCGCCTTTTTTGCCACTTTCTATTATTATTAAAGCATCTGACATGCCGGCAACTATCCTATTTCGCTTCGGAAAATTTTCTTTCATACCAGGTGTGTCATAAGCAAATTCAGTTAACAAACCACCTTTACCAAGCATTTCAATTGCTAAATTTCTATTAGCAGCAGGGTAAATTGTATGCAAGCCATGGGCTAAAACGCCTACTGTTTCAACACTATTTTTCAAACAAAACTTATGAGCATTGGTATCAGTACCACTAGCTAATCCACTTATAATTAAAACATTGTAAGGTGATAATGCTTCGCATAATTGTTCGGTAAATTGTTTGCCATATACGGTAGCGTTTCTAGTGCCTACAATGGAAATAATACGCTGTTGATTTAAGTTTGAATTGCCTTTATAGTATAACATAATAGGGGAGTCTTCGCAATTTTTCAATCTAAAAGGGTAGGCTTCGTTTAAATAATAAAGAGGCGTAATTTTATGTTTCTCTAAAATTTTAATTTCTTTTTCAATTACATTAAAATTATTAAAATGTTTGATGCTTTCTGCAGTAATTTTTCCAATACCTGGAATTTTTTCTAAAAATGTTTTTTTTACTTTAAATACTTCTTCTGCACTTCCACAATAGCTAATTAAATTTTTAGCAGAAATATCGCCAACACCTGATATTTTTGTAAGTGCTATTTGATATATAAGTTCGGAATGCATGATATTAATTTCAATTTCAAAATTACATAAAAAAATCTTTGAATATTTATTTTCAGATATTTTTAAAAAATATTGAATTATTTTTATACGCAAAATGTCATTACTTTTAAATTGGCACAACTATTGAAAAATATTCTTAACCTTATATGATGGAATTTAATAAAAAAGGCTTTTTACAAAGCAGAGGAGAAGGCGATGATGCGGAAGGAGGTGATTTATTTCCTTTGTTTTCTCAGCAAGAAGAGAAAGAAAGTAATAAGCAAGTAGTACCAGAAAGTCTGCCAATATTACCGATTAGAAACACTGTTTTATTTCCTGGTGTAGTATTTCCTATTACTGTTGGCAGAGATAAATCGATAAAACTGATAAAAGATGCCAATAAAGGTGACAAAATAATAGGTGTTTTTGCTCAAAAGAATCCAGATACCGAAGAACCTGGCATATCAGATTTAAATACGATTGGTACCATGGCTCAAATAATAAAAATTTTGAGAATGCCCGATGGCAATACCACTGCAATAATTCAGGGTAAACG
This sequence comes from Bacteroidota bacterium, assembly GCA_013205405.1. Classification (GTDB taxonomy): domain Bacteria; phylum Bacteroidota; class Bacteroidia; order NS11-12g; family UBA955; genus JABMMZ01. The sequence continues at coordinate 3,262 of JABMMZ010000096.1, read as the reverse complement.
TAAAATTGTATTAGGCGAGCAAATTTCTAACGAACCATATATTCGCGCTACAGTTAGTGCAGTAGAAATTATTGAAGAAAAACATGATAAAGAGCTTAAAGCCCTTATTAGTAATATAAAAGACACGGCTACAGAAAATATAGATCTTTCGCCTAACTTACCAAGCGAAGCTAGCTTTGCCATGCGCAATATTGATAGCGATAATTTTTTAGTAAGTTTTATTGCATCTAATTTAAATATATCTGTTTCTGAAAAACAAGATATATTAAATGCACCAACTCTGAAAGACCGTGCCAATATTGTTTTTGAACATTTGATTAAAGAAAATCAATTGTTGAAATTGAAAGACCAAATTCAAAGTAAGGTAAAAGTAGATTTAGATAAACAACAAAGAGAATACTTTTTACAACAGCAAATTAAAGCTATACACGAGGAATTAGGTCAGGAAAGTCCTGATAAAGAAATAGAAAATTTAAGAATGCGTGGCAATAAGAAAAAGTGGAGCAAGGATACTCATATTGCTTTCAATAAAGAATTGGATAAATTATTGCGTATCAATCCTGCTAGTCCCGATTATTCTGTAAGTTTAAACTATGCGCAAACTTTGTTAGATTTGCCTTGGAACGAGTTTACAAAAGATAATTTAGACTTAAATAAAGCTATAAAAGTTTTAGATGCTGATCATTTTGGCTTGGAAAAAATTAAACAACGTATTCTTGAATATTTAGCTGTTATAAAATTAAAAGGCGATTTAAAAAGCCCTATTATCTGTTTATATGGACCTCCGGGTGTTGGAAAAACATCTTTAGGGAAAAGTATTGCCAATGCTTTGGGTAGAAAATATGTACGTGTATCATTAGGTGGACTGCATGATGAGAGCGAAATACGTGGACATAGAAAAACATATATTGGCGCTATGCCAGGGCGTATTATTCAAAATCTTAAAAAAGTAAAATCAGGTAATCCTGTTTTTGTATTAGACGAAATCGATAAAGTAGCAAGTGATTTTAGAGGCGATCCATCTTCAGCATTGTTAGAGGTATTAGACCCAGAACAAAACACTACTTTTCATGATAATTATTTAGAATTAGATTACGATTTAAGCAAAGTTATGTTTATTGCTACTGCCAATTCTTTGGATACCATTCAGCCTGCATTGCTGGATAGAATGGAAATAATAGAAATAAGTGGTTATACTTTAGAAGAAAAAATTCAAATTGCTCAAAAATACCTAGTGCCTAAACAACGTAAAATGCATGGACTGAAAACACCTCAATTCAAATTGGCAGATAGTGTTTTAGAAAGTATAATTGAAGAATATACACGTGAAAGCGGTGTAAGAAATTTAGAGAAAAAAATTGCATCATTGGTTAGAAATAGCGTTATGCATATAGCCAAAGGCGATAGTATAAATAACAATTTGAATTTAGAAACGGTACAAAAAATATTGGGGGCTGAAAAAATGGATAAAGAAATTTATCAAGATAATGAAACGGCTGGTGTGGTAACAGGTTTGGCTTGGAGTCCAGTAGGAGGAAGTATTTTATTTGTAGAAAGTGCATTAACCAAAGGAAAAGGTGCGCTTACGCTAACAGGTAAATTAGGTGATGTAATGAAAGAAAGTGCTACTACGGCAATGACTTTTCTAAAAGCCAATTCCGATTATTTAAATTTAGATTACGATGTATTTAATTCTTTCGATGCACATATTCACTTTCCAGCAGGTGCAATTCCTAAAGATGGACCGAGTGCCGGTATTACAATACTAACTTCCCTTGCATCATTATATACCCAACGTAAAGTAAAGCCATTTTTAGCTATGACAGGTGAAATTACTTTAAGAGGAAGAGTATTGCCAGTAGGTGGGATAAAAGAAAAAATATTGGCTGCCAAACGTGCAGGAATTAAAGAAATTATCATGTGTCATGAGAATGAAAAAGATGTAGACGATATTCCAGCACAATATTTAAAAGGTGTAAAATTTTATTATGTTAAAAATATGTTAGAGGTTTTGGATTTAGCCCTAATGGAAGAAAAAGTAAAGCATGCTATTGATTTTACAAAAATAAAAACAGACGCAGAAAATAAAATTTTGCAAAAATAATTTAATTACATTTGCCCCAATTTTAAAAATGAAAAAGTATATATTAATAGCAAGTGCAGTCATTTTATGGTCTGCTTGCAACAACAAAAGTAAAGGTACAGGTAAGGTAGCTCTGAAAACGCAAAAAGATTCTTTTTCTTATGCCTTAGGAGTTTATTTAGGGACTATGATGCACGAAAATAAGATTAAGGAAGTGGATTGGAAATTATTTGAACATGCTGCTGAATTTGTAATGAAAAATGGTGACAGTGCAGCACAAATAAGTGGTGAGAAAATGGGAACCGTTTTAACCGAATACACAATTGAAGCCAAATATGGTGAAAACAGAAAAAAAGGGGAAGAATTTATTGCTAAAAATAAAAGTAAATATAAAACCACTACAAGTGGTTTAATGTACAAAGAATTAGTTAAGGGCACAGATATTAAACCATCTATTTCTGATACAATTTTAATTAATTATTCTGGAAAATTAGTAAACGGTGAAATTTTTGACTCTAATGAAGGTAAAGAACCAAGAAAATTTGCTCTAAATGGAGGTGCTGTACCAGGTTTTATTGAAGCATTAAATATGATGAATGTTGGTTCTAAATATGAAGTAGTGATACCCTCAAATTTAGCGTATGGCATTAGAGGACGACAAGTTCAGAATCCAATGAATGGTCAACCAATGATGATAATGGAGCCATTTCAAACTCTAATTTTTCAAATTGAAATAGTAAGCATTCAACAATAAATTTAATTTATCATAAAAAAAAGCGAACAAGTTTACTTGTTCGCTTTTTTTGTTAATTATTATAAGGTTTCATGAATTAAACATAACAAAACTCATTTCAAGATACGGGTTTCAATTAAAGTCTATTTAAAATCGATTAAATTACATTACTCCAATAAAAGAACTTAATTACTAAAACATTCTAATTACTAACTACTAGGCACTGAGAACTTTGTAAAAACCGCTATGCAATAATTTCAGTGAAGTATTTACTCTGTAATAACCAATTAATAAAAATTGAGCAAAAAAAAAGGAATTGATTTCTCAATTCCTTTTTTTTTAAAGTTTTAAACTTTAGTAAATCTGATTAATATCTTTTATTATATCCACCACCATTACCGCCACCGCCATTGTTTCTGTCTCTGTTAAAACCACCACCATTACCG
>JABMMZ010000095.1 GCA_013205405.1 Bacteroidota bacterium | reverse complement strand
ATACTTCTTCTATTAGTATTACTAAGATAGCAGCATTTACCAGTCGCCCTGATAAAATAATAGGCATGCATTTTATGAATCCTGTGCCTGTAATGAAACTAGTAGAGGTAATTAATGGCTATAAAACCAGTGCTGAGGTAACAGAAACTATTATGAATCTGAGCAAAAAAATTGGAAAAATTCCTACGTTGGTTAATGATTATCCAGGCTTTGTAGCCAATAGAATATTAATGCCTATGATAAACGAAGCAATCATTACCTTGCATGAGGGTGTAGCAGGAGTAGAAGAAATAGATACTGTAATGAAACTAGGTATGGCGCACCCAATGGGTCCATTGCAATTGGCTGATTTTATTGGTTTAGATGTTTGTTTGGCTATATTAAATGTGCTATATGATGGTTTAGGTAACACTAAATATGCTCCTTGTCCTTTGCTTGTAAATATGGTAACCGCAGGCGATTTAGGTATCAAATCTAAGCGTGGGTTCTATGATTATGCCGCAGGGACAAAAGACTTAGTGGTTGCTCCAAATTTTATTTAAGAAAAATTAGCCTTTACAATTTTAAGGGAATCAATATTTTAAAAATGAAATTAGACTTTATAGACAATATTAATGAATATGGTGATAATATTGTAAGACTTTCAGAATTTAATCAAAGGGAAGCTATTCTGCTTAGAGATTTGATACATGAGGCAATTATTGTAAATCATCAAGCCCTTTCATTCAATAAAATTAGTTTTGTAAAAAGCAAAGATTATACACTTACTTTCCGAATAACTGCTGAGGATGATGGTATTTTATCCGATGATAAAATAGATTTTATATGTTGTTTAAGCATTGCAGGATATCAAAAAATGTTAAATTTAATGCAACCTTATTGTTTGAAAGAAACTAAAGGATATAAGTATTTGTACGATGTAGATTCATCTACCGATTTGTTGTTTTCGCCCAAAGGAGAAGCGCCTTTTTAATGGCCTGTATTAGCGTTTGAATCATAATCTATACCCTGCGATTTTAATATCCGTTTTACAGCTAATGCAAAAAAGGTAAGGTAAGCAAAACAGATAACGCCAATGATATAAGAGTGGTGTATTCCAATAATATCAGATAGTTTTCCTTGCAATGGAGGAATGATAGCACCACCCAATATCATCATTACTAAAAAAGCTGAACCTTGTGAAGTGTATTTTCCTAGGCCAGCCAGCGATAAATTAAAAATAGCTGGCCACATGATACTGCAAGCTAAACCGCCTGCTAAGAATGCGTATACAGCTATAATGCCGGTACTCATTAAACCTACTACCATTGCTAAAATACCCATGCCACCAAAAATAGTAAGCGTTCTTACTGGTTTATCTTTACTTAAAAAGAAAGCTGCAATTTGAACTAACACACACACACCATAATAGTAAAATGGTTTCATATCTTTTCCTGTTACCATATTTAATACTAACACTAGCGCGAAAGCGATTAAAGGAACTATAATCATGGCTATTGTTTTGTTATTATTTTTCAAATTAAAAACACTCACCGCTCCAGCCCAACGCCCTATCATTAAACTTCCCCAGTACATGGAAATGTAAGGCGCTATTTCTGAAGATTGCAAGCCGCCAAATTCTTTGAGTTTTAATAATTCACCTAAGTTACTGCCAATAGCTACCTCTACACCAACGTATATAAATATGGCCAACATGCCAAGAACCAGTTGCGGGTATTGCATAGCACCCCAGCCATCAGATTTCTTTTGAGCAGAAGTAAAGGAGAATAATAAGCCACCTACAATTACCAACAAAGCACCAATTAACCAATACATTCTATAGCGTTCTAATGGTTTTTTGATAGTTTCTATTTGAGTGGTTTGAGGCTTAATAGTGTTTTTAAGTGCTTCTATATTATTTTCGATAGTAGATAAAGCTGTTGCTTTAGATGAGTTGTCTACCTCTGAAGCATGTTTAATTTTTACCAAACTATCTGTAAGGGTTGTTATTTGCTTAGTGGTAGGCTCTATTTGCTTTTCTATTTTAACAATATTCAAAGCATCTTCAGAGTTGTAACTAGCAAAAACTGGACTAAACATAACTATTAGTAATCCAGTTAGAATAACTAACATCCGTAGTGCTTTATTCGCTTTTTCAATTGGTTCGTTTGCTATTCCGGCAGGTACTTTTTTAGAAAAGAAAAATAGTGTAGCTGCAGCTATAAATAATAAACCCACAAACAAATATAAAATAACTACTTTATTAAGTTCTAAGAGTTTTATTTGATCATCGGTTAGCGAAACAGCGGAACCAAATAAGGCCAAAGAAACTACAATAGGGCCAATAGTAGTTCCAAATGAATTAATACCACCGCCTAAGTTTATTCTGCTCGCACCAGTTTTTGGATCGCCTAATAAGATTGCGAATGGATTGGCAGCAGTTTGTTGTAAAGAAAAGCCTAATGCAACTATAAAAAGGCCCAAAAGCATACCTGCGTATACATTGGTCTCTACAGCTACTATCATGGCACCAGCGCCTATTGCAGAAAACAATAAGCCGTAAACAATACTTTTTTTATAGCCCCATTTGCCTACTATATCTTTTCCACTATTATTTCCTAGTGCGAATAACAGCAAAGCTCCAAGATAATAGGCTAAATAAAAAGCAAAATCTACTAACTGTGATTGGAATTGATCTAATGAAAAATAACTTTTGCAAAAAGGTATAAAAATACTATTGCCAGCAGCTATAAAACCCCAGAAAAAGAATACCGTAATCAGTGTACTTAAAGCACTATAATTTGTAGTTTGGCTTTGGTGTATTTTGTTATCCATTTCTTTAGAATTTAATGAGCAAATATATTTGAATAAAATTACTTTTGATAAAAAAGTAAAAGATAAAAAAAAACACCACTTTTTTGGTCGTGTTTTTTTTATTATTCAATACTACTTTCTTTATTTTGTTTTGAAATGAATTTCTAATTTCTATTTTTCATCTAATGTCCAAAATTCATTTTCTTTTCATTTTAGAATTTTTTGAGATGATTCTATTGAAGAGCTATCTAGTTTTGTGTTTAAGCGTTCTGTATTCTCCTTTCGCTATACACTCGCCATTTTCATTGTAGATGCAATTTTGCGAACTGCAATTAATTAATAGTAAAAAAACAAAAAAGAAAGTAGATATTTAAACATAATTATAAATATAGTATAGCATAGCAGTTTAAAATATTGCTTACAAAAATAAATTCATTAGTTTTGTAAATCTAATTTTATTATGCAAACTAAAAATTTTCTGTTTCTAATTTTATTGTTTGGGGTGTTATGCTCTGCAAATACTGATTATAGCATTAAAATAGCTAAAGTAAAATACAAAGGCGGAGGTGATTGGTATGCCAATAAAACTGCTTTGCCAAATTTAGCTACTTTTTGCAATACCAATATTAAAACAAATATTAGTCCTACAGATGTTTTTGTAGATATCTCTTCACCAGAAATTTTTAATTTTCCTTGGTTATATTTAACAGGGCATGGCAATATTTTATTTAGCGATGCCGAAGCCAGTAATTTAAGAAAATATTTAATGTCAGGTGGTTTTTTGCATATTGATGATAACTATGGTCTAAAACCTTTTGTAGTTCCGCAAATGAAAAAGGTATTTCCTGAATTAGATTTTATTGAATTGCCTTTCAGTCATCCTATTTATAATCAACAATTTAAATTTGCTAATGGCTTACCAAAAATACACGAACATGATGGTAAACCAGCCCAAGGTTTTGGTTTATTATTAGAAGGAAAACTCATTTGTTTTTTTACGTACGAATGCGATTTAGGTAATGGATGGGAAGATCAATCTGTATATAACAACCCTGAAGAAAAACGTCAACAAGCTTTTAAAATGGGAGCTAATATTATAGAGTATGCCTTTAATAGATAGTTAGGTGAATCAATTGAGCGTAAAATTAATCGTTATTTACAATCCTTTTTCTGGTAGAAGAAAGATAAAGCAATTGCCTCAAAAAATATTAGAAATATTGAAAGACAGTAATTTTGATATTGAAATATGGCCTACAGAAAAAGCCAGTGATGTTATATTATTAACTGAAAAAGCCATAAAAGAAAAAGCTAGTATTGTGGTAGCTGCCGGTGGCGATGGAACTATAAACCAAGTAGCATCCCGATTAGTAAATTCGGGTATTGCATTAGGAATTATTCCCTTGGGCTCAGGCAATGGTTTTGCTAGGCATTTTAATATTCCATTAAAAACAGAAAAAGCCATAGAAGCTCTTCAATATTGTTTTACAAAAGAAATAGATACAGTTTGGTTGAATAGACATTGCAGTATCAATGTGGCAGGTGTGGGTTTTGATGCCTTTATAAGCAGCAAATTTGCTGGAGTAAAAGAAAGAGGTTTGCAAGGATATGTTAAAACTATTATCAAAAATATACGTTATAAAAGCAGGGATTATAAAGTTTATAAAGGCTCCAAATTGGTATGGCAAGGTAAAGCATTTATGATAAGTATTGCAAATGCAACCCAATGGGGAAATAATGTGATGGTAAATTCAGCAGCACTGCCAGATGATGGTTTAATGAATGTTGTAATAGTAAAGCAATTTTCATTACTTCATTTACCTAAATTATTAAGTTATATTTTGAAAGGGAAGTTGCACTTATCACCCAATAGCATCATTTTTAATGGCACTGATTTTACAATAGAAAGATTAACCGAAGGTGAAGCCCACGTAGATGGCGAACCACTATGGTTGGGCAAAGAAATAAATATTAATATTGAACCTTTAAGTTTACGAATATTAAGTAATCAACCAATTTAAATATTAAGCGATGAGTAATAAAAAAATAAAACGCTCCAACGATGGGATGGTATACAGCACCGATAATGGATTTGAAATTAATGATTTTGAATTTGAAGAAACAGAAACCTTGCCACCAGCCGAGCAAAAACTAAATATTAGATTAGAAACCAAACAAAGAGGAGGGAAGAAAGCCGTTTTAATCAAAGGTTTTGTAGGCACACTTTCTGATTTGGAACTATTAGCCAAAAAGATAAAGAATCATTGTGGCACTGGCGGCAGTATTATAGAAGGTGAAATATTAATTCAAGGCGAACAAGTGCAAAAAGTCAAAATTTTCTTGCAGGGTTTGGGGTATAAAACGAATAATATTTAGGCATAAAAAAAGCCCCATTTGGGACTTTTAATTATTATGCATTATTGATAACTCTTGTAATAGTTGGCCCTGCTAATTTTTCTTTGTGCACCAAATCTAATAAGGCTTCATTAATTTCAAAATAAACATCCCAATAGTTTTCTGGATTGCAATATGGTCTTACCGCTATTTGATAACCTCCCTCTACAAAATTTACCAAACCTACAAAAGGTCGTGGGTCTTTTAATACATTATTGTTGTTATTGAGTAAAGCTTGAATTTTAGGCTTAAGACTTTCAATGTCATAACCACCCTCTACGCTTAAATTTAAATCTACTCTTACCGATCCATTTTTAGTAAAATTAATAATTGTACCGTTAGATAATATTCCATTTGGTAATATAACGGTTTGTAAATCTGGCATTAATAAAATAGTATTAAAAATTTGAATCTCTTTTACTTCACCTCGCATGCTTTGTGCTTCTATTATGTCCCCTACTTTAAAAGGTTTAAAAATAAGGATTAAAACACCTCCTGCAAAGTTACTTAAACTGCCCTGTAAAGCTAAGCCTACTGCCAAACCAGCAGCGCCAAGAATAGCTACAAATGAAGAAGATTGTAAGCCTAGCATGCCTGCTACTGTTATGAATAATATTATTTTTAAACCAATTGAAACCAAGCTTTTAAGAAATGATTGTAAGGATACCTCCATGCCTTTCTTTTGTAAAGCTAGCACCATTATATTGGATAGTTTTTTAATTATCCATAAGCCAATTACTAATGATAATAAAGCCAATCCTACTTTTGGTGCAAAATTATAAGCCCAATTCTTTAAGTCAATTAATATATTTTCTAAATTCATATTTCAATAATTATCAAATATCTTGCCAAACCATTTGAGATATTTAAAATGTAAATCTATATTTGATAATTATTTGAAAGAAGATATTAAACATAGAATTTTAATACTTGATGCCCTTAGAGGTATAGCTGCTCTGTGGGTTGTTCTATTTCATTTTACTTTGAGCAGACCGCAAGAGCAATTATTTTTTAAGTTTGGCACCACCGGTGTCGATTTGTTTTTTATGATTAGTGGTTTTGTAATATTTATGAGTGTTCAAAATATTAAAACTATACAAGCATTTGCCATTATCAGGTTTTGTAGATTGTATCCTACTTATTTGGCTGCTGTTACATTTACATTTGCTTTAATAGTTGCTAAATATCTATTTCAAAACAATGTTGAAAGTATTAATTTCTTGCAATATTTAGCTAACTTAACAATGTTTCAATTTTATTTCAGAATAGCTGATTTAGATGGCCCTTATTGGACTATGATAATAGAAATGTTGTTTTATTTTATCATAGGTATTTTATTTTACTTTAATTTATTAAAAAAAACAATAGTATTCGGGGTGCTATATATTTTATCTATGATTGTGCTTCTTTTATTTTTTAATAGCAATGCTATTTTAAGTTTTATTTTGTCATCAATACCACTTTTAAAATTCTTGCCATTGTTTTTAAGTGGCATTTTATTTTATAATATTTGGACTAAAAATGGCACAAAAATTTCAAATTATTTACTGCTTTTGGGATGTCTAACTTGCCAAATATTACTCTATAAATTTTTGCGCTCAAGTATTTTTATTAATCAATTGGAATATGCAGTAATGATAAGTATTTATTATTTTTTATTTGTGCTTTTTGTAAACCATCAATTAAATTTTATAGTTACAAAGCTTACATTATTTTTAGGTAAAATTTCTTTTGCTTTGTATTTGGTACACCAATATTTAGGTAATGAAATAATAATACCATTTTTAACCAATACCTTACATTTGAACTTTTGGATAGCTGCATTTGCTATTGCCTTGCCCATTGTAATTTTAATAGCTTATAACATTACGCATTATATAGAAGTGCCAATAGGCATAAAGCTTAAAAAGTATTTAAACAATAAATATAACTTGGTTAATTAAATATTATTATTAAATTTGCAACAAGTTTTGGGGTGCCCTTTAAAAGTATTGGTGCTGAGATAATACCCACATTACCTGGATAAGCGTAATAGCTGCGTCAGGAAAAACAAAAAGTATATTAAACATACTTTTAGTCAAATTTTAGTTTGGCACACCAAAGCTTAATTTTAATAAAAACATGAAAAAAATTAAGTTATTAATTCTATTATCTAGCGCAAGTTATATAAATGCCCAACAAATTTCGTCTGATTCTTTTGCTATAATGGTTATGAATAGTGATAGTATTTTATTGTCGGGAAGCGAGGTTTTATATGCTAATGAAGTAAAAAAAACTGACAACAATGGAATGGTTAAATTTAAATTTAAAAATGATGAATTTGTCTTTGTATCCTTTGTAGGTTATACAAAATTGAAAATAGTAAATATTAAAGCAGGTCAATTACTCAAAATTATTCTCAAAGAAGATATTTTTTACCAAGGGCAATATGCTGTAAGAGCCATTAGGGCGGCTGATAAATCTCCCTTTGCCTTTTCAAATATAACTGCTAATGAAATTTCTATTCAAAACTTAGGGCAAGATTTTACATATTTACTTGGTAATACGCCATCTGTAATTACTACAAGTGATGCTGGCAATGGCATAGGATATTCAGGCGTAAGGGTAAGAGGCAGTGATGCCACACGAATAAATGTAACAATCAACGGAATACCAATAAATGATGCTGAAAGTCATGGTGTTTATTGGGTAAATATGCCTGATTTGGCCTCTTCTACCTCTTCTGTTCAAATACAAAGAGGAGTGGGTAGTAGTACCAATGGCAATGGGGCTTTTGGGGCGAGTATAAGTATTGTAAATACAGAATTAGATTCAATACAAAATTTTTCATTAAGTCAATCCTATGGCAGTTTCAATACATTGAAAAGTACGCTTAAATTTGGAACAGGTAAGTTGGGTAATTTTAATTTGGGTGGTCGCCTCAGTCGGATTGTTAGTGACGGTTATTTAGATAGGGCAAATACTGCTTTGCATGCTTTTCAATTTAATTTAAATTATGTTAAAAATAATTGGATTGTAAATGCGCTCAGTTTTGCAGGTAAAGAAAAAACATATCAAAGTTGGTATGGAACACCAATAAGCAGATACAATAGTAATGCTTTAGAAATGAACGCCTATATAAATCGAAATTATTTAAGTACCGATGATGCTAATAACTTATTGAATAGCAATAGAACCTATAATTATTACACCTATAAAAATCAAATAGATAATTATTGGCAAAACCACTACCAATTGCATTTAAGTAAGAAAATAAAACAAAATTTTATTTTTCAAAACGCTAGTTTTTTAACCCGAGGAAAAGGTTATTTTGAGGAATACAAAAGAGATCAAAAATTTAGCAGTTATGGTGTAAATAATTTCATTAATAACAGCGATACCGTAAAAAGCACTGATTTGGTAAGACAAAGGTGGTTGGATAATTATTACTACGGTAATTTTGTTACTTTAAGTTATAAAAAAAATAAGCTAAACGCTTCTGCATCGTTAGGCTTTACAAAATATGCAGGGAAACATTTTGGTGAGATTATTTGGGCCAATATTGCAAGCCCATTTGGTTTAAATAATATCTATTATAACAGCCAAAGTTTAAAACAAGAATGGAATGGGAATATCAAATTAGATTACAAAATAACACGAAAATGGACAAAATATATAGAGTTTCAATTCAGAAAAATTCAATATGAAGGGGTGGGCAACGACAATGAACTCCGTGGTATCAATTTTAACAAGCATTTTTTATTTATAAATCCTAAAGTTGGGGTTAATTATCAATTATCTCAAAAAAAATCATTTTATGCAAGTCTTAGCATAAGCAATAGAGAGCCTGTAAGGACTGATATTGTTGATAATTTGGCTGATAAAATTCCAAACTCTGAAAAATTAAATGATTTAGAAATAGGCTATATTTTGAGTGCTAAAAATTCTTTTTTTCAAATGAATGGCTACTTGATGAACTATAAAAATCAGATGGTTTTAACTGGAGAACTAAATGATGTTGGAAGCAGTATTCGGGCTAATGTCGATAAAAGCAATAGACTTGGATTGGAAATTATTGGGCGTAAAAATTTATTAAAAAATAAACTTGAAATGGAAGGAAATTTTACCATAAGTAGAAATGTAATAAGAGAGTATATTGATGTTGTATATAATTATGATAATTCGCAATCATTTAATAAAATTTTAAGGAATACTCCCATTTCATTTTCGCCCAATGTGATCGGATTTATTGGCATTACTGATAAGCATTTTAAAGATTGGCTATTTAATATGAATTGCAAATATGTAGGGAAACAATACTTGGATAATACCCAAAATTCAAAGGCGATGTTGGATAAATATTATACTTTAAATGTATTGGTGGGTAAGAACTTTTTATTCAAAGATAAAAGTTTGGTAAAATTTAAGTTGATGGCTAACAATCTGTTAAACAGAAAATATGCCAATAATGGCTATAGTTATAAGTATATTTCTGGTGGCGAAACAATAATTGAAACTTATCTTTATCCACAATCTTTAATCAATTTTATGTTTGGAGTAGAATTTATTTTCTAAATTTTGTTTAACTAGTGGTTGAATGGTTAAGCAAATCGTTCAATTTCTTGCACACAAACAAAATATTATTTGTATAAGTATAGTTTTTAACAGAAAATCTGCTTGATTTTTTACTTTCTAAATATAGGTAAACCATTACAAAAAGAATAAATAGCCCGAGTATTCCAAGTATTATTTTCTTCCATTTTTTCATCTTTAACTGAGTATTATCACAATAAAAAACCCCTTTTTGTGAGGGGTTTTTTATTGAGGTCGAAAGCGGATTCGAACCGCTGTAGAAGCTTTTGCAGAGCTTTGCCTAGCCACTCGGCCATTCGACCTTATTTTATTAAGGACTGCAAATGTAGAATAAAAATTATGTAAATAAAAAATATGTTTTTTATTTACATAATTTTTAAATGTGCTGGCACTTCAGCCGACCTTAATATTTTAACAATCATCTCAATTATCAATTGCCCATCATCTGTATTGCCTGAATCATTTATTCCTTTACTTCTTAAATCAAAGTACTTTAATAAACCAAAAATATGCTCTACAATATGTGGCGGGTAATTGTTAGCTGCTGTTATATAATCTTGTACAAAAAATTCATTTAAACCTAAGGCTATAGCTACTTCCTTTCTGGTTTTGTTTTTAATACTATAACAAGCATATACTTTTGCAAAATAACCATACAAGTTAGCAATGATAGGAATAATAGGATTAGCCTTTGGATTTGATGCAAAATAATTGGCTATTTGAACAGATTTGTTAAAATTTTTATCTCCTAAAGCTTTTTGCAATTCAAAAATATTAAAATCTTTACTAATCCCAATGTTTTGTTCAATATGTTGCATGCCAATTAAACCTACGTCTGCTTTTACATTAATCAGCATTTTATCTATCTCATTGGTTATCTTGCCCAAATCGTTTCCTAAATAATCACTGATTAATTGCAAAGCTTTGGGTTCAATACTGCGACCCTTATTTCTCAAGTATTTTTCTACCCAAGGCATTACTTCGTAATCTCTTAAACGCTCACTTGTTAATTGGGTATATTTAGCAAAAAGTTTGGCATATTTGGTACGCTTATCTAGTTTTTTGCCTTTGTAACATAATACCAATATGGTAGTAGGAGTGGGATTTTCTAAGTAATCTTCAAGTGCTTCTAAATCATTTAAGTTTTGCGCTTCTCTTACCAATATTAATTGGTAATCGGCCATCATAGGGTAGCGTTTAGCGGCCATTTTTATTTCTAAAGCACTTATATCTTTGCCATAAGTTATTATTTGGTTAAAACTTTTTTCTTCAGGTTTTAATATTTTTTCTTCTAAAATAGTAGCTAAAGCATCTATAAAATACGTTTCTTCGCCCTCTAAAAGATAAACAGGCGAAAATTTTCTTCGTTCTATATCGCCTATAATTTGATCGAATTTAATAGTGGTGCTATTTGCCATATTTTAATTTTACTTTTGCTGCGTTGTGCAGTTAAACTTTAAAGTATACAAATTTAATCTTAAAAATCAGAATGGTAATGCACAAATATTCGACATTATTAGAAAAAAGTATGTTGCATTAACGCCTGAGGAATGGGTAAGGCAGCATGTTATATGGTATTTAAAGGAAGAATTGAATATTTCTAAGGGATTAATTGCAGTAGAAAAGGAGCTTAAATACAATAATTTAACCAAACGCTTTGATTTAGTGGTAATGAATCCATTGGCAGAGCCCTTATTGTTAGTGGAGTGTAAAGCCCCAAGTGAAGCCATTAACCAATCTACAGTGCAGCAAGCGGGCATTTATCTTAAAACTATTAAAGCACCCTATGTCATGTTAACCAATGGCCTAACCCATATCTATTTGCAATTAAATACTGAAAATATGCAGTATGAATTTATTAAAGATTTGCCTGAGTTAAGGTAGAGCTTAATAACTATCTGAAGTTTTGGACTAAAGGGTAAAAATTCTTCAAAGACAAAATTACAAATTTATCTACTTAACTTTCAATACATTACACACCAAATACATAAAAAAATTCAATTTAGAAAATTTTTATACTGATATTTGTATAGACCAATTAAAAAAAACTAAAAGTATGAACACGAAGTATCATGAATTCAATTTTAAAAACAATTAAATATTATGAATAAAAAATTAATTTTTAAAACCGCATTTCTTTTAATTATTACCACTGCTTGCACATTTAAAGCAAAGGCACAACTTACTCTTAATGTTACAAATGGTTCAGGATGCTCAACTCTTATCGAAATTTTAGACAATAGCTCAAATGTAATATATTCTGTAACTAATAGTGCATCTCAATTATATACATGTGTTGGAACCTCTTCTGCAACCCCTGTTGAAATAAGATATTCTGCTGGTGGTTATATTGTTGTTATTCCAGTTGGTGCAAATAATCATCCCACAAATGCTACCACAGGATGTCTAATAGGGGTCTCTGTAACTTCTTACAGGAATACATCAGGCTCATGCCTCCCTCCAGGAACTAATAATTATGTTGATATTACATTATTATAATTAAAATTTTAAAGAGAAGCCAATACCATGTGTTGGCTTCTCTTTTTTGCGTATTTTTGTATTAAAAATTGCATGAAACTGTCTTTCAAATATAAATTTTTGATATTCACTACAGTGATGGTTTCAACAACTTATGCCCAAAATGTAAAGTTTATAAAAGCCTTTGGTACAGCCAATGCGGCTGAATCTCCCAGCTCTATCAATGCAAATCTCGATGGGAGCCTAACATTTATTTATGAGTCTACTAAATCTTGGTCGAGCACTAATCCTACAGATACGCTTTATTTTGATTCTATATTTTATAAAAGAACAAATACAGATGGTACTTTTTTATCATATATCCTTACTATGGATAGTGCAGGCAAGGTGCGTAAAGGTAAATTATTAGGCGAATTAGCCACTATAAAATTGTGTGGGCTATCCGATGGCGATTTTTTAATAGCAGGAATTATACCTAAATCTAATGTTGTAGATAGTTTTAAAATATTCGATAAATATATCCACCGTAAAAATGGCGCACAAATACTAGCACGATTAGATAAAAATTTCAATTTAATATGGATGCGGCAAACGGGCAATACCGAAACTGCATTTAGAAACTTGCATTATACTCAAAACCATGTTTTTTTTATTGCTACTATTAAAGACACCACCAATATCGGGGGTAAACAATTTTATGCTCAAAATTTTACAACTATTATAGGTGAGGTAAATCCGATAAATGGCGATGTAAAATGGGGTAAAAGTTTGAGTAATAACTTGAATACAAGTTATACAAATAATAACATTGTATTTACTGAAAAAAAAATATTTATCGCATCAGGTATAATAAATGCTGGTAAAATAGGTACAGATACATTATACCTTGGTGCTTTAGTTATATTCAAATTCGACTCCTTAGGTAATTATGAAAAACTTTACAGCCTTAGGGCAAAACAAGTTATTTTGCCCAGTGGCGGCATAAGTACAGATGGGAAAAACTTATATTTATCAGGTTTGTTCAGTGATAGTGTCTACTGGAAAGACAATGAAACTATAAGTCCTTGCTATCCAACGGGTTCTACTCACCAAGGAATATTTACCGCTGCTATTACCACCTCGTTTACCCCAAAATGGTTTTTTAGACCCAAAGTAAACAAAATAGATTTAAAAAATATATTTTCGGGTGGTCAATTAAGAAGTTGTATATTTAGTGGTGGTTATTTGTATTATCATGGTCACACAAGAGATGAATTGCAAATTGATAGTAATATTATTAAAGTTGACCAAGGTCAACTGAATTTAGTTGTCATCAAATCTGACATTTTTGGTAATATTTTATGGAGTTTTGGTGCAAAGTCAACAAACATTGCTACAACAAATATGTCTGCTCAAGCAGGTAAAGGCGTTTATTTTGTAGGTAATTATCGTGGGGATTCTATAGCATTTAAAAATAAATGGGCAGTAAGTCCAGGTTCAAGTCTTAATATTAATGGCTTTGTAAGTAAACTCAGCGACAATGCCATTGTTCGAGGCAAGGTAAAGGCAGGTCCCTATTGCTCTGGCGATAGCATTTTAATACCCTACACCAAAATAGGCAGCTATGATACGGCTAACTATTTTAT
>JABMMZ010000094.1 GCA_013205405.1 Bacteroidota bacterium | reverse complement strand
GATTATATCAGAAAATTTAGAAGTATCGCAAAAGTGTTTAGAAATATCACGATTATCTGTTTCTTTAGCGTTAATTTTCTTTGTTATCTTATCAGGTCTAATTGTAATTTCTGATTGACCAAAATACTTATTAAAAAATTCAGAGTTTTTTTCAGTTGCTTCTAAAAGTTTCTTTAAAAAATCATTTTGCTTATCGATACTGATATATTTAACAATATACAGTGCCGTAATGGTCTCGTTAATAGTATTTTTTTCTGTATTTATGGCAGTATTGCTCATAGAATGGCGGTATGAACTAAATTTAAATAAGACGTGAAAATAGCTTTATTTCTTTTTATTCACAAATTTTTTTTCTAATTACTCCAATTCAAAAACCATGCATTCTTTTTGAATTGGACAATGAAAAGCAGAAATAATTTTGAAATATCTTGATAAATAGCTACTTAACTCTTCAAAATTCCACTCACGGGCGTGGCAAGGATTCCATGAAGGACCATTTTGAGTGCCTTTTTTTTGTTGAATTAAAACTGCTCGGTCAGGAGTAGAAATTATCAATTTAGAAAATTGAATACTTTTTAAAAATAATAATAACTTTTCTGGTTTTTCAAAGTGCTCAATTACATCGCTACAAATTATAATATCTGCTCTTAAATTTTCCAAATTTATGTCCTTTTCTGCGTCACCAGAAAGTAGCCATTTTTTGGTTGGATATTGCTGTTTTAAAAAGCTAAAACAAGGCTCTGTTTCTACCCCAATTGTTTCATAATTATTAAAATATTTTATAAGCTTAAAACCACTCCCACATCCAATATCTATAACACTTTTAAATTTATTATCATTTGCTAATTTATATGCATATTCATATACTTCGTCTTGGTATTCATCTTCTAAATTTTGATCCTCAAAATGTGCAGGCTTTTGACTTCGATAAAATAGTGGTAATTTATATTTTATATTAGAAATTATGGTTTGAAAAATCATTTGTATTAGATTATTTTTTATACATTCAATGTTAGTTATTTTTTTAAGTATTTGCAATTTATATTATTATCGAGAAAAAAATCTTATTTTTGTGTTATGAAAAACTTATTGTATTTATTGTTTATTCCTATATTGTTTTATGCTTGCGAAGAGGTACCACCGGCTATTGACTTTTCTCAACCAACCATCTTATTAAAAGACTCTACTTTTATAGCTTCTGTAATTCCTGCTGCGCAGCACAAAGCTGTTTTATTAGAAGATATAACTGGTGTAAAATGCATTAATTGCCCAAATGCTGCTATTGTTGCTAAAGGTATTGTAACTCAAAAAAAGAAAGATAGTGTAATAGTAATAGCCTTGTATCCAAACTTATCTGCTTTAGATATTTTCACACGTCCATTTATTGGGGTACCTCAATTAGCCAATGATTTAGCTAAACAAGTAGTAGAAACATTAGGAGTGCCAAGTGGTTTGCCGAATGGCTATGTTGATAGAAAATTATATGCCGGTAAAACCGACCGTATAATTTCAGTTAATGAATGGCTAAATTTTGTCAACCAAAGATTGCTTTTGAAAAGTCCTGTAAATATTAAATTAAATAAAACATTTAGTGGTATAAAATTAACAGCAGAAATGAATTTACAATACACAGAAAATGTTGTTTCAGGCAATCATAAATATGCATTGTATATCATTGAAGATAGTATTGTAAGCACACAAGTTACGCCAAGTGGTGTTTCTACTAGCTATGTGCACAACCATGCTTTAAAACATTCATTTGGTGTACCTACTGGTATTCCATTAACGGCACCGTTAGTACCAGGTAGAACATTTGTAAAACAATTTGAATATGAAGTGCCTACTGATTTAAGATTGAACCATCTGCATTTAATTTGCGTAGTTATGGATGTTGCTACAGAAGAAGTTATTAATGTTCGCGAAATTGAACTATAATTAACAATGGATTGGCAAAGTGCTTCCAAAGGTTTTAAGCAATATTTAATGCTTGAAAAATCTTTATCGCCTAATTCTATTGAAGCTTATTTGCATGATATTACTAAGTTTAAAAATTATCTTTTATCAGTAAACGATAGTACAGGACCAATAGATATCAAATACAATCAGCTGCTTAGCTTTACCAATGCATTGAATGGTGTAGGTATTTCTGCAACTAGCCAAGCCAGAATAATAAGTGGCTTACGGGCATTTTATAAATATTTAAATTTAGAAGATGTAATATCTACAAACCCTACAGAATTTTTAGAATTGCCTAAACTTGCTAGAAAATTACCTGAGGTATTATTTGCAGATGATATTGAAAATATGCTTAAGCAAATAGATATGACTAGGTCTATGGCGCATAGAGATAAAGCCATTATTGATACTCTTTATAGTTGTGGATTGCGAGTTAGCGAACTTATTAATATGAATATTTCTGATGTATATAATACAGATGAATTTATAAGAGTAAGAGGCAAAGGAAACAAGGAAAGATTGGTTCCAATAGGCAAGTATGCATTAAAGGCACTCAATCTTTATATTAATGAAGTTAGAGTACATATTCCTATTAAATCTAAATTTTCTGATACTATTTTTTTAAATCAAAGAGGTAGTATTTTAAGTAGAATATCTGTCTTTAATTTAATAAAATTATTGGCGTTAAAAGCGGGTATTAAAAAAACCGTAAGTCCGCATACTTTTCGGCATTCGTTTGCCACTAGTTTGGTAGAAGGAGGAGCAGACTTAAGAGCTGTGCAACAAATGTTGGGTCATGAAAGCATAACGACAACCGAAATTTACACGCATATTGATAGAAAGTTTTTGAAAGAAACTATTGCTTTGTATCATCCACGCGCTAAATTTTAGACATTAAAAAAGCCCACGTAGGTAAACGTGAGCTTTTAATTGAGAGGAAATAATAGTTTAAATTATTTCTTTTTAGCAGATTTTTTTGCTTTTGCTTTTGGATCCGCTTTAGCTTTAGCTTTTGCTTTTGCTTTTGGAGCCGCTTTAGCTTTAGCTTTTGCTTTTGGAGCCGCTTTAGCT
>JABMMZ010000002.1 GCA_013205405.1 Bacteroidota bacterium | reverse complement strand
CGGCGGCTATGAATCTCTGGAGGCAATAAAGATCTTAGGCGGTGTTATTGACATATACATGCCAGATATGAAATATTCTGACAATAACGTTGCCAAGAAATATTCACTGGCGCCTGATTATTTTGAGGTTTCAAAAAATATAGAAATTTTCAGCAGCGTTTATAAAGAAATCCACAGTGGTTTTGTCGATGAAGTTAAACCTGGCGATTTAATGAAAAAAAGCATAGACGCAATGCTAGGTTCTTTAGATCCGTATACCAATTTTTATAATGAGAGTCAGGCCGAAGATGCGATGATAATGCGCAGTGGCGAATATGGAGGCATCGGTTGTAATAGTTTAAAACGCGATAAATTCATATATATTAGCACCGTTTATAAAGGTCTTGCGGCTGATAAAGCGGGTTTGCGAGTAGGCGATAAAATTTTAGAAATTAATGGTAAAAGTTTTGAGGGTAAAACAGATAGCGATGTAACGGATGCATTGAGAGGGGCACCTAATAGTAAAGCCAGTATGGTAATAGAAAGAGCCGATGTAAAAATGCCTATTGATATTACGAGAGAAGAAATTAAGTTAAAAAATGTAAGTTATTATGGGATTATCAATAGCGAAACAGGCTATATTAAGCTAGATCATTTCATGGAATTAGCAAGCAAAGAAGTGCGTGAAGCTTTCTTATATTTAAAAGGTAAAGGCATTAAAAAAATAGTATTAGATTTAAGAGATAATGGGGGCGGATTATTACATGAGGCTGTTAATATTGTTAATATTTTTGTAGATGTAAACGAAGTGGTTACAGAAATGAAAGGTAGAACTGAGGACGCTAATAGAGTTTATAAAACTTTAGATAGAGTGATAGATGGCACCATGCCATTGGTTGTATTAGTGAATAACCACTCTGCAAGTGCAAGCGAAATAGTTTGCGGTGCCATACAAGATTTAGACAGAGGCGTGATAATTGGTCGCAATACTTATGGTAAAGGCTTAGTTCAAAATACCCGACCATTGCCTTACCGCACGCAAATGAAAATGACCATTGCTAAATACTATATTCCTTCAGGAAGATGTATTCAGTTATTGGATTACA
This sequence comes from Bacteroidota bacterium, assembly GCA_013205405.1. Lineage (GTDB taxonomy): Bacteria > Bacteroidota > Bacteroidia > NS11-12g > UBA955 > JABMMZ01. The sequence goes on along the minus strand of JABMMZ010000002.1, from coordinate 16,256 downwards.
GTCATCGCAATGCTGATGGTAGTGCTGGTATAGTACCCGATAGCTTGCGCAAAGCATTTAAAACTAAAAATGGGCGTGTGGTATATAATGGTGGAGGTGTAAAACCAGATGTAAATGTAAAAGAAAGTGCGGTTTCTAATATTGCTAAAAGCCTGCAAAAAAACTATGTTATTTTTGACTATGCTACCTATTACAGAGCCAAAAATAATACCATTGCCGATATTAAGAATTTTAACTTAAAAGAAGCAGATTTTATGGATTTTAAACAATTTGTAAAAACAAAGAATTATACATATAGCACGATAAGCGAAGCGCTTTTAATACAGCTTAAAGCCAAACTGAAAGAAGAGAATTACAACGAAGAGTTGGCCAATGAAATTAAGTCTTTAGAAACGAGTTTCGAGAGCGTTAAAGCGAAAGACTTAGATACCCATCAAACAGAAATTTTGTTGCTGTTAAAAACAGAAATTACACGCAGATATTATTACGAAGAAGCTACTTTTGAAAGTACTTTTAACTCAGATCCAGATATTTTAAAGGCATTAGAAACCTTTAGTGGCAACTACAAAAATATCTTAATAACCACACCATAGTGCAATGGAAGTTCAAGAAATTATTTTTTTTTTTATTAGTTGGAGCAGTAGGTGGTTTCTTAGCTGGTCTGTTAGGCGTAGGTGGAGGCATAGTATTTGTGCCTTTAATTCATGTAGTATTAGAACAACATCATATTACAGATGATACCGTAAACTATACTTTGGCCAATAGTTTAGCCATCGTCTTTGCAGTGGGGGTAACGGGAACTATGAAACACCTTAAAATTAAAAATACACATCTACCATCTGCATTAGTTACAGGTTTATTTGCAGTTATTACCTCTTTGTATGTTTCTTATTTTATTTATTACTATCAACTTAAAAATCAGGTGGTATTTAATGGCATATTTGCAGCCTTATTAATCCTTACTTCCATTAGAATGTTAATGGGTATGAACAAAAAAAATGAAACGCCACAAACCTTAATAATTCCACCAGTTAAAAAATTTATCCCAGCAGGTTTATTTGCTGGAGTTGTTACTGCTTTAAGTGGCTTAGGAGGTGGCATAGTTATGGTGCCTTATTTTAATAAAATTTTAAAATTACCCATTAAATTTTCTACAGGTTTATCTTTAACAGTTATACCTATCATTGCCTTTCCATTACTCATATTTTATAGCATTAATTTGCCTCAAGAAGTTATCTATCCTCAATGGCAAATAGGTCATTTATTGTTGCCTGTTATTTTTCCAGTTATTACTGGTGCGGTTATAGCTTCCCCTTTTGGCATTAAAGTATCACAAAAACAGTCAGATAAAACAATAACGCTTGTTTTTATTATATTTGTATTATTGACTTTAATTAAAATTTTGGTGTTTTAATTATTCATTATCAATTCTTCATTTTAAATCATTAATTATTCATTAATTTTGCAACACTTTGCCTAAATTTAAACTTATATCCCCATTTCAGCCTAAAGGCGACCAGCCAAAGGCAATCAAAAAATTGGTGGAGGGTTTAAATCAAAGCCTACGTGCTCAAACACTTTTGGGTGTTACAGGTAGTGGTAAAACTTTTACCATTGCCAATGTTATTGAGCAAGTACAAAGGCCTATTTTGGTATTAAGTCATAATAAAACCTTGGTAGCGCAATTATACAGTGAGTTTCAACAGTTTTTTCCTGAAAATTCGGTCGATTATTTTGTAAGTTATTACGATTATTATCAGCCTGAAGCTTTTATTCCTAGCACTGGTACTTACATTGAAAAGGATTTAAATATCAATGAAGATATAGAAAAAATGCGTCTGCGAACCATTACAAATTTATTAAGTGGAAGGCGAGATTTAATAGTTGTAGCTTCTGTTAGTTGTATTTATGGTGCTGGAAATCCAAATGACTATGAAGGTAGTATTGTAAGACTAAGTAAAGGGCAAAAAGTTGGGCGAAATGTGGTATTGCATAATCTAGTAAATAGCTTATACAGTCGTACAACAGCCGATTTTAAAAGAGGGAATTTTAGAGTAAAGGGTGATGTAGTAGACGTGTACTTAGCATATAACGATTTTGCCTATCGTATTTCTTTTTTTGGAAATGAAATAGAAGAGATAAATTCCTTTGAACCAAGCACAGGTAACTTAATAGAAAAGCTAGATGATATTTCTATTTACCCAGCCAATATTTATGTTTCGCCTCGCGAAAGATTGAATGAAGCCATCTATGAAATTCAAGATGATTTGGTCGCTCAAATGAATTATTTTCAGGAGCAAGGTAAGCCCTTAGAATCGAAACGTTTGGAAGAGCGTGTAAATTTTGATTTGGAAATGATGCGCGAATTGGGCTATTGTAGTGGTATAGAAAATTATAGCCGTTATATGGATAGAAGAAAACCTGGTGATAGACCCTTCTGTTTGATCGATTATTTTCCAAAAGATTTTTTATTAATAGTGGATGAAAGCCATGTAAGTATGCCTCAGATAAGAGCGATGTATGGTGGTGATAGAGCGAGAAAAATTAATTTGGTGGATTATGGCTTTAGGTTGCCAGCAGCTATGGATAACCGACCTTTGAAATTTGAAGAATTTGAGCAGTTAACCCCACAAACTATTTTTGTAAGTGCCACACCTGCCGATTACGAATTGCGAGAATCAGAAGGTATAGTGGTAGAGCAATTGATAAGACCGACAGGATTGCTTGACCCAGTTATAGAAGTGCGTCCATGTATTAATCAAGTAGATGATTTATTAGATGAAGTAGCGGAAAGGGTAAAAATGGGCGACAGAATTTTGGTAACTACATTAACCAAAAGAATGAGTGAGGAATTAGCCAAATATATGGCACGCTTAGGAATTAAAGTTCAATATATTCATAGTGAGGTAAAAACCATAGATAGGGTGGCTATTTTAAGAGATTTAAGATTGGGCAATACGGATGTTTTAATAGGAATAAATTTGTTAAGAGAGGGATTAGATTTGCCAGAGGTAAGTCTAGTAGCCATTTTAGATGCAGATAAGGAAGGATTTTTGCGCAGTGTTACAAGTATGGTGCAAACTATTGGTAGAGCAGCCAGAAATGTAAATGGAAAAGTAATTATGTATGCCGACAGAATGACTGAAAGTATGCGAAAAACCATTGAAGAAACAGAACGAAGACGCGAAAAGCAAATAGCCTATAACACAGCACATGGAATTACACCACAAACTATTCTAAAAACAATAGACGAAATACACAAACTAACGAGCCTAGCGGATGCTAAGCACATAGATGAAGTGCAATATTATTCTTCTCCTGAAACTATTAACATAGCTGCTGAGCCAGCTTATGAAAATTTAAATAAAAGTGGTATTGAAAAAGCCATCAAGGATACCGAACGTGCTATGAATAAAGCAGCCAAGGAAATGGAGTTTATTGAAGCAGCAAGACTAAGAGATCAAATTACAAGTTTGAAAAAAAAGTTAGCTGAAGTAAAATAAAAAACAAAATTTTTAAGAAACGTATAATTTCAATAATTTAGTAAGATTCAGTTTATATTTGTTGCCAATAATTATGAAAATAGTAACTTACAATGTAAATGGAATTCGTTCGGCAATAAGTAAGGGTTTTGTAGATTTTGTAATACGTGAAAACCCTGATATAATTTGCCTGCAAGAAATAAAGGCTAATTATGAAGATATAGATGAACAAATATTTATAAATATTGGGTACCATTGTTTTTGGTACCCAGCCCAAAAAAAAGGGTATAGTGGTGTAGCTATATTGTGTAAGCAAAAGCCAGATGATATTATGTATGGCTTGGGTCACGAATTATTTGATTATGAAGGAAGAATTATTGGAGCCACTTTTGGAGATATAACTGTTATAAGTTGCTACTTTCCCTCAGGAACCACAGGAGATATAAGGCAAGATGTAAAATACAAGTTTTTAGATTATTTTTATAATTATTTTGAGAATTTAAAAATAAAAAATGGCAATCAAAAATGGATAGTTTGTGGTGATTATAATATTTGTCATAAAGAAATTGATATACATGATCCTAAAGGAAATAAGAATAGTAGTGGATTTTTACAAGAAGAGCGCGCCTGGATGGATAAATGGTTTAACAGTGGGATGGTAGATACATTTAGACTATTGAATTCTGATCCGCATTTTTATACTTGGTGGAGCTATAGAGCAGGGGCACGTTCGCGAAATAAGGGTTGGCGCATAGATTATATCTCAGTGAGTGAAAACTTAAAAAACAAGATACTTCAGTCGGGAATATATAGCAATGATTTTCAAAGCGATCATTGTGGCTCATTTTTAGTTTTAAAATGAAACAACTAAAGTATTTTTTATGGCGAATTTTTAAGTCCCCCGAAAGAAATATTGTAGGTTGGAAAACGCTATTTGTAGATTTTTTTGGTCGAATTATTATTGGTTTAAATTTTAAAAAACTTCAACCCATTACTATTTGCATTGGCATTAAAAATAGAAGTGAAAATTTGTTGAATTTAGTTTTAGAATCTCTTAATAGTTGCGATAATATTGAGCTTATAACATTATCTGTTTTTGATACCGGAAGTAATGATATTTCGCATTTAGAGAATGCTATAAAAGCAAAATGGAAAGGCAAATTAATTTACTCAAAAAATGAACAAGAATTTACAAGAAGTAGTGCATTTAATCAGTCAATTATGCAAGCAGAAACCGACATTATTATGGCATGCGATGCAGATATTTATTTACCTCATGATATTGTAAAAAAAGTAAACAAATACACAACAAAATTTTCCAATTGGTTTCCTATAGTTTGGTGGCAAAGCGAAGATAAATTAAGTGGGCGATTTTTTACCGAGGGTACTGGTATTTTTACATCAACCAAGCGCAATTTTATAAATGCAGGAATGTATGACGAAACTTTTGTAGAATGGGGAAAGGAAGATTGGCTTTTATACTTTAGTTTTTACAAAAAAAATATGGCTTGCATTCGAACGCAAGAAAAGGGAATGGTTCATTCTTTTCATAAAAGTAATAAGCCAGAAGGTTTTAAACCATTATTTAATTAAACCCAGACTCCACATTAGAATTTGTTATAAAAGTTAAAAGTGCAATAAAATTAGGTGCTGCCAGAACAATTTAGAATGAAGAAATAGCATCGCTATTTCAAATAATTAGATTTGAGTAAGTGCTTTATTTTGCAGCAATTTTAATTTGAAATAGAAGTTTAGTGCGGAATCTGGGTTAAACTCCTATTCCAAAAATACAAGGTAATTTGCCTATTTCAATTGCATTTCCTTTATACCAAGAAATAGGTTTACTGATAATTTTTTCATTTTCACCTGTCAAATCTATTGCTACTAAAAGCATAGTGTTAGGTTTTAGAATTTGACACATTTCTGCTAAAAATTTATCATTGCGATACGGAGTTTCAATAAATAATTGTGTGGTATGGTTACTCTCAATTTCAAGTTTTAAAATGGTTTGTTTACGTTCATCAGGTTTTTGAGGTAAGTAGCCATTAAACTTAAATTGTTGTCCGTTCATACCACTGGCTATTAAAGCTAGTAAAATGGAAGATGGTCCCACCAAAGGTTTTACTAAAATATGATTTAGATGTGCCATTTTTACAATATGATTTCCTGGGTCGGCAATACAAGGCATGCCTGCTTCAGAAATTAAACCAGTTTTGTCATTTTTTTGTAAAATATTTTTAATCTCATCTTTTTGGCTATCCAAATTATGTTTATCTAATTCAAAAATTTCAATTTGAGGTAATAGCGTAGGATGGGAAATAAATTTAAGAAAATGTCTTGCTGTTTTGGCGTTTTCTGCAATAAAAAAATTAATTTGATAAATTTCTTCTTTTACTTTATGTGGCAAAAACCATTCAAAACTGCTTTCAGATAGGCCTATTGGAACAAGGTAGAGTGTATTTTTTTTATCTTTGTTTATCATTGAAATAATTTTTGATACAATAAAATATTATATTTGTAGTTTAACAGTGCTTATCTAAGTAGTATGAAAAAAATTTCACTTTTAATAGTCCTTATTTCAAGCTGTGTTGCCAACTATGCGCAAACATACGGTAATGAATGGGTAAATTACAATCAAAAATATTTTAAAATCAAAATTGGAGTTGCTGGTGTATATCATATAGACTACACCACTTTAATAGATGCTGCTATTGAAATGCAGTTAGATTTAGGGCAAGTAAATCCTAGAAAGTGGCAAATGTTTTATCAAGGAAAAGAAGTTCCTATTTATGTAGCTGGCGAAAATGATAATCAATTTAACAACAACGATTACATAGAATTTTACGCTAAAACAAATGATGGATTGCTTGATAAGGATTTGTATAGTAATCCGTCTTTTCAACCTCAACCAAGTGTGAGTATGTTCACAGATAGTTCGGCTTATTTTTTAACCTATTTGTCTAATGCTTCAAGCCAAATAGGATGGCACATGAAAAATTACAGTAACACACAATACGGCAATTATGCGCCTCAAAGCGCTTTTACCTTTAAATCGCACTTAGTATATTCCGATATTTACAATACCGGAAAACCTTTTGACATAGCTGGTTTTAATTTTGTTAATCCTGAATATTTATCTGGCGAGGGTTTGTGTAGTGCGCCATTTGGATTCAATCAGTCGAGTGGACTGCAAGGGGTAACAAAAGTAATAAATTGTAAGTTTATAAGCGAAATTGGCAATCAGCCAAGATTGCAATACACAACTGTAGGCACAAATGAATATAAATTCATCAATATTGACCATAGAATTAGAGTAAGCATTAGTCCCGATAATAATAACTTTACTACTATTCAAGATACGTCTTTCGAAGGTTATTCAGTGAATAAGCGTGCACATTCGCTTCCTAGAAGTTACTTTGGAGTAGATAATGCATTTTTAAAATTTGAAGCGGTTTTTGTTAATAATGTGCCATCACAGGGTCATGCTATTTCTAATATCGAATTAGAGTACCCTCGATTATATAATTTGGATAATACATCTTCTATAAGTTTTAATGTAAATGGAGAAAACAATCCAAGGCATATAGAATGGGAAAATTATCAAGCTACAAGAACCAAACCTATTGTTTATGATTTTACAAATGGCTATAGAATAAGAGGAGAAAAAATAGGTGGCAATAAAGTACGCTTAATGCTGCCACCAACCACAAGTGCTTCTTCTGAGTGTTTTATTAATGATAGTAATGAAATAAGAACTGTTAATTCTAAGCAAATTGAATCTGCCATTAGTTTTGAATCTATTCCCGATTTAGATTGGATAAATTTTAATCCAAATACCGAAAAAAACAGCAATAGACTTGTACTTTTAACCAACAAAAGATTTGTTGGAGTTTATACTGATAATTATATTAGTTTGCGTCAGCAATCTTCCAATACTTCGCCTGCTAAAGTAATAACCGTGCAGCAATTGTATAATAATTTTTCGTATGGTATTGCACATCCTATCGCTATTAGAAGGTATATCAGATTTTTGAAAGAAAATGGCGATACAAGCCTAAAATATTTGTTCCTAGTAGGAAGAGGTTATCAAACAGATTTAATAAGACCATATGGATTACAAAATTTCAATTGGGTACCTTCCATAGGTACACCTGCCTCCGACAATATGTTTGGAACCAACATAAAAGATTCTGCATTAGCGCCTGTAGTGGCTATTGGTCGTTTAACTATAGATAAGCCTTATGAACTTGGTATTTATACTGAAAAATTAAAATCATACTTAAGTTCAGATAATGATTTATGGAAAAAAGAAGTGTTGCATTTGGGTGGAGGTGAAGATGGTGCGCAAGCCAATAATATTAAATTGAGATTAAATGCTATGGGAAATTATGTTACCGGATTACCTTTTGGCGGAAAAGTAACTACCTTTTCTAAATCTGCAACAGGTATTTCAGAACCTTACCTAAAACAAAGAGGAATAGAAACAATAGAAGCTGGTAAACAATTGGTAACTTTCTTAGGGCACGGAAGCCGCTATGTAACGGATATAGATTTAGGTGATACTTCTGAATACAATAATAAAGGAAAGTATCCAATTTATTATTTCAATGGCTGTAGTATCGGTAACCCTTGTTTAATACCTGATAAGAATGTTAAATTATCAGGCGAGAATTATGTAAAGGCACATAACAAAGGCGCTATTGCTTTTTTAGCACAAACAGGATTAACTGAACTCAATTATATTAGCAATCAAATGACTGAGTTTTATAAATTAGCATTTAGCAAAAATTACAATGGGTTTTACACTTTAGGAGATGTAGTAAAAGATGCATTGAGCAAAAACTATGGCAATCCTGGCGATCAGTTGAATATTATTATAAGTCGTATTTTATTTTTACAGGGCGATCCATCAATCCCTATTTTTCAACCACAATTTCCAGATTATGCTATTACCAATAAATCTTTTTTCTTAAATCCTAAAAATTTAACAGCATTAAGCGATTCTTTTGCCTTAGCAGTAATTATTGATAACAAAGGAAAGTATGTAGCCGATTCATTTAATGTTAATGTGGTAAGAACTTATCCAAATGATTTTTTAACCAAAACATATAATTTTAAAGTACCTGGTGTTAAGTATAAAGATACTTTTTATTTGTATATTAAAAGTAAAGATTTATCTACCGCTGGAGATAATAAGTTTGTAGTAATTGTAAATGATCAACAAAGTACAGACGAGGGCACAAGTTATGCTAATAATAAAGCTTCTTACAACGTCTTTATACCAGGCAATGGCATTAATTTAATTTACCCTAAAAGGTACGATATAGTATCTTTATTGCCTAGTGATACGGTAGAACTTGTAGTGCAAGCATTAAATATATTTGAAAGCAATTATCAATTTATTTATCAAATAGATACCATACCTTTTCAAGATGATAAAACGACAGGTGTAAGCCCATGGTTTAAAGAGTTTCAATCACCTAATATTGTAGGTCAGTTGCAAAGTTGGCAAACCAAATTATTGGGAATAAGAGATAGTATTGTATACTATTGGAGAGCTAAATTAAATACAAGTAGTATTGCAGGTGGCACATGGGTAGAACGCAGTTTTATTCATATATTTAACAATGCACCCGGTTGGTCGCAGTCCCATTTTCCACAATTTTTACCCTCTAGCAGTGTTAATGGTGTTGTATTAGATAAGGCATTAAGACAATTTAAATTTAATGTAAATGCAGAATATGTATATGTGCAAACAGCTACTGATCCTTTTCCAAATTATGGTATAAAAAAAGGAGGGCCAAATGGCAGTTCTTTGAATCCTGGCGCTAAAGCAAGTGGAATTGTAGCAGTGGCATTTGATCAAAATACTCTGCAGCAAATGACACTTAAAGATATTTATAATCCTAATGTTACGGTTTGGAATAACTCAACACAGCAAGTTGATTACCTTGAAAATGCATTTAGATATTATAATTTTACAATTGGCTGGCCATCTGGTAATCCTCAATTTGCAAGATGGGTAGATTCATTGCCAGAAGGCACTTATGTTGCTTTATGCAATAGATATGGATTGACCCCTAGAATTGATGGAGCACCGCAGCCAGGGGGTCCAGAAGGGTTTACACCAAATGTCTTAAGCGCTTTTAGTAAATTAGGGTGTAAACTAATTCAAAATTTACAAAGTAGCCAAACAAGTTATGCTATGATTGGCAAAAAAGGGGCACCAATTGGCTGGGCGGTGGAAGATACTGGTATTTGGTATAGCTCAACCAATGATCAAAGTTATATTGAAATACAAAAAGAATTGACCGGAAGAGAAAGTTCAGGAACACTTAAAACCGAATTAATAGGGCCATCTTCAGGTTGGGAAGGTTTGTATTTTCATACTAAAACAAGTGATGTAACACCTGGTGACGATTTTTATATCAATGTACATGGCGTTACCAATTCGGGCAAAGATTCAATATGCTTAAGGAATGTAAAACAAAATGATTTTGATCTATCTGGTATTAATAATACGAGGTTCCCTCAAATATATTTAGAAGGCATTTTTAAGGATAAAGCTAATTTTACACCTGCACAATTAAAGCATTGGCGTGTAACAAGCAGAGATGTACCTGAGGGTGCCTTAAATCCAAATTTAGTATCTTCTACTTGGCGAGATAGTTTAAAACAAGGCGAAATTTTTAAGTATGAATTAGCATTTCAAAATATTTCAGAAAAGGTATTTATTAATAATATAAAATACCAAGTAAGAATATTTAATATTGATACGAAAGATACTATTTACGACTCTACTTTCCGTTACCCAAACAAACTTTTACCAACTCAGTTTTTTAAAATTCCTACCACATTCAATACTAAAAATCTACGTGGTAGATATGCCTATTTGGTCAAAGTGAATTTTGATGAATTTAACAAGGCAGAAATACCAGAATTATCTTTAATAAATAATTCTGCTGTTAGATATTTTGAAATAATAGAAGATAAAATAAATCCATTGCTCGATGTTACTTTTAATGGACGACATATTGCCAACGGTGAGATAGTTTCTGCAAATCCTACTATTTTTATTCAAAGTAAAGATGAAAATGTATACAATTGGCAAACGGATACTAACGGAATAAAACTATGGTGGAAAAAACCAAATAGCACGGTTTTTGAACGGATAAATTTAGATAGTTTTGAATATCAATTTACACCAGCTACTTCTATTCAAAATTTAGCTAAACTAGAATTTAAACCAAAAAATTTGGCTGAAGGTATTTATACTTTAAAAGTGCAAAGCAATGATGTAAATTTGAATAATGCAGGCTCAGCTGAGTATCAAATTAATTTTACTGTAATTAATGCTAAATCAGCTACAAACTTTTACCCTTATCCAAATCCGTTTACTAGCTCTATGCGCTTTGTGTTTACACTTACAGGTTCAGAAGTTCCTGATTATATCAATGTAAAAATAATGACTATACAAGGTAAAGTGGTGAAAGAATTAAATAAAGATGATTTAGGAAATATTCATATTGGTAGTAATATAACAGATGTGGTATGGGATGGAACCGATGAATATGGCGACAGACTGGCCAATGGTGTTTATTTATATACAGTTACTATTAAATCTAATGGAGAAGAAATTGGACAATTGGCTTCAGATAGTGTAAGTAACGATTTGAATGCAGATAAGGCCAATAATAAATTGTTCAAACATCAAATGGGTAAAATAGTATTGCTAAGATAATGATAAAAAAACTGTTTAATTATTGTCGAATTATTGCCCTCATTCTGGTCGCTTTTGTTATCAATAGCGGATTTGTGGATGTAGAAGTAGAATATCCTTTAACAAAGGATAATAGTATGTCTGTTATTAAAATATTAGGTTGCGATACTATGCCGCAAGTAAAATTTTGGCAGCGCATTATGAATCTTAATCAAGACAGTTGTATTATAAATATTCACCATAACAGAACTATTTTAGCAATACTTCATACTTCGTCTTGGGATAATATTGAACGTACTAAAAAACTTAAAATTGCGGATAGTTTAAGACGTATATTCGCTATTAAAGATACTAGTAAAGTAGTAGGCACTATTGGTAAAAGTTTTTTTTATCTTTTTGAAAAAGTAGCTACCAAAGTACCTTTGGGTATGAAAGCTTTTGAGGATAATGATGTAGATGGATGGTACGCCAAATCTATACTTTTGATAGAAAGCCCTAATCAATTACAAAAGAGTAATGTAGGCGCTTATGGCGCTTTTCAATTAATGCCAGGGGTAGCTAGAATGTTTGGTTTGAAAGTGAATAAGAAAAAAGATGAACGCGCTAATTTTAACCGTTCCGCTTATGGCGCTAGTATGCTTTTAAAAAGCATTTGTATCCCTAAAACAAAACAATTATTAGATACTTTGCGAATTCCTTTCAAAGAAGATGAACTTTGGTTTAAGCTATTAGTAATGCACACTTATCATGCAGGTATAGGAAATGTAAAAGCCGCTCTATATGCCATGCCAGCGCGTTTGCAAGGTATGCCATTGATTTATAAATTATGGAATACAAATGCGAAAGGTTTTCAAGGTGCTTCTCAAAATTACTCTCAACTGATTTTGGCAGCCTACTTAGAATATGATAGAAGGGTGGATAAATTGAAAAAATAGAATCTAGAGTATTTCAAAATCTATATGAAAATGATCGTCATGGAAATAATTGGTGTAATTATCCAATGATTTAACAATGTAAATTTTGCTTAGCCTTAATTGATTTCCAAACACAGTTGCGAATAATTCATCTTTAAAACCGGTATTAATTATAACTTTACTTATTTTTAGTCCTTTCAAACGGGCTTTTTCTCCTAATATTAAAATTTGTTTAGCTACTAAATTAAAATCAATGGCTATGGATGTATCCCTATTGTATTGTCCTTTAGAATTTAAAGTAATAAAGTAATGAGTAGTTCCAATTGTATCTAATTTGTAATATGGTTTATTTTCTTGAATTAAGGGCATCATAAAATCAACACTTAGCCCATTTTGGTGTGTTTTATGAGGAAAAAGAGCACCTCCGTTTTTATTAGCACACTCCATTATTTTAAATTGTCTTTGAGGATAAATAGAATCTAATTTTTTGTAAGTATTTAATAGTGTTTCTTTAACTTTTTGATGTAGAAATGCCCTGCCACTTAAATAACTATTCACATCAAAATATTCATAATTGCTGCCTTTAAAGGGTATTAATTTACCATTTATTAACTGCCCTTTTCCCGGTGTCCCAATAGATTTACTGGGTAAATTATTGCCTTTGTTTTGGGTGTAATAATTTTCAATTTGCAATGCCATAGAGTCTAATGTAGCAGAATTATTAGAATTAGAAACTTGTGCATTACAAGAAAGTATGGGCAGAAATAATAGGAATTTAAACTTCATAAGTTATTAAAGCCAATTGAGTTTTTTTAATTCATTTATAAATTTAGAAACAGGGAACCCCATTACATTGTAATAACAGCCATCTATTTTTTGAATGCCTACATAACCAATAAATTCTTGAATGCCGTAAGCACCTGCTTTATCTAGCGGGGCATAATGAGATAGGTAAAAACTGATTAAAGTTTCATCTAAAGCATTAAAATAGACTTTACTTTCATCATAAAAACTATAATATTCATTGCCTTTACTCATACACACAGCCGTATATACTGTATGCATATTATTAGATAGCTTCTCAAGCATTTCTTTGGCTTCGATAATATCTATTGGCTTATTCAATACTTCATCATTGCACCAAACTACCGTGTCGGCTGTAACTAAAATTTCATTTTCCTTTAATGTATCTGTATAAGCTTTATTCTTTTTTTCGGCAAGGTATAAAGGTATTTCAAATGCTTTTAAATGAGGATCAAAGTTTTCTTCAACGTCTATTTTAATAATTTCTAAATTAAAACCACTTTCTTTTAAAAGCATCTGCCTACGAGGGCTAGCACTTGCTAATAAAATACGAGGACTAAAAAATGAATTCATTTTATGTAAAAATTAAATTGATTACCCCAGCCACCATAATAAATTTTAATATAGTGCTAGCATTCCCAAATTCTTCCTTCGTTTTGGCTTTGCCTAATACTTGTATAAAATAAAAAAAACTTAAGCCAATTATTACCATTATCACTGCACTTATTTTTTGGCTAAATCCCCAAGCAATAATAGTATAAATACCGCAGCACAGTATTTGAATCGTTAATATGGCATAAATTAAAAATTTAGCACCCTTATTTCCGACAGCTATTGGGTAGGTATTGTAATTGGCTGCTTTATCTCCTTCTTCATCTTGTAAATCTTTGACTATTTCGCGAATTAGACTGATAAAAAACGCAAAAATTATATAACCGCCAAAATTGAGTAATCCTACCTTGCTTTCTATTTTAGCTACTAGTAAGCAACAAGCTACTACTGAAGCACTGCACGAAGCCACTATTAAATTACCAATTAATGGCAATCCTTTTAAGAAAAAAGAATACAATAAAAGAATAATTGTAATCCCAATATTAATATAGCCGTAGGTAAATATGTATGCACCATTTTTTTTCAATAGAAATGAAATTAATATAGAAATAAAACTAAGGCTAAAGTATAAATACCAAGCATTTCTTTTTGTTAAAATACGACCAATTGTTGCGCGATGTGGCTTGTTAATAATATCGGTAGTTATATCACATATATCATTAATAATATAACCAGCTGCGGCTGTCAATATTGCAGGCAATACAAGCAAAATGGCACTTATCCAGTAGGTGCCTATGTAGTATTCGTCATAATATTTGCCTAATACTATGCCCATTGTTAGCACTATTATCAATAAATTGATTGGTCTAATTATTGTAATTTTTTCTTTCAAAATAGAGGCAAATATTAAACTAAGTATTAATAATGCCAAACTTAAACTACACACATATGTTAAAAACCCAATGGTGGCTTGTACCCATAATTTATATTTTTGCAATTTGGCTAATGTATGGTGTACAATTAATTTTTCCTATTGAAGAAAGTTTAGCACTTTATCCAAGAAATTCTGAATATCTAATAGGCGTTTTTACAACCGTTTTTTTGCATGGTAGTTTTTTGCATTTAGTGTCTAATTCCTTGCCTTTATTAGTCAGTTTGTTGGCACTATTTTATTTTTATAAATTAATTGCATTTCCAGTTTTATTCTTAAATCATATAGTTTCAGGAATTTTAATTTGGCTATTGGCACGTCCCGCATTTCATATTGGTGCAAGTGGATTGGTATATGCTTTAACCTTGTTTTTATTAATTAGTGGCCTAGTTAGAAAAAACAAAGCACTTAGTTTTTTGGCATTAGCGGTTTTAAGTATTCAAAGCGGTTTGCTATGGGGTGTTTTACCTCAGGGAGATGGTATAAGTTGGGAAAGTCATTTGCTTGGAGGAATAGTAGGCATTGTAACAGCTATTGTATTTAAAAATAAAGGACCTAAACCAGATGCACCATTCCCGTGGCATGAAGATGAGGAGCCTGTCAATGATGAGTACAAGAATTTTGAATAACATGTTATTTTTTTAAATTGAGTTTTCTATATTTTAACCTCTCCAATATTATTTACCCTGAATATTTACTTACATTTGTTGCAGCCTTTATATGAAAGTTCGTGAGTTGGTTGAGGCTTTTAGTCAACATAAACAGATACAAGATTTTGTAGCCAATACACAAAATCAACATCCCCATATTGCCCATTTCGAAGGTTTGCTTGGTTCTTCGGCAGCAGTAGCTATTGCTTCTATA
Organism: Bacteroidota bacterium; assembly: GCA_013205405.1. Taxonomy (GTDB): domain Bacteria; phylum Bacteroidota; class Bacteroidia; order NS11-12g; family UBA955; genus JABMMZ01. Next base: position 989 of record JABMMZ010000002.1, on the reverse strand, counting down.
TTTTTTCAATGTAAAAAACACATACTTATTATTGTTCCCGAAAGTGAGGAGGCTGAGTTTTTAAGAAGCGATTTAGAACATTTAATTTCAGAAAACGAAATTCTTTTTTTACCCGATAGCTATAAACGACCTTTTGAATTTGAAGAAATAAGTACCGACCAAATTCAGCACCGTGCAGAAGTTATTTCAAGACTTCAACATACCCAAAATCCACATATTATAATTGCTACTTCAGAGAGTATTTCTGAAAAAGTAATTAGCAATGATAATTTACAAAAAAATAGTTTTGATATTCATGTAAATGAGAAATTAGATATTGAATTCTTAGCCGATTTTTTAGATACAAATGAATTTGAAAGAGAAGATTTTGTTTATCAACCCGGACAATACGCTATACGTGGCGGAATAATAGATATATTTAGTTTTGCCAATGAAAGACCTTATCGCATAGAGCTTGATGGAAACGAGGTAGAAAGTATACGTACATTTGATATTCAAACGCAATTGTCTATTGCTAAAATTGCCTTTTTAACCATTGTGCCTAATATTCAAAGTAATGCTATAGCAGGGTTAAAAGTTTCTTTCTTTAAATATTTGCCTTTAGAAAGTATTGTGGTTTTAAAACATTTCAAAGATCAATTTGAATACTTAAATAAACAGTGGGAAAATTTACTATCCAATAGTCATAAACCAGAGTATTTATTGCTTACACCTGGAGAATTGAAAAGTAATATCGGAGCCTTTAATTCCATCATTGAATTAGGTAGCATGGTAGCTTTTAAGGCCCACCAAAGCTATAAATTTACAATAGATCCTCAGCCACTTTTTCAAAAAAACATTGATATGTTGCTGTCCCATTTACAAGCTAATGAAATTCATAATATTATGAACTTAGTATTTAGTGAAACGGGTAAGCAAATAGAACGTTTAATGGCTATTATTAGCGATAGACAAAGACCCATTAATATTGTTCCCATATACCATGGATT
>JABMMZ010000093.1 GCA_013205405.1 Bacteroidota bacterium | reverse complement strand
GATGAAATATTAGCAAATTAAAAAGGTAATAAAAAAATGGTTACCTATCCAAACTTAGGATACTAAAAATATTTAACTAAATATAAAAATGAATGGATAGGGGATATGAAAACATTTTTAAAGTAACGATAAACTTATAGTTTAAATCTCTCTGTTTACGTCCCATTGTTCTAGGTAATCGGCTACACGTTTTACAAAGGCGCCACCTAAGGCACCATCTACCACTCTGTGATCGTAACTATGACTTAAAAACATCATTTGTCTTATTGCTATTACATCACCATATTCTGTTTCTAATACAGCTGGTTTTTTGCGTATGGCGCCCACAGCTAATATGGCTACTTGAGGTTGGTTTATGATAGGTGTACCCATTACATTTCCAAAAGTTCCAACATTGGTAATTGTAAATGTGCCGCCTTGTATTTCATCTGGTTGCAATTTATTTTCACGCGAGCGTTTAGCTAAATCATTTACTTCTCTTACCAAGCCTAATAAATTTTTGCGGTCTGCATTTTTTATAACTGGCACTATTAAGTTTCCACTTGGCAAGGCCGCAGCCATTCCTATATTGATATTTTTACGTTTTATGATATTTGTACCATCTAATGATACATTTATCATTGGAAAATCTTTAATAGCTTTAACCACAGCCTCAATAAAAATTGGGGTAAAAGTTATTTTTTGACCTTCTTGTTTTTCAAATCTTGTTTTATTTTTATCTCTCCAAGCAACCAAATTGGTTACATCTGCTTCAACAAAACTAGTAACATGCGGACTTGTTGAAACACTCATTACCATATGGTCAGAAATTAGCTTGCGCATTCTGTCCATTTCAATTATTTCATCACCTGGCATTAAGGTAATTTTAGAAAATTGGACTTTAGTCGATTCAGATGCTTTAGCAGTTTCATTCGATTTATTAGTTATTGCAGCAGTTTGTTCTGGTGCAGTTACTAAAGATATTCTTCCACCTTCAATATATTTAATAATATCCCCTTTTGTTACTCTTCCTTCTTTTCCTGAGCCTTCTATGCGCTCTAATTCTGGCATTGCAATACCTTCGGTTCTTGCTATATTAAGTACTAAAGGAGAGTAAAAACGTGCACTATCGTTATTACTAATAATATGATTTGAATTATCAAGTGCTTTTTCTGCAAATTTTGCAGCATGAATAACTGTTTCATCAGGTTGTTCTACTTTATCAGGACTAGGAGCAGCATTGTTTGTACTAACGGCACCTGCTTCTGCACCTACAATAGCTATTATTGCACCAACGGCTACCACATCACCTTCGTTCCAAAGTTTTTTAATTAAGACACCACCGTGGGTACTTGGTACTTCAGAATCTACTTTGTCTGTTGCTATTTCTACTAATGGCTCATCTAAATTAATAGAATCACCTTCATTTTTCAACCACTTAATAATGGTAGCTTCTGCAATACTTTCGCCCATTTTAGGCATTGTTAATTCAAATTGAGCCATATTGTTTAAAGAAGCAAAGGTAACTATAGAAGAATGAAAAACGAAAATTTTTTATTCTTAAAATTCTTAGTCTGAATTTATTAACAATATCTAATTCCACAAATTAGATATTGCTCAATTTTTTAAATAATAAAAATTAAATAATCAACCTTTTTTTAATGTAAAACCAAAAGTAGTGCCTTCGCCTAAACTGCTTCGTACATTTATAATTTGATGATGCGCTTCGATAATATGTTTTACTATAGATAAACCTAAACCAGAGCCTCCGCTGTTTCGCGCTCGGCTTTTATCTATTCTATAAAAACGCTCGAATAATCGGGGCAAGTGTTCTTCATCTATTCCATCGCCATTATCGGCTACTTCTATTAGAATATTTTTATCCATATCATAAAATCCTATTGAAACTAAGCCATTTTCATTGCCATAAGCTATGGCGTTGCCAATTAAATTATTGAGTACTTGTCTTATTTTTTCTTTATCAGCCAATACCATAAAGGGTTTATCACAACCTTCCTTAATTTTTAATCGGGTATTTTTTTTATGAGCCTGGATATTGTAAGCATCGAATACATCTTTGTATAAAGAACAAATATCAAACGATGAAAAATTAATTTTTAATGTACCACTTTCTAATTTACTAATTTCAAGCAAATCGTTTACTAAGTTATTCAGTCTTTCTATACTATTGGCTGTTTTATGTAGAAACGACATATTCACTTGGGGATCGTTAATAGCTCCTTCTATTAAGGTTTCTACATACCCTTGAATATTAAAAATAGGGGTCTTTAACTCATGCGATACATTACCCAAAAAATCTTTGCGGTAATTTTCCATGGCTTTTAATTGGGTTATTTCTTGCTTTTGGTCGTAGGCCCATTGAATAACTTCTTCGTTTACCTTTTTAATGGGGTCTTTATCCAAATCAACAGTAAAATTTTCTGATTTAAACTTGGTTGTTTTAAACTTATGAATGGTTTTATAAATAAGTTTAATTTTTCTGTAGATAAAAACTTCTAAACCAAATACAATAATTATAAATGTTAGCGAGCAAAAGGTAAATACACTGATTAAAAAAGAAAGAATTGGTATTTTAAAGAAAAAAAGGAAAGAAGAGAATATGACTCCTAAAGTGATGGTAGTTAATATCGCTATTCTTTCTGGTGTTGGGTTTCTAATCACACTTCAAATTTATAGCCTACACCTTTAATTGTTTGAATAAAGTTATCATCAAGTTTTTCTCTTATTTTTCTAATGTGTACATCTATGGTTCTATCTACTACCAATACATCATCGCCCCATATAGATTCTAATATTTGCTCGCGAGTGAATACTTTACCAGGCTTGCTAGCTAATAAAGACAATAATTCAAATTCTTTTTTAGGGAATTGCAAAGCTTTGCCCAAATAAGTAACCGTAAATGTTTCTCTATCTATTTTCAAATCTTGAAATTCCATTCTACCGGTTTGTTCACTTTCTGAATTGTTGCGTCTTAAAATAGCTTTTAGTCTAGATATTAAAACGCGCGGTTTAATTGGTTTAATGATATAATCATCTGCACCTGCTTCAAAACCAGCTAGCTCACTAAATTCCTCTCCTCGAGCAGTTAAAAATATAAGAGGTGTTTTTTTAAGTTGAGGCAGAGCTTTTATTTGTCTACATGCTTCTATGCCATCCATCTCAGGCATCATTACGTCCATTAATATTATATCTGGTTTTATTTTACTTGCTATTTGAATAGCTTCTTTGCCATTCATAGCAGCTACTACCGTAAAATTTTCTTTTTTTAAGTTGTAACTTAGTAATTCAATAATGTCGATTTCATCGTCCACTATTAATATTTTGTAAGAAGATTGTATACTCATAGTTATTTAATGATGCAAAACAAGTATATAATGTTGAATAAACAATTAATTAAGTGTTAATTAATTGTTATTGAAACAACTCTTCCAATTTTATTTCAAGCGCTTCACCTCTTAAATTTTTTGCTATTATTCTGCCGTCTTTTCCTATTAACACAGTGTAAGGAATTGAGGATACTTTATAAACTTTAGCAGGTGCGCAACTCCAATATTTCAAATCGCTTACGTGTTTCCAAGGCAATGCCAAAGAAGCTATTGAAGAAGTCCAAGCTACAGCCTCCTTGTCCAATGAAACTGCGTAAATCTCAAATCCTTTATCTTTGTATTGGCTGTATATTCTTTTTACATTTGGAAATTCTGCTCTGCAAGGACCGCACCAACTAGCCCAAAAATCGATTAAAACTATTTTACCTCTGAGAGATGAAAGTCTTAAAGTGTCGCCAAAAGGAGTTGGTAAATTAATATCTGGTGCCATTTCTCCTATCTCTAATGGTTTATTCGTTTCATAGGTCATTTTTAAATCTTTATAATAGTCACTTTTAATGTCTTTTGGCTCCATTCTAGTCATTATAGATTTTACATCAGTCATGCTTTTTTCTTCAATAAAATTATAAAAAATAAAATAACTTTCAAGGGGAGAATATGTTTTAATTACATTTTCCACATTGGCGTTCATTGCCTTTTGTGCGTTCATAGCTTTAAATTGTGCCTCTTGCATTTTCATTGCATTTTCTTCTGTTTTTATGGTATTTTCCAATTCCATTAATTCAGAATAATAATCGCTATGCCTTTTCATAAAGTTAAGTATGTTTATAGATTTTTCAACCTTAGTGCCAGTAATTTCATAATCTAATGGGTTTTTAGTAGATTTTACATTGATGTTAAATATACTGCCATTTTCAATAATAATTGGAATAGCTGAATTTACATTATGCTGCAAAAATGCTATACAAGGCGCAGTTATTGACTTTTTAAATTTAAAATTACCATTAACATCTGAAGTTGTTGAATCAATTAAAGTTAAACCATTAGCCATAAATTTATTCAAAATTAATAAATGGTATTTTAATCCCTCTAATTTTCCGGTAATAGAAAAGCTTACTTTTGCTTTAACCGTTTTATTTGCTGGTTTTTTAACTGCAGCAGCGGTTTTTGGTTTAGCATTGGTTTGAGCTTTTAATTGTAAACTGCTGATAAGCAAAGTGTAAAATAAAATTCGTTTTAACATTGGCGCAAATTTAATTAATTATTTAGTATGATAGTTATTTGTTCTTTTAATAGATGTATTTTATCGCTATTTGGTTGTACGAGCAATCCTTTAATTCCTGCTTTTTCTGCAGCTTGTATATCTCTAGGTGTATCGCCAATCATAAAACACTTTTTTTTATCTAATTGATATTTTGCAATCGCTTTTTCAAGCATTAAACTATCTGGTTTTCTACAAATACAATTGCTAATTTCTGGATGATGAGGGCAATAAAAAATTTCGTCTACTTTAAAATCTGTTGCATTCAATATTTTATGATGAAATATTTTTAAATCTTCATGTGTGTATAATTTTTTAGCTATACCACCCTGATTGGTAATTATAAAAACCATAAAACCACTTTTTTTCGCTATTTGAATGCATTCAACAGCATCAGTGAGCAATTCAAAATCTTCAACTTTACATACATAATTACCAATTTCTCGGTTTAAAATCCCATCTCTGTCGAAAAAAATTGCCCTTCGCATCTATACTTATTTTTTATTGATGCAAAATAAGTACTATTTTGCAACGTTTTTTAAATTTTATTAAAATATTTTGAGCAACTATATTGTTATTATCCCAACCTACAACGAAAAGGAAAATATTGAAGCCATTATTAGAAAAACCTTGAGTCTTCAACCTCTTCTTGATATTCTAATAGTAGATGATAATTCGCCTGATGGAACTGCTGTAATCGTTAAATCTATGCAAATTGAATTTGTAAACAGATTGCATATTTTAGAAAGAAAAGAAAAAAATGGCCTAGGCACAGCTTATATAGCTGGTTTTAAATGGTGCTTAGCTAAACAATATCAATATATATTTGAAATGGATGCAGATTTTTCTCATAATCCAGAAGACTTGCTAAAATTGCTAAATGCTTGCGAAAATGAAGCTGCTGGATTAGCGATTGGTTCGCGTTATATTACTGGAGTTAATGTTGTTAATTGGCCTATAAGTAGAGTTATAATGAGTTATTATGCTAGCGCGTATGTTCGTTTTATTACTGGTATGCCCTTAAGAGATTCTACCGCAGGTTTTGTTTGTTACACTAGAAAAACACTTCAATCTATTAACCTAGATAATATTAAGTTTAAAGGTTATGCTTTTCAAATTGAAATGAAATTTAAAACCTATTTGTCAAAAATTAAAATTATAGAAGTACCTATTATTTTTACAGATAGAACCAAAGGAACATCAAAAATGAGTAATAAAATATTTAGAGAAGCTTTCTTTGGTGTGATTGAACTTAAAATTAATAGTTGGTTTAAAAAATAAATTTTGTATGAATATTGGTGAACTAAGACAAGATTATAAAAAAGAAACATTAGATGAAAAAGATGTTAACCAAAATCCTATTGAACAATTCAAACTTTGGTTTAATGAAGCTATAATTTCTAAACTTTTAGAGCCAAATGCGTTTTGCTTAAGCACTATTCATAATAATTCACCTGAAAGTAGAATTGTACTTTTGAAAGAAATAAATGACAATGGGTTTGTATTTTTTACCAATTACAATAGTGCTAAAGGAAAGCAAATAAGTATTAATAATAATGTTAGTTTGAATTTCTTATGGTTAGAATTGGAAAGACAAGTTAGAATAGAAGGTGTTGCTGAGAAAATAAGTGCATTAGAAAGTGATATTTATTTTTATAGCCGACCTATTGGCAGCCAAATTGGTGCAATTGTAAGTGAACAAAGTGAAATTATAGAAAGCAGAAGTATATTAGAAGAAGCTCTAAATATTGCAGAACAAAAGTATAAAATTGAAAAACCTATTAGACCAGAACATTGGGGTGGGTACATTGTAAAACCACGATTAATAGAATTTTGGCAAGGCCGTAGTAGCCGATTGCATGATAGAATATCGTTTGAATTAGTAGATGGAAGTTGGATGATTAGCAGGTTAAGTCCATAATTATTTAGTTGACACAAACTAAAATAATTCGTTGCCTCTTCCATGCGGAATTCTACCTAAGTGTTTATAGCCATTTTCAGTTACCTCTCTACCTCTAGCTGTTCTCATTAAGTATCCTTCTTGAATTAAAAATGGTTCATATACTTCTTCTATGGTGCCCGCTTCTTCGCCAACAGCAGTAGCAATAGTATTTATTCCTACAGGACCACCTTTAAATTTATCAATTATTGTACTTAATATTTTGTTATCCATTTCGTCCAATCCGTTGGCATCTACATTTAAAGCATCAAGTGCTATTTTAGCAATTTCTAAATCAATACTACCATTGCCTTTAATTTGAGCAAAATCGCGTGTTCTTCGCAATAATGCGTTAGCTATGCGAGGAGTTCCTCTGCTTCTTCTGGCTATTTCGTATGCAGCTTTGCTGTCAATTGAAATTTTTATAATTCCAGCAGAGCGGTTCACAATTTGGGTTAGTACATCTGTGTTATTATATTCTAATCTATTGGTGATACCAAAGCGCGCTCTTAAAGGCGATGTAAGTAAACCAGAGCGTGTTGTAGCACCTACCAATGTAAAGGGTGCTAAGGTTATTTGAACAGAACGAGCGCTAGGTCCACTATCTAAAAGAATATCTATTTTATAATCTTCCATGGCAGAGTATAAGTATTCTTCAACTACTGAACTTAAACGGTGAATTTCGTCTATAAATAAAACATCTCCCTTTTCTAAATTAGTTAATAATCCTGCCAAATCTCCTGGTTTTTCAAGCACAGGTCCACTTGTTATTTTTATATTGCTACCTAGTTCATTGGCTATAATATTTGCCATTGTGGTTTTGCCTAATCCCGGAGGGCCATGCAATAAAACATGATCCAATGCTTCACCTCTTTGAACAGCCGCCTTTACAAATATTCTCAGATTTTCTAATAACTTATCTTGACCCGTAAAATCATCAAAATTACTAGGACGTAAAACTTTTTCAATTTCTTTGTCCGTTTGGCTCAGTTTATCAGTATGCGCATCTAGATTTTCGTTTAGCATATAGTTTGCAAATATATCATTACAATATTGATTTTAAATTTAAAACTTAATATTGTTTTTTTGCTAAAATATAAAATATTCTGAGGCAACCAAATTCATTTTTTTTCTTCTATATAGGTATTATAAGTTTTTCTATCGATTTAAAGATTTTAAAATTAGAAAAATTGTATGAATATTGCAATACTCAAATTATATGTTAAAGAATAGTCTTTTAATACTGTTAAGTTATATTACTTTTAATAGCTTCTCTCAAATTAATAACTTTGTTAAATTTAACGAAGTAACCCATAATTTTGGAGATTTAAAAGAAGAAAAAGGCAACGCAAGTTTTGCTTTTGTGTTTACCAATATTTCAAAGGTGCCTATTTTTATTAGAAAAGTTGAAACTAGTTGTGGTTGTACTACGCCTAAATATAATACAGATTCTGTTTTGCCAGGGGCTCAAGGTGAAATATTAGCTATTTATGAAACTTCAGGAAAAAGTGGCAATTTTCACAAGAATTTATTCGTGTATTTTAATACATCCGATAATTTTCAAAGTTTGGCTATTGAAGGCAATGTTTTTTCTATTCCAAGAAAAGAATACAAACAACAAGAATACAGCACTAATTATGGCAACCTTGCGTTTAGTGAAACTGTAGCTCAATTTGACAATATTTTAAGTACACAAACAAAGTATAAAGTTATAAAAGTATACAATTATAATGCTTACCCTATCAAAATATTAGAAATGAATGAAATGCCAGACTATGTGAGTGTAAGTTTATCTGATAGTAGTATTAACGCAGAGGATTCTATAAAAATTACAATAAAATTATCAGGAACTGGTATAAGCGAGATAGGAGACCTATTTAAACGTATTGGTTTTTTAACTGATGATGAGGTAATGACACAAAAATTTCTTTATATTAGATTTAGTTTGAAAGAAGATTTTTCAGTACTTTCTAAAAAAGAAATTAAAAATGCGCCACATATTGAATTTTTAAGAAAATTTCCAATACCATTAGGCACCAGAACGGCAGGCGCTATTTTTAAAGATACCATTCGCTTTAGCAATACAGGAAAATCAGTTTTAATCATTAGAAAAGCAGTTCCTTCTTGTAATTGCTTGAGTTTTACTATTGCTAAAAAAGAATTAAAACCAGGCGAAAGTGTCGTGATTAATATAAAATTTGATTTGATAAATCAACCAATTGGAGAGCAAAAGAAATTTTTAAAAATATTTACCAACGATCCCTTAAAGTCTGAAATTGATATTCCTTTTACCATAAAAATAATTCAATAAGAAAATGCAATTTAAAAAGGTATTATTTTATACATTATTAGCCACTATAGCTGGCTTTGTAGGCGCTTTTTGTTTTTCTAAAATTAATCAACCTCATGCGTCTAATTCTGTTTCAAAAGATGAATCTTTAAAAGGTATTTTAGCTAATTATAATGGAAAAATAGCCGAAGGCAATTTAAGTTTTATTTTAGCAAGTAAAGTAAGCACACCATGCGTGGTATTTATAAAAACAACTGCAATGGTGCAGCAACGCAATCCTTTTGGAAGCTTTTTTGAAGATTGGGATCCATTTGGAAGTATTGGTCAGGTAAGTAGCACTGGTAGTGGGGTAATTGTAAGAAAAGACGGTTATATTATTACCAATTTGCATGTTGTTAAAGATGCAAGTACTATAGAAGTAGTATTAAACAATAAAAAGAAAAACTATAAAGCCAAATTAATAGGAAGCGACCCCAGCACAGATTTGGCTTTGTTAAAAATAGAAGCTGATGAATTACCTACTATTGTAATTGTTAATTCAGACGAATTACAAGTAGGAGAGTGGGTAGTAGCAGTTGGTAATCCATTTAATTTAACGAGCACCGTAACAGCAGGCATTGTTAGTGCTAAAGGAAGAAATATTAATATTGTAAACAATCAATTTCCAATAGAAAGTTTTATTCAAACTGATGCTGCTATAAATCCTGGAAATAGTGGAGGTGCTTTGGTTAATTTGAATGGCGAATTAGTGGGAATTAATACCGCCATTTTTAGTAAAACAGGCAGTTATGCAGGCTATGGCTTTGCTATACCAGCTAATATTGTATCTAAAGCGATTAAAGATTTGATTGATTTTGGTCAAATTCAAAGAGGCTATACGGGTATTACTGCAACAGAAATAGATGAAGCGAGTGAGAAAATAAATAAAATAAATGAAGGTGCACTTGTAGAAGAAATATTGAAAGACGGACCTGCAGATAAAGCTGGATTGGAAAAAGGAGATGTTATTGTTAAAATTCAAGACAGAAGTATTAATAGTAAATCTACATTTGATGAACATATTTCTTACTATCGTCCAGCTGATAAAATAAAAATAACTTTTGTTAGGAATGGACAAGAAAAAGAAACATCTTTAATATTGACAAATAAAGATGGTGAATTGGCTTTAAACAAAAATAATTCAATTTCTTCTGAAAAATTAGGAGCTGATTTTGCCCCAGTTTCTAAAATAGAAATGCAAAAATATAAAATCACCAATGGTGTTAAAGTATCTAATATTCATAACGGACTAATAGCCAATATGGGCATAGAAGATGGCTTTATTTTTACCAAGTTTAATGGTATAGCAAGTGCAGATGCCGAAAAACTGATTAAACAATTGGAAAATGCAAGTGGTAAAATGCAAATAGAAGGAATTGGTGAAGATGGTGGCACACGTTATTACAACTTTTATTATTAATGAAGGATATAGAAACTGAAGTAGATATTGATAGATGGATGCGCTCATTTTATGTTAAATTATTAAATGATAAAATAACTGCACCTAAGTTTTTAGAATTAGATTTAGAAACACACTTTCCCAAATTGGTAAATTTTTGGGCCTTTGTATTGTTAGATAAAGAGGGTTATAAAACCAATGTTTTTGATAAACACATTCATTTGAAATTAGAAAAAGAGCACTTTACAACTTGGTTGCATTATTTTAATGAATCAACCAATGAACTATTTAGTGGCGAAAAAGCAGACACGGCTAAGCTAAGAGTTAAATTAATTGCTACTACTTTATACCATAAATTACATGGCGAGTATGAAGTTTTTTAGAAATTAAATACATCTATTTCTTCAACAAACCATTTAATCCTTTTTTTAATTTATCTTTGGCTTTTTGCTCGGCTTCCGCTTTTAATCTATCCGCTTCTGCTTTGGCTTGTTCTTCAAGTTTACGTTTTTCATCTGCTATTTTTTGCTCGGCAGCCGCTTTCTCAGCATTTAATCTATCAATACCTAGCTGTTTTGCTCTATTTAATGAGTCAATAGTTTTTTGTTTAGCTATTTCTCCTCTAAGTTTTGCTTCCGCTTCAAGTGCTTGTTTTTTTTCGTCTATTTGCTCAGTTATCTGGTTTTTAAGATTATCTACAATATTCTTTTTAGCATCATGTAAACTTATTTTTACATCTGGTTTGGTAAAAAAACCTCCAATTATTACATCAACATCTACAATATCACTTAAAGCTAAATTTAATCCTTTGGCTTTGGCCGTAAGATTATCTAAAGCCATATTTGTATTTCCAAAATCTTTTCGGGGAATAGAAAGTTTGGCCACATATTTTATACTTTGATCTAATGCGCTATAGCCAGTTATTTTAGCTTTAGCTCCTTCCCACAATGGTAATATCATAGAATCTAATTCCATTTTACCATTCAATATATTTATTTTAAAATTCAGGTTTTTTATACTTAAATTCTT
>JABMMZ010000092.1 GCA_013205405.1 Bacteroidota bacterium | reverse complement strand
GGGCGAAATTAAACGAAATTTGAATAATATTATTTTAAAATTCTTAGTAATTAAATATTTACTTTTGCAATAAATGTTTACAGGTATAATAGAAACCATGGGAAAAGTAGTGAATATTAGAAAAGAAAATTCCAATATTCATTTTACAATTGAATCTACCATAAGTAAAGACTTAAAAATAGACCAAAGTATAGCCCATAATGGCGCATGCCTAACTGTAGTAGAAATTAATGACAATTCACACACGGTTACAGCAATTAACGAAACCTTAATGGTAACCGATTTAAACCATTGGAAAATAGGTAGTTTTATTAATTTAGAGCGCTGTATGTTAGCCAACGGCAGATTTGACGGCCACATAGTTCAAGGACATATAGATACTATAGGTATTTGCAAAGAAATATTAAATGAAAATGGCAGCTGGTTATTTACTTTCGAATATAATACGCCAGATATTACGGTTAATAAATGTTCTATTACAGTAAATGGCACAAGTTTAACGGTGGCTAAAAGCTACAACAATTCATTTACAGTCGCTATTATTCCATACACATACGAACACACTGTTTTTAAATATTTAGAGGCAGGAAGTAGTGTAAATTTAGAATTTGATATTATTGGAAAATATGTTTCTAAAATGCTTGGAAAATATTCTATAGAAAAGTAATGGTTTTTTGAATTGTAAGCAATACATTTGCAAACTAAAGTAAAAATAAATATAAACAATATAATATAATTATGGGAAGAGGTGATCAACGCTCGAAAAAAGGTAAAATGATAGCTGGTAGCTATGGAGTTAATAGACCAAGACCAAGTGCAGTAGCAAAAGCTAAAGCTGCAAAGGCATTATTAGAAGTAGTAGAAAAACCTGCTAAAGTTAAAAAAGTAGTAGCTAACAAACCTGCCGCTAAAAAAACAGTTAAAAAGAAAGAAGCTTAAATTTAAGCAAATATTAATATTACTAAAAGCCTCAAATTTATATTTGGGGCTTTTTTATTTGACAGATGCACGTTGTAATCTGTCATTAATAGCTAAGCCCAAACCCTCCTTAGGCAATAGTTTTGTCAATATCAAATCGCAGTCTGCATTGTCTAATTGGCGTAAATAATTAAATAAATTTCTAGCCGCTTCTTCCATATTTGAACTTTTACTTAAATTAAACTCTACAACACTTAAAGGTAAATTAGTAATTCCAAAACTAAGAACTCCTATTTTAATATTGTTAAAAACAGAAATTGAATCTTCAAAATTTTCTATAATCTGTATTTTTTTATTCGGAGAATAATGTTTGTCTAATTGTCCTGGAGCAATAGGATTACTGTTATTATTTAAAGCCACAAGTGACCTTATTCCTAATACTTTTTCAATTTCAACAACAGACAATCCACCTAATCTTAAAATTTTAGGGATTTCGTCTGAGCAATCTACAATAGTACTTTCAATACCAACCTTACACTCTCCTCCATCTAAAATATAAGGAATTTTATCACCTAACTGCTCTTGCACATGCTTTGCATTGGTTGGACTAATGTAGCCAAAGGGATTGGCACTAGGAGCCGCTAAAGGATAATTTATTTGAGTTAATAATTTTAAAGTTGTTTTTTGATTAGGAATCCTAATTGCTACTTTATCACTTCCTGAGGTAACCAAATAAGGTATAATATCCTTTTTTGGTAATAATAAAGTTAGAGGACCCGGCCAAAAAGCTTGAGCAAGTTTAAGCGCATTACCTTCTAAATTATGCACATATTTTTTGGCTTCAATTATAGAAGCAACATGAATGATTAAAGGATCAAAAAAAGGCCTATTTTTAGCTGAAAAAATGGCAAAAATAGCTTTTTCATTCAGCGCATTTCCTGCCAGACCATACACTGTTTCAGTAGGAATTCCAACTGGTAAATTTTGGTTTAAAAGATCTATTGCAATAGCAATATCATTACCTATCATTTACTAAACTCTTTTTAAACTATATTTTTCAATTTTATTGTAAAGATGACTTCTTTGAATGTCTATTTCAACAGCTGTTTTAGCAACATTCCAATTATTTTTTTTCAATTTTGCTTCAAGGAAAATAGTTTCTGCATAATCTTTAAAATCTTTAAATTTATCAAACTTATCAAGGAAAATATTTTGAGTTTTAGAAACAGGAGAAGAAGGATTACTGTGAGCAATTACATCTTCTACTGTTATTTTATTATCTGATAAAATCACCAAACGTTCAATTACATTTCTAAGCTCACGAATATTACCAGTCCAATTAACAGTTTTAAGTTCATCTAAAGCACCCGTAGCAAATGTTTTTTTAACATTGCTATCTTCACAAATTTCTTTTAAAAACTTTTCAGCAATTACAGGGATATCATCTACCCTTTCGTTCAAAGTAGGCACATGTATCATAATAACACTTAAACGGTGATATAAATCTAACCGAAAGGTTCCTTTTTCTACCTCTTCCAAAAGGTTTTTATTAGTAGCTGCCAATAAACGTACATCTACATTAACGCCTTTATCTCCTCCAACTCTAGAAAGCACCCCTTCTTGAATTACTCTTAATACTTTGGCTTGAGCAGAAAGACTCATATCTCCTATTTCAT
>JABMMZ010000091.1 GCA_013205405.1 Bacteroidota bacterium | reverse complement strand
GTCGTAGAAGATTACTACGTTGATAGGCTATAGATGTAAGCACAGTAATGTGTGTGTCGAGTAGTACTAATTACCCGTAGACTTACCAATCTTTTTTTTCTTACTTTCATTTTTGTCAATTTATTTATAACCGTCTTTATGGCAACTATAGCACGGGTGTTCACCTCTTCCCATACCGAACAGAGAAGTTAAGCCCCGTAGCGCAGATGATACTTGTGTTAAAACTGGGAAAGTATGTCGTTGCCAAATTTATTTTAACCTCACCTTTTTTAAGGTGGGGCTTTTTTTTTGGCTTTTTTTTATTCACTTTTGTGGTATGGAAATTTCTCAATTAATTAGCGCAAACAAAAAAAGAATTTACAATTCTTTTTTTTCTGAAAACCCAAAATCATACCAAGAAAATTTACAAACAGACGGATTGCTTGCCTTTCAAAATCGGTTAAATAAAAATTATGTTTTTATAGACTCTAATTCAACAAATTATTATGGAGAAGAGGTTTCCCCTTTCATGCTTGTTGGCCTTGGAATTCAATATGAAAAGTTAAATACTTCTGATCTCATAATCAATTCTAATGTTGCCTCTAAAGAATGGAGAACTGTAACTATTGAAAAACGCGCTAATATTTTGATTAATTCTTTAAAAAGAGTTGAAAAACGTTTTTTTGAATTAGCCTATGCCACAATGCACACAACTGGTCAAAGTTTCTTGATGAGCTTTCAAGCCTCTGGGCCTCATGCATGCGATAGGGCTTTGGAAGTAGTTGCTTCAGGAGTTGAACAACAAACCTATTATCCTGAACATGTACTATGGACAAAGAATTTTGGGAAGTTTGATCTGAATTTGAATAAAACATTTAAACCAATACCTAAAGGAATAAGTTTAGTAATTGGCTGTTCAACCTTTCCTACATGGAATACTATACCTGGTTTATATGCGAGTCTGATTACAGGAAATAGTGTAATTGTAAAACCACATCCGAAGGCTGTATATCCCATAGCAATTTTTATAGATGAATTGAAAAATGAACTAAAAGCTAATAATATTGATACAAATATAGTTCAACTTGCAATTGATAGTATTTCCAATCCAGTAACAAAGGAATTGGCAGAGCATAATGATGTAAAATTGATAGATTACACTGGAGGAAATTTTATGGGAGATTATATTGAAGGTTTAGGAAAGACTTGTTTTACTGAAAAATCAGGGATAAATTCTGTAATAATTGAATCATGTAATAATGCAGATGAGGTGGCACAAAATATTGCATTTTCTGTTTCTCTTTATTCTGGACAGATGTGCACAGCCCCTCAAAATATGTATATTCCTGAAGGTGGTGTTGAGAGTGAAAACGGTTTAATTTCTTTTGATGAAATGAGTCAAAAAATTGCAGATGCGATAAAAAACTTAATGGATAATCCTAAAGCGAATGCAGGAACTTTGGGTGCTATACAAAATGATTTAACAATTAAAAGAATTGAAGAAGTAAAAGCTAGTTTAGGTTCAAGTATATTATTGAATGATATAGTTGTGGCGAATTCTGAATTTGAAAGTGCGAGAATAAAATCACCAACATTAGTAATAGTTAATGAACAAGACGAGACCCAATATTTAAGAGAATGTTTTGGCCCAATTGTTTTTATTGTAAAAACAAAAAATGCGGATAATTCTATACGAATAGCAAAAAAATCAGCAATTAGTCATGGTGCAATAACTTGCCTAGCTTTTGCAACAGAAAAGGATAGAATGGATTTAATAGAAAATGAAATGAATGCGGTTTATACTCCAGTTTCTTTTAATTTTAAAGGTGCTGCTTTTGTAAATCAACATGCGGCTTTTAGCGATTTGCATGTTAGTGGAGGAAATCCTTCAGGTAATGCCAGTTTTACAAATGCAGAATTTATAAATAAACGATATATATGGATAGGTAATAGATATATGTTATAACAAATGTTAAAGCATACTTTTGCACTTAATATGAAACAAATATTTATTATTTCTGCATTAGCTGTAGCTTTTTCAGCATGCAATAATCACCAAGCTACCGCAGCAGGTGATGCTCAAACTGTTGCTTCAGACTCTTTAGGTACCGCCTTCAAAGCTGATTTAACTTCATCAGTTTTAAATTGGTCAGGTACTGCTGTAAGTCATGGACACAATGGATCAATTGGTATTAAAGATGGTCAATTAACGGTTAAAGACGGTAATATTGCATCTGGGTCATTTACAATTGATATGAATACTATTGTATGTTTAGATGAAAAAGATGCTAAAAAGAATTCAGATTTTGTTGGTCATTTAAATAGTCCAGATTTTTTTGATACAAAAGCTTTTGGTGAAGGTAAGTTTGAAATAGTTAGTGTTTCTGCATTAGTTGGAGATACAGCGGGCAATACTCACACAATTACAGGTAATTTAACATTAAAAGGTCAGGCTAAAAGTATTTCATTCCCTGCAAAAGTAGCTATAAGTGCTGAAGAAGTTACAGCCTCTGGTAATGTTATTATAAACAGATTAGATTGGGGTGTAAATTACAAATCATTAAAAGGAGGAGCTTCTGCTTTAGATTTTGCTAAATGGAAGGACGATGCAATAAGTGATGATATGAAAATTGCTTTAGTAATAAAAGCAATAAAAGGATAGTTGTATTATTGTTTTAAATTTTAAAGCGTTTTATAATTTATTATAAAACGCTTTTTTCATTCTAAAAATTGATAAACTCACTAGATTAGGTTAATATTGCAATAATAAGTTATGAGTAGTTTACAATATGAAATTGGTGTAAAATTGAATTTATTAGCTGAGGGTTATTTGTCAGAGGATGTTACTTTGTCTTTAGTTAATTTGTTTATAATTAATTATACAGACAGTATTGTGTTTTCTGTATATCATACGAAAACGAAAGAAATTTTAGCTTATGCCATATATTCGAATTTACATTTTGATAATGATTGTAAATGGGAGCAATTAGCTTTTAATAAGGTTTTATATATTTCTATGACTTCAAAATATGAAGTAATTCCTATTTTGTTTGCAAGTGAAGATAGTATAAATTCTAAAGTTAGAAATTCTATGTGTAAAATTGAATATAATGATGGGGTAAATAATAGTCATTTTTTGGATGGTGTATTTGAATATCACAATCAATTTATGAATGATAATTGCGCATATATTTATAAAATGGATGATAAAATCAGTATATCTATCTTTAAGGGTAAAAATTTGCTGCTTTCTAATGCTTTTGATTGTATGGATGAAAGTGAAATTTTATATTTTATTGCGAATGCTATACAGGTTAGTGAAATTGAAAAAAACTCTGTGAAATTATTTTATGATTATAGCATAATGGATAAAGAAAGAATGATATATTTTTTAAAGCCCTTTTTTAATGAAATAAACTCATTAAAGCATCCTACAATTAAGGATGACAGAATTCCAAATTTGGAAGAGAAGTTATTTGCAGGTTATGCTATTTCTTTATGCGTATTATAGCAGGTATTTATAAAAATTACAGATTTCCGATGTATAAAGGTGATAATACTCGCCCTACAACTGATATGGTAAAGGAATCTCTTTTTGGAATATTAGAAGGATTAATAGATTTTAATCAACTTAAAGTTGTAGATATTTTTGCAGGAACTGGTAATATTGGTCTTGAGTTTATATCGAGAAACGCAGAGAATGTTCTAAGTATTGATTCTTCTTTTTCTAATTTTAAATATATTAGCGCGGTGAAAAAGGAGTTGAAAATTAAAAAATGGGATATATTAAAATTGGACGCCATTAAATTTATAGAGCAAAATACTGACACTTTTGATATTATTTTTGCTGATCCACCGTATGATTATCCATTAATTCATAACTTTGTAAATAGTGTTTTAGATTCTGAATTGTTTAATAAAAAGACCTGTTATTTTATTTTAGAGCATATAGATAGATTGAAATTTGAGCATAAGTGCTTATTTTTGAAGAAAGACTATGGCAATACTTGTTTTAGTATTTTTAAATCTAAATAATTATGAGTAAAATAGCATTATTTCCAGGTTCATTTGACCCAATAACCAAAGGGCATGTTGATATTGTAGTAAAAGGACTAGGCATTTTTGATACCATTATTATTGCTATTGGGAGCAATGCAAAGAAAACAAGTTTATTTACTTTGGAGCAGCGAATTACTTGGATAAAACAAATATTTACCAATCAACCAAGGGTACAAGTAACTCATTACACTGGCCTAACGATTGATTTTGCTAAACATAATAATGCTGGATTTATATTAAGGGGCTTACGTTCGCCTGGTGATTTTGAATATGAGCAACAAATAGCCTATGCCAATAAAGAGTTGGTAGATGAGATTGAAACTGTTTTTTTGCTTTCTAGTGCATCTTACTCTAATATTAGTAGCACTATTGTGCGAGATATTATAATTAATAAGGGAAATTATACCAAGTTTGTGCCTGAAGGCATTGTGTTTTAGGTTATTTGAATAAAAATTTTTTAATTTGATGAATTTTAAAATAATATTTATTGTTTTAAAATATATGTTATTCTAGAATATAAGTCTGTTATGTTTCTTTTTTTTCAATTGAATTTACTACAATAGAAACTCTAATATATTTATAATGATTAGCTGCGTAATTTTCGGTTTATGTTTTTTTTGTTTTTTCTACAAAGGGATGATTTTATTTCAAGTTTTATGGTCACTTTTTCCCCGTTTTATAGTTTGATATTGATGAAAATATTTAATTTGTTCTTTGAGTTTTATTTTAAAGAAGAGTTAGAATACCCTAGAACAAATTATGTAAGGAAAATACCAAGAAAAAAATCGCGTTTAATTCATGATTTTTATTCTTTTCTTGCAATAAGTATTTTTATACTTTAATATTTGCATTAATGATTTATTATTCTTCTTCGAAAAACACAATAAAACATCTAATGACTTTTTTTTATTAAAACTGACCAGCAACTACACAGCTTAATTTTTCTTTTATTTTAGCTCCATCAATATTGGTGCATTCTATTATAATAATATAAATACCAATATTTGCTTTTTGATTATTGAAATTTGTTCCATTCCATGCTATAAAACCACTTGAGGATAATGTTTCATTATTTGTCAATTCTTTTATTAATTCGCCTTGCATATTGTAAATGTTAATGGTGGCGGCAAAATTTGGTTTGGGAAGATTATAGTTAATAATTAAAACATCCTCAAAGCCATCTTCGTCTGGTGAAACTGTTTTGGATTGAAGTATAAAATTCTGATTTGCATTTTCAGGAATTATACTTTGAGAATTTATGTACCCAGGAGTTCCAAAACCTGAGACTGAGGATGCAGTATTCCAATTACTTTTACTATTTGAATTTGAAGTGAAATATAAACGTTCTAAGCTCACACCATTTTCATCGCTAATTAATGGATTGTGCCATTTGTTTGAATATTGCACACTGTCTATATTATTGCCTTTTGAATTAACTATAATTATATTGCCTTCATTGTCAGGTAAACTAGGTATTTTAGCGTAATTTATTTTCAAATTGTTTTTATTTTTACATCTGTAATTATCGCAAATACTTTGCGTGTCTTGTGATAAAAGTAAGTATGAATATGGTTTTAAAATAATAGCATTTGAACTTATTTTATCGATGCTTTTAAATTGCCCATTTGGAAATATTGACGCAACAAAAAGTGTGCTTAAATTAAATGCTTTTGGACTATTATTATAAAGTTCTAAGAAATCATAGCTGCCGCTTTTGGGATTAAATAAAATTTCATTGATAACAATTTCATTTCTTTTACTTTCGCTTGGCCATTGCAATTTAAAGTTTAATACTGCTGCTAAATTAGCCGAGCAATCTTTTAAATTTGAAACAGAAATATTGTAAATACTATCTGAATGAGGCAGAAAATTTATTAGCCAGGAGGCTTTTTTTTCAGATGAATTAATGCTTTTTAATTTGAATGCAACAAATAAATTATTAAGTTTGAAAATTAAATTAGTTAAATAAAAACTATCTATTTCTTTATTAAAAGAAAGTTCTAAAATAGTGTCGTTATTAGGGAAATAGGCAATTATTTTCGGGGTAATATTGTCATTTACAATGCCTTTTATAGAATTAGACAAGCTAGGAGTTCCTCCTAGTATATTTATACTAGCAGCCCAATTATCTTTATTATTGCATGGGTAATTAACATCAATCATTTCTAAACTCCAGCCACCATTTTTTTTGATAGTGTTTTTATACCAATCTGAAGTGTAATTTATTTGATGAATGATTTCGTTTTTTTGATTGGTTATCCAAATATTATCGCTTGCGTTATTGAGCGAAGGGATATCATAGAGCACTAAGATAGAGTCGGGGGGTAGTATTATATCAGGTAATAAAATTGAACTTGAAGGGTCGTTTATTTTACATCCTTTTAGTGTAATAAATTCTTTAGAATTATTTGTTATTTCAACATACTCTTTGTTCGGCAATCCAACAACAGGGTCGGGATCGGGCAATAATTCAGTTATTAATAAATCATTTGTTTTTGCAGTATCTGGCTTTGAATAATAGAATCTTAAAGTGGTGTCAATTAAAGTATTTAAAAGACTATCCTTAATATTTTTTATAAGTAAAAATAAGGTTCTATTTTTATTAAAAGGGGAAATAAAACGGAGTGTAACTTCTTTTTTAGTTGACGAAAAATTAACTAAAATGGGATTGATATTCCCTTCTGTAATTTTATAGTTTAAAATATTTAGAAGGCTATTTGTATCGCAAACTTCATTGAATTTTACTTTTAAAGTATTGGCATTTATTAAAATTAAACTATCGCAAATAGGAGGGATGGTGTCTTTTAGTATTTTTGAAATATGTAAATTATCAAAAAAGTGTTTCAAAAAAAATGAAGCTGTACTTTGTTTGATGCTAATGCCAAAATATTCTGAAACTAAATGGTCGGAATCTTTTGCAAAGCCCTCTACTATGGTGTTAAAATTAACTAAATGTGTTCGTTCTAAAACAAAGCTGTCTTTTTTATAACGCGTTACTTTTATTCTCCATGGATTATTTGCTGAGTTTAAAGAGCCATCTACGCCATCTATTATTTTTGTTTCTATACCATTTTTAGTTTTGAAAAGAGATACTTCATCTAGCGTGCCACCAAGACGAACAAAATACCCGTTTTTCATTTTAGTAATATCTGAAGAATCGGAAATTAGTGCGATATCTAAATAGTTAACGGATGAGGTATTGAATAATAATTTTGTGTCTAATGACCAAATACAATTGGTGGCAATATTATTTTTTGTACTAATATTAAAAGTAGAATTGATGGTAGAATTATTACTACGTAATTCTTTGTTTAAAGTGCTGAAATTGTTATTTGTATAAATCCAATTAGGATTCAATAATAAATCTGAGTCATTGAAATTGTCAATTACTTGGGCTTGTATGCCAAGGTTAAAAATTAAAAGAATTGGAATTAATAATTTCATTCGCGTATCAAATAAACTAAAAAAATATTTAAGTATCAAATTTTTTTGAAAGTTATTTATTAATATTGAAATTAGCAGATGGATATAAACAATTTTAAATTAAAGTCTTAAATATTGCCTCTTTTAGCTTTAAAAAAGGTTTGCATTAAGTTTTTGCATTCATCGGCCAATATGCCTGTTTGTAATTCTGTTTTCATATTAAAATCTTCTGACAGAAAATTACTGAACCCCATTTTGGGCTCGCTAGCACCAATTACAATTTTGTGAAAACGCGCATGCTTAATTGCACCAGCGCACATAACGCATGGCTCTATGGTAATGTACAGTGTACATTCATCTAAATATTTACTCCCAATTTCTGTTGCCGCAGCTGTTATAGCCAGCATTTCTGCATGAGCGGTTACATCAGTTAGCTTTTCGGTTTGATTATAGCCTTTTCCTACTATTCTGTTATTACAAACTACTATTGCACCAATGGGTACCTCATCTTCCTCAAAAGCTCTTTGGGCTTGTTCTAGAGCCTTGCGCATATAATATTCATCGGTGTTAAAGCTATCCATTTGGTGTATAAAAATTTCAGCAAAATTACTTTTTTAAGTTGGTACTGTAATTAAAAATAATACTACATTTGCCTTACTTTGAAAAATATATTCCTTATTAGTGCAGTTATTATTTTATTTTCAGGTAGTTGCAAAATAATAGCCTATAAAAAATACGCTCAAAAATTAAATATAAGTTTTGGCAGTGGTGGAGGATTTACAGGTGCTTATGATGAGTTTTTGCTCAATGGAAAAGGTCAATTATCTAGTATTAAACCTTTTTCAAACGATACTAGCCTTTTAAAAACGATTGACAAAAAAGACTTTAAAAATGTTTTTAAAACTTTGGAAAGTAAATTGTTACAAAAAATTGAATTAAATCAAGTAGGAAACATGAATACCTTTATAAAGCTTTATAAAAACAACCAACTCATTAAATCCTTTCAGTGGGCAGATGGTGCAACACCGTCTACGGAGTTAAAGGAATTATACAATACACTTATTAATTTTACTACAAAAAATCCAAATGAATAAAATTTTACTTTTCTGTTTTCTACTTTCTTTTTCTGTTAATGCTCAAAATGCATTTAATGAAAAAGCATCCAAAAAAAATACCAATGTTTCTAATACTTTTATAAAAAACATCGAAAAAATAAATGGTAAGGCGTTGTCTTCAAACCAAAATATAACACCACCCGCTTTTAATACTATACTAGTTCCATTCGAGTTGAGGACAGAAGCTATCAAAAGAAGTCAAATAGCAAATACTGCGCAAGCCACTGAAAAAGCGTATATATTTTTAAAAAAGAATATTGCTAATATCAATAAAAACTTTGATGCTGATAAATATATTATTTCTTCAAGCGAAATAGATGCTCAAGGTATTTACCATGTTAAAATGCAGCAATGTATTAATGGGGTAGAAATACTAGGAGGACAAATATTTGTGCATACCTACGAGAATGAAACCTATGCGCACGGTAATTTTATTGATTTGAGCGCATCGTTTATTGCTGTTCCTACTATAGGAAAAGAAGAAGCTATTACTATAAGCACTCAATCTATATCTCCAGAGTTTGGATTTAAAAAATTCAACGAAGCACAAATAAAACTTTTAAAATATGACGGACCAGAAAGTAAATTGATTGTGATTTTAGATAACAACAAACCAACTTTATGTTACGAAATAAGCCTACGAACAAATTTTATAGAATTATGGACTATAAGAATAGATGCCAAAACAAAAAATATTATTGAGCAATATAATAATACTTGCCATTTAGATGGCCCCAAAACAGGCACAGGGAATGATTTGAATGGCGGAACTAAAACTGTAGATTCCTATCAAATAGGGTCTACCTATTATATGATCAATGCATCTAAGCCTATGTATAATAGCAGTCAATCTTCTTTGCCTGATGACCCAACAGGCGCTATTTGGACTTTAGATGCCGGCAACACACCTGCTTCGCAATTTAACAATATTACATCCTCGTCAGCTAATTTTAGTAATACAAAAGCCGTTTCTGCTCACAATAATGCCAATGTAGCGTATGATTATTTTAAAAACACTTTTGGAAGAAATAGTATAAATGGCAAAGGGGGCACAATAATATCGGTAATTAATGTAAGTGATGATAATGGTGGCGGCATGGATAATGCTTATTGGAATGGACAATTGATGGCTTACGGAAATGGTAAATTAGATTTTAAACCTTTGGCTGGTGGTCTTGATGTTGGAGGACACGAAATGACACATGGCGTAGTTCAAAATACTGCTAACTTAGAATACAAAGGTCAAAGTGGTGCTATTAATGAAAGTATGGCTGATGTATTTGGTTGTATGATGGATAGAACAGATTGGTTGTTAGGAGAAGATGTTGTAAAATTATCTTCTTTTCCTAGTGGTGCTCTTAGGAGTTTGCAAGACCCACATAATGGCGGAAACCAATTAGGAGATGATGGCTATCAACCCAAAAAAATGAGCGAGTATTATACTGGTTCTCAAGATAATGGAGGTGTACACATTAATAGTGGAATTCCAAATCATGCTTATTATCTTTTAGCAACAAATATTACCCGTGAAAAAGCAGAGCAAATATTTTACAAAGCTTTAACTACTTATTTAACTAAAACGTCTCAATTCAAAGATTTAAGATTAGCAACTGTTCAAGCTGCTAAAGACTTATATAGCATTACAGAGGCTTCCGCTGTAGCGGCTGCTTTTGATGCAGTAGGTATTTATGGACCTCCGGTTTCAGGGGGTCCTGTTCCAATAGGTAATAATGTAGCTGATTTACCGCTGAACCCTGGAACAGATAATATTATTTATTATGATTTAGATCCTAATATTAGTTATACTTTAACTAAAAGCGCTGTACCAAGTGCAGGTATAGCTGGTCAGATAACAAGAAATATAAAACGTAAACCAAGTGTGGTAGATGATGGCAGTTTTTGTGTATATGTAGGCACTGATAGTAAAATTTACAAACTTTTATTGAATGGTTCGAAAACAGAAACGGTGTTGAGTACAGAAACAATATGGGATAATGTAGCTATAAGTAAAGATGGTAAAAGGCTGGCTGCAATTACGAGTAATATAGATACGAGCATTTACGTGTATGATTTTAATACAAATGGTGGAGAGTGGAAAGTATTTACGCTTTATAATCCTACATTTAGTGATGTAAATAGCGGAGGTGTGCTGTATGCAGATGCCTTAGAATTTGACCATAGCGGTACTAAAATATTGTACGATGCTGAAAATTTTGTTGATAATCAAAGTGGCGCAGATTATAAGTATTTTGATGTTGGTACACTTACAGTTTGGGATTTAGAACAAAACAATTGGGGCAATGGAGATGTAGAAAAACTATTCAGTTCGCTCCCACAAGATGTTAGTATTGGCAATCCTGTTTATAGCCAACGTTCGCCCTATATTGTTGCTTTCGATTATATTGATGCTTCTACAAATACTTATGAGGTAAAAGGATATAATTTAAATACCAATAAAATTGCGACTATTTATTCAGGTACTTCTTTGGGATTTCCATGTTATAATAGAAGCGATAATCAGATTCTATTTAATGCTAAAAACACCAACAATGAATCAATTGTAGCCATTAGAAGTCTTAATTCTGATAAAATTACACCGAGTGGAAGTGCTTCAATTTTTGTAAGTATAGCCAAATGGGGTGTGTGGTATGCTACTGGTACGCGTGCTTTATTATTCAGTCAAAAAGATATACTTACGTTTGGTTTTGAGGGGCTTAATCCTCAGGTGAATGCAACTATTTCTGGAACAAACATAACTTGCACGGTTTCTAGCAATGTTAATATTACAACTTTAACTCCTAATTACACAAATTCACCTTATAGCTATGTAAGAATAAGTAGTGTCAAACAAACTAGTGGTGTGAACTCTAATAATTATAAAAATACATTAGTATATACTGTAGTAGCGCAAGATGGTAGTACTAAAAATTATAATGTAACTGTAGCTGGAGGTTTAGTTTCAGTAAAAAATAATCCTTTTTTAAATTCACTTAGTATTTATCCCAATCCGGTTTCAAATACTTTAAATATTGTAACTTTAAATCCAGAATTGAATAATGAAATAAGTATATATGATCTACAAGGGAAGAAGGTAAAAGTGATTGAATTAGATAATATTAGGCGTCAAAGAATAGATATTAAAGAGCTTGTAAAAGGAATTTATATTGTAAAATTAAAGGGAGAAGAAAATTTTGCGTATAAACTTATTAAGGAATAATACTGATAAGGTATTTCTATTAGTCCAATTTGTCACTTTTCAAAATTAGATTAATAGCTACTCATTCGACATTTACCACTGCCAAATTTCTAAGCAGGGTTTGTACTATTTTGAAATGAGTATTGTTATAAATTTGAAATATTATTCACTATCTAATTCTGGTTCGTTAATTCTAATAATCCTTTGCTTTGTATATTTATTTCTAACAGAAATATAAACTGCTCCAAGAAAAACTACCCCTATAAATAATACACTTAACTGCGCAGAAAACTTTCTTTGCAAAGGTAATGCAATAACAATAATTGAAATAAAGGCTTGAAAAACAGCGTAGATTAAGGATATTTTTATGTGCTTTTCTTTGCCAACGTGCACTAATTTTTTAAATAAAAAATCGCGGTGAGGAACAAATATATTTTCTTTTAATATTAATTTATAAATTACTGTCAATCCAGCATCTACGCCAATTAAAGAAAATAATAATAAGTAAGCATAATTGCCTGTTTTGAAAATTAAACTCATCATTAAATAAAAAATAATAAAAGCTATTCCTATACTGCCCACATCACCGGCAAAAACTTTAGCTTTTGGACGTAAATTAAAGAATAAAAACGCCAATAATCCAACAATTATGGTGTAAAGAAACTCAGGCGAAGTGAATCTCACAATATTGCCTTGCATATCTACAGAGTGATTGTTCAACCACCAAAAACTTAAAAGAATAACTAAACTATTTAAGCCTAGCATTCCATTTATTCCATCCATAAAATTAAATGCATTCAATACGCCAATGCCAAAAATAACACAAGCAATAATTATAGGCCATTTTTCAGCAGAAATATAATCAAATGGGAGTTCAATTGCGAGTAAGATTAGCGCAAAAATTTGAAAAATAAGCCGAATAAAATGTTTAACAAAAACGATATCATCTATAAAGCTAATGGTGCACATCATAATTAAACCAATTATGAAAAAATCTTTAAGAACAAACGGAAAGAAAATACAATAGGTCATCAATCCCCATAAAATAAAAATACCAAATGCTGTAATAGTTCGCGCTCTATGAGAACTTCGACCAACTGGATGGTCGTATATTTGATAGAATTTAGCAATTCGTAAATACAAGAATGAGAATATTAAAAAGCTTACAGGAGCAATAATATTGTATGACAAGCTATTCATTAAGACAAAGGCGTTTTAAACGTGTTTAGTTTCCGCGAAATTAAGTGTTTTTAATTCAATTTTAATATTAGAAGAAAATTAAACCCTAATTTGAGAATTAAACATATTAATATAAACCTTCTATCCATTGATGATACTTTGTCTCAATTACTTTTCGTTTTTGTTTTAGTGTAACAGTAATTTCACCTTCTTCAATAGAAAATGGCTTTCTTTTAACTACAAAATCTTTTATTCTACAATAATTAGCCATTTGTAATGAAAGCTTTTTGATGTCTTGTTCAATCCAAGATTTTATTTTTTCATCTTCAATCATATGCTCTTCAGTTATGAAAAAAGAATCATTTAAACCAAAGATTTTTTTTAATTGGTCTTCTTTGGGCACTATAATAGCAGATAAATATTCTCGCTTATCACCAATAATAAATATTTGATCTATTTTTTCGCTTTGCAAATAGGTATTTTCAATTGGTGTTGGATAAATATTTTTACCTAAACTTGTCTTCAACATATTTTTCAATCTATCGGTAATTTTTAAATACCCTTTTTCAAATTTGCCAATATCGCCTGAGTGAAACCAGCCCTCAGCATCTATCACAATACCTGTTTCTTTTGGATTGTTATAATATCCTAACATTATATTGGGTCCTTTACAAAGTATTTCGCCTTCTTTACTTTCAAAATCAGGTTGAAAACTCGTATACGATTGAATGGTAATAATTTCTTTAGTTTCAACATTCTGAATTGCCACTTGCTGCCTAGGCGCTACTCTGCCACTTGTGCCATGCACTTGACGTTCAAATTCATTTACACTTACAAAAGGGGAAGTTTCTGTTAAGCCATAACCTTGCTGACAACGGATGCCAATATTTCCAAAAAACTCGCCAACGTGTTGAGGCAAAGCACCTCCGCCAGATACCAATAATTTTAATCTTCCGCCTAATTTTAATTTAATTTTGCTAAAAACTAATTTTTCTGCAATCCAATGTTCAAGGGATAAAATTGGATTGATATACTTTTTATCTTCTAATTTATACCTGTATGTTTCTCCTACTTTTAAGCTCCAAAAGAAAATTTTAGCTGAAATACCCCCCTTTTCAATTGCACTATTTCTAATTTTACTTTCTAACCTTTCGAGCAAACGTGGTACGCAAGTCATTATAGTTGGATTTATTTCTTGAAAATTTTGAGCAATTTTTTCAATACTTTCTGTATAAGCTATTTGAGCACCAATATAGGTTGGTAAGTAATATCCAGCCATTCTTTCATAAACATGGCTAAGCGGTAAAAAAGAAAGGAATCTATCCTCCTTATTTATACTTGAACATAATTCTAAAGCATCATAACAGTTGCTCATAAAATTATAATGGCTCAACATAGCTCCTTTGGGAACGCCTGTAGTTCCGCTAGTATATATTAAAGCACTTAAATCGTTTTTTTGAATGGTAGATAAAATGGCTTCAATAACTGATTTTAATGTAGGCCAAAGAACTGCTCCTTCTGATTTGACATCCGATACCAATTTTATTTTTTCACTTTTTTCTTGGTAATTAAAAGCTAAAAAAACTTGCTTAATATTTGGGCAATTTTGTTCGACTTTCTGAAATTTCTTTAATAAAAAAGGAGTGCCAAGCAATACTGCTTTACTTTCGCTGTCATTCAGAATAAATTGCGTTTCATCTGCAGTTAAAGTTGGAAAAATAGAAACATTTATAGCCCCTAGTTTTTGCAATGCTTGGTCGAAGTATACATATTCGGGGCAATTTTCAAAAATAATGGCCACTTTATCACCTTTTCTAATTCCAGATTGGTATAAATAAGCAGTCCAATATTCAATGTTTTTTAATGTTTCACCATAGGAAATACTTTCATAATTGCCTTTTATTTTTTCAAACAAAAAAGGGTAATCCAAAGAATGAATTTGATGAGCTGAATTTAAAAAAAATTCGTGTAACGAGCCAAATGAAGGGTCTTTTGTTTCCATAAAAATATTTCTTAATTGGCGAATTTAGAATATTTTATCAAATTATACCAATTATGAATTGGTTGGAAGACCAATTCATATTGGTAAATGCAGATTAGATAGTTATTAAGACCAATTTATTGGTCTATTATAAATATCAATGCGGTATTATTTTTTAGATTTATTAAAAGTTATTTTAAGGTTAAAATCTTAACCTTCATTATTAACAAACTTGTTTTTTAAATCTCTTAAAACACTCACTACTTGCGATTTTTCATACATTAAAATAAGAACAGAAAATACCGTAACTAAAATTACTAATAAGCCACTATCGTTTTGAACTATTGTACCCAGTTTAGTTAAATGTGCAAACAAAGCCACACCCATTAAACCTAAAGAGAGGCTTGAAAAATAAATAGTGAGTTTTGGTATCAATATAAGAGCTGCTGCTATCAATTCTAATACACCAACTACTATTCTTCCATAAGGTTCTAAACCTAATTGTGTGAATATATAGACTAAACTCCAATGAAACTATCACTCCAAGTTTTTGCATCTTTATTCCAACTTACTATTTTTTCAGCCTGTTCTAATGTAATATATTGAGACGCTTGAGCCTCTTTTGCCAAAGCATTAAAATTACTTAAGGAATGATAATGACAATTGGTTTCTTTAAATTTAACATCTGTTTCTAAAAACCCATAATTAAAGATAGAGACCAACCCTAAAACTTCGAAACCAAATTCTTTTAAGTCTTGTACCGCTTTTAAACTGCTTTTGCCAGTACTTATCAAGTCTTCTACCACCACTACTTTGGCGCCTTCCTCTAATCGGCCTTCAATACTGTTTTTTAAACCATGCTTTTTAGGTTCAGATCTTACATAAGCAAAAGGAAGTTCTAAACTATCTGCAATTAGGGCTCCTTGCGCTATACCTGCTGTTGCAACACCAGCAATAGCTTCAACTGTAGGATAATAATTTTTTATTGCACTTACTAGTTCTTGCGTAATGTACTTTCTAATTTCAGGATATGAAAGCGTTACTCTATTATCACAATATATTGGAGAACGCAAACCACTGGTCCAAGTAAAAGGTTCATCTACATTTAATTTTACAGCTTTACATTGTAATAAGTAATTTGCTATTTTTGCACTTGTATTATTTTTTAACATAATTATGCAGCAAAACTATAAAATATTTGTGAATGAGTGTACACTACTTTTCGCTAATACTAACCAAGTAATTCACAATTCTTTTAAAATTGTTAGTCATAATGACCTCGATAGTATTATTCAGCCTATTTTAAACAACACCTACAA
Organism: Bacteroidota bacterium; assembly: GCA_013205405.1. Lineage (GTDB taxonomy): Bacteria > Bacteroidota > Bacteroidia > NS11-12g > UBA955 > JABMMZ01. The sequence continues at coordinate 30,219 of JABMMZ010000091.1, read as the reverse complement.
AGGCGCTAGAAATATAGCTTATCAAAGCAGTGATTACTGTGAAGTTTTTAAACAAATTAAAAAGCCGTTTAACCTCATTAAGGCAGCGGGTGGTATTGTTTACAATGATAAAAAGCAATTACTGTTAATTAAAAGATTGGGCAAATGGGATTTGCCAAAAGGCAAAATAGAAAAGGGTGAAGACCAACGTTTAGCTGCGCTTAGGGAGGTGCACGAGGAATGCGGAATTGCTTTTTTAGGAATAGTAAAAAAATCGGCTTACACATACCACGTATATTTTTTAAAAGGCAGGTGGATATTAAAACGCACTGTATGGTTCACTATGATTGCATTTGGTACTGATAAGTTAGTGCCTCAAACAGAAGAAAATATTACTGAAGTAAAATGGGTAGATATTGATTTTGTAAAACAACCTAATTTTGATACTTACGCCTCTTTGATAGATATTTTTGAAAAATTATAATTTTTTTTTGCCACGTTTTAGCATATTATTGTTTCTTATAAATATCAAATAATTAAAAATAATCAATTATTTATTGCAATTGCAGTTTTGTTTATAATGTTTTCTGCCTGTAAAGAAAAAGGACACGATCATACTGAAGTCCTGCAAGTTCTGTTAACATAATATTATATCACCAGTAGCAAGCAATGAAATAGAAAACATGGATACTGCAAAAATTAAAATAGATATAAATGCAAATGCAAAATTGCATGGATATAATTTAAAATTAGTAAGAATAGCAGATAATGTAACTGTAATGACAAAATCTACAGAAGTTCATCAAAATGATTATATCATCAATGAAACTTGGGTTAATAATAATACAATTCACAGTGATATGTTCTTGACAGTAGATGCCATAAAAAGTCATGATGGAACTAAAATAACTAAAACCGTTCAATTTCATGCACACAAACCATAAATATTACTTTTAAAATATTACTTTCTGAGCACTATTTGGCGTTGTAATGCAAAAGTACTGGGTGAAATGGCGACTAATATTTTATCAACTCTATTGATCAATCGTAATAAAAATTTAGGTAAACGAATACATTTGGTTTTAGCTATTACACCACCTGAGTTTAAAAATAAGAACAATTCACTATAACTTATTTTCTCAATACTAAAATAAGGAATATGCTTTCTAAAGGCTTCTTGATTATCAAATAGTAAATTAGGTATAGCGCAGTTGGCACTCCATAAATCATTAGGGTCGGTGCAAATTAAGTTTTCATCAAACACATTAATAGTATAGTCATACCCTTCGTGTCGCATTAATTTTAGTATTCTGCGCATAGCCCAAGAGCAATTAATTTCTTGAATAATAACCACACCTCCCGGTTTTAAAATTCTATGCATTTCTTTAAAAAACTTAATAGGATAGGGCACATGGTGAATCATATTGCTTGAAATTACAAAATTTAAACTTTCATTTTCATAAGGTGTATTTAAGGCATCTTCCATTTTATCATCTAACCATTCGTTATCTGCATAATCTGTAATACGGTAATTTCTACATTTTATAAATAATTTACTTAGGCCGGTTCCACATCCAACTTCAATGCCCGAATCTTCGTTTTTTAGAAAATTATTCATCCATCCAAAGCGTTTTTCGAGCAGATATTTTAAGTTTAAGGGTGCATTACTAAAGAAATAGTCTCTTGCTTTAGCCACATCTCCCTCTTGCTTCATTCTGTTTTTTCCATGCGAAGATTGCTTATATTGGTCTATTTTACTCATTTTAAAGGATAATATTTTAAGAAAATTTCTATTAAAAACTAAATATTTGCTTGGTGCAAAAAAAACTAAAATTTATATGGTTTTATAAAATATTTTTGCAAAGTGAATTTTACATTACAATTAGTTAACAATAAAAACCTAGAAAAAGCATTTATAGACATGCCTAAAAGTCTGTACAAGCATGATGCAAATTATATAATGCCATTGGATGCTGATATTGCTTTCACATTTAATATAAATTTAAACCCGGCATACCAATCAGGCGATTCTATGCAATGGATATTGAAAAATGGGAAAGAAAGTGTAGGCAGAATAGCTGCCTTTTATAATAAAATAGAAACTACAGGTGCTATTTTAGGAGGATGTGGTTTTTTTGAATGTATAAATAATCAAGAAGCAGCTAATGTGCTTTTTAGCGCTTCAAAAGAATGGCTGATTGCTCAAAATTGCACTTTTATGGATGGTCCAATTAATTTTGGCGAGCGCGATAGTTTTTGGGGCTTAATGGTAGGAGGTTTTGAAAGACCGAGTTATAAGGAGAATTATAATTTTCCTTATTATAAAGACCTTTTTGAAAGTTACGGATTTAAACCTGAAATTGGACAAACTACTTCGTTAATAACACACGAAACTTTCAATTTTGATAGATTTAGCAAGCTTGCCTCGCGTGTTTTTGCCAATCCTTCTTATACTTTTGATTATATCCATAAAAATAATATTGAAAAATATGCCAAAGATTTTATAGAAATATACAACCAAGCTTGGGCTTTTCATGATAATTTTGTGCCTATGACATTAGAAAAAATTATGGTTTTAATGAAACAAATGAAACCTATTTTGGTAGAAGAAATGAATATTTTTGTTTATGCAGATGGTAAGCCAGTAGGTTTTTATATTACTGTATTAGATGTTAACCAGATTTTTAAACATGTAAATGGCAAAATGAATTTAATAGGTAAACTAAAGTTTTTGTATTACAGACGAAAAGTAGAAAGAATAAGAGGTATCGTATTTGGTGTAGTCCCCAAATATCACAACCTAGGTTTGGAAATAGCATTAATTATGAAATTTAGAGAAGCCATACTTATAAATACCCAATATAAAGACAATGAACTGGCTTGGATAGGCGATTTTAATCCAAAAATGCTAAGTATGTTTGCCAGCATGGGTGCTCAAGAAATAAAGAAACACATAACTTACCGTTATAATTTTTAACACATTATTTTGAATATTTTATTTATTGCGAATCGCTTTCCTTATCCTCCTTTTAGAGGCGATAAATTAAAAATATTTAATTTAGCAAACCAGCTTTCAAAACAACATAATTTGCACCTCATTACCTTTGCCGAACAGGCAAGTGATTTTGATGATATTGATAAAATTAGCCATCTTTTTAAAAGTATTGAAGTTGTAAAGTTGCCCAAATGGAAAAGTTTCTTGAATGTGGCGTTTGGCTTATTAGGCCGTCTACCTCTGCAGGTTAATTATTTTAAAAGTGCTGTTTTTCAAAAAAAAGTAGATGCTTTATTAATCAAGAATAATTTTGATATTATACATATTCAGCATTTAAGAATGGCGCAATATGCCATTGAAAAAAAAGAATATAAAAGAATCCTTGATTTGCCAGATGCTTTTTCATTGTATTGGGAAAGGAGAAAAACAATCAAAAGAAATTTTTTCCAGAAATTATTAGACAATATTGAAAGTAAAAAAGTATTAAAATATGAGTCTGAAATTCTTGGTCAATTTAACTTGAATTTGGTGTGTTCTGAAGAAGATAAAAAATATTTGATCTCTAAACATCAGCAATCAAATATTGAGGTATTGCCTAATGGAGTTGATATTAAAAAGTTTAAAATGGGAAATCATAATTACGCCAAAAACAACACTTTGTTATTTACCGGCAATATGGATTATGCTCCCAATGTAGATGCCGTTATTTATTTTGTTAAAGATATTTTACCACTCATTAAAGTTCAGTTTCCCAATATTCAATTTATAATTGCTGGTCAAAGGCCTATTTCCAAGGTATTAGACTTAGCCAATACGGATGGAGTGCAAGTTACTGGATTTATATCAGATTTGTCAGAAATGTATAACTCGGCAAGTATAGTAGTGGCTCCTTTAAGATTTGGCGCAGGTACTCAAAATAAAGTTTTAGAAGCCATGAGCATGGGAATACCTGTTGTATGTACAAATATTGGGTTTGAAGGACTTGGTATTGCCAACGGAGAGGGTGCTTTTATGAGAACAGATGCAGAAAGTTTTGCTCAGCAAGTATGCTCACTGTTAAGGAGTGAATCATTGCGATTAGAAACAGGTATAAAGGGGAATGCTAGAATTGTTAGCCAATTTAGTTGGCAAGGGGTTGCTAATTCCTTAAATTCGTATTTATATGCTATAAAATGAAAAGACTATTTGTATTAATTTCGCTATTAATATTTTTGTTTTCCCTTTCATTAGGTGTTTTTTATTTTAAAGAAAGGGTGTTATATCTAGATTCTGCTTATGCAGTTTTTAATTTAATAAACAATGGCTTTCCTGCTATTGAACACGGACGCTATTCTTTTTATTTATTAGAAATTTTTCCATGGTTAGGTTTGAAGTTAGGCTTTACAATTCCAACTGTTTTAGCACTGTTTTCTATTAGTCATATTTTACTTGCTTTTATTAGTTTTGGTATATTACTTAAAATTAAACAACCTAAACTAGCGCTTTTGTTAACTGTTTTTCAAGTATTAAGCTACAGAGAAAGTTACTTCTTAGCCTTAAACGAAACTTCTTTATTAATATCTGCAAGTTTATTATTAGCCGGCTTTTTAGTCTTTTTTGAAAATAAAAAGCATTCGTTACTTTCGAGTATGACAGTATTTTTAATACTTATATCAATTACTTTATTTTGTCATCCAATGGCGATTTTAATACTACCATTTATAGTTTTTACTCATTGGGTTTCTTTAAATTATAAATTAAGTTTAAATCTTAAAATTGTAAGCATTTTAATGGTTTCAATTCTTGCTTTAAAAATATTATTAATTCCTGATTCCGATTATGAAAATAAATTATACTTTCAACTAAGTAGTACTTTTGATATAGCATTGCATCTAAAATTAGTTTATAGCTTTAACTTTTTTTATGGCGACCTTAGAATAAATTCTTATTTCATAATGGTTTATTTTATACCTACGGCATGTTTTATTATTTTGGCAATCATATTTTTCAAACAAAAGAAGTATGTTTTTTTAATAACTTATGTGTCTTATGTATTTATACTTTGGACACTTATAATAGTAGTTTTTAACAAAGGTGATGGGAATATTTTTATGGAAAAAAACTTTACACCTTGGGTTATTATTTGTCTATATCCTATTGTATTATGTGAGATTAAATACAATAAATTCTCTTTAATTCTTTTAATTAGTGTTGTTTTTTATTCATTCTTTGGCATTTTTAAAGTAAGTAATATTTATATAAATAGATATGAAGCATTAGATAAGCTTTTAACTCAAAACTATACTAAAAATAATAAGTTACTCATTAATGATAGCTTAATAAACCATGAAGAAATGCAAGGTACCTGGGCTTTGCCATACGAGACTTTATTGTTATCTAAAATTAAAAAAATACCCAAGACTACTATTCGAGTTTATAAAAATGAACCTAATATTAATAAAGAATTAAATAGGAATGATATCTTTTTAGGGGCCGATTTTATGGCTGTTTTGCCAGCCACTTATTTATTAAATCAAAATTATTTTGAGTTAGAAAAAACCACTTATTTAATAATTACTAATCAATAAAAAATTCGACTGTGTTTTCTACCAATTCTTCTAGCATTTCTGTAACATCTGTAGCTTCATTAAAAGGGTGTTTAGCGCCAAAGGTATGATCACCATTTTCTACTTTTATAAAGATAGAATGTTGTACAATTTCGTATAATGCCTCAGCATGAGAAATATTTACAGCTTCATCATTATCTCCATGAATAATTAACATTGGAGCACTAATGAGTAAGGCAGCTTTTGGCACGTCTAGTTTAGATTTATTTTCAATATAATTATCATAAAACTGTTTGTATAATGGTAATTCCTGATTTGTTCTTTTGTTAGTAGCATATACTGCGCCATCAGCTTGCCATTTTTTAATTGTTTCTGGTCTAAAAAAACTCTCAAACTCTGATAAAGAGGCCCAAAGAGCTAATTTCTTTATGCGTTTATCTTCACTGGTTCTTAAAATAGCTATGCCGCCACCTCTGCTGTGTGCCGCCAAATAAATTTCATTTTTATTAATATGGAAGGCTATACATTCTTTTTCAACATAATCAATTACCAATCCTAAATCATCGTACTCAATTTGGTAATTATTGTTCCCAAAGGCTTCTAAATCTGATAAATCAATTAATTGCTTCTCTGTGGTGCCATTGTAAGAAAAATTAAATTTAAGAAAGGCTAGTCCCTGTTTAGCAAACGCATTAGATATCCAATTGAAATGACCCCAATCTTTAAAACCTTTAAATCCATGGCAGAATATTACTACTGGGGTTTTTACTTTGCTAATGGGTAATGTAATATCAAGCGTAATTTTCTTTTTATTACTGCCTTCTATACTTAAATTTATCTTTGTAAGATCTAAATTCATGAACTACAAAAATATGATTAAATTAATTGATAGCCATAAAATAATGCATTGATTTTTATTATGTAAATTTTATTTCTAATTTTGAATATCAAAAAATAACCAATTAATAGTATCAAATATTTTAAACACTATATCTTAATCCATATAAAAAGAATAATTACTTGTATCCTTATTTTCATCGCAATGTATACCTTATTGGTTTCAGTATTTTCAATTATTCCAACCGCAAAAGAAAAAACAACTGAAGAGAAAATTGCTATTTATATATTGAGTAATGAGGTTCATACAGATATTGTAGTACCTGTTAATTCGACCGAAATAAACTGTGCCATAATAATCCCATAAACAAATACGCAAAAAAAAGATACCACAGCAAAATTTATAGCATTTGGATGGGGCGATAAAGGTTTTTATTTAAAAACCCCTACTTGGGCTGATTTAAAATTTAGTAAAGCATTTAAAGCCTCTAGTGGATTAGGCAATTCTGCCATTCATACAACTTTGCACTATCAATTAAGCGAAAGTAATAATTATAAACGAATTTTGATTAGCTCTAAACACTACCTCAATTTAATAACCTACATCAAAAAGACTTTGAAACTAGACAATGAAAAACCAATACTAATAAACACAAACGCCAACTACAATTCATATGATGATTTTTATGAAGCCAAAGGCAGTGATAGCTTATTTCATACATGTAATACTTGGTCAAATAATGGGTTAAAAAAATGTGGTCAAAAGGCTTGTCTATGGACACCTTTAGATGAAGGAATTTTCTATCATTATAAATAATTCTGAAAATATTTTTTAAGTCTCATACAACTTTTTGACAAAAACGGAGTTTAATATAATATGAAGACCTTCTTAAATTTTCATATTGTAGTTTTAATATTTGTTTCAGGAATTCATTCAGCCTTAATATCTCAAAATATAACACCGCTTGGCATAAGTTATTATGGCGCAGTGCGTTCTTACCATTTGAATCCTTCATTAAATGCCTATAGTTTTTATAAGTGGCATATAAATGTAGCAGGTACTTGGGTTAATATTAACAATAATTATATCAACCATCGACTACCATTTTCTGCTTATAAATTACCAAATAATTTCCCTAGTGCATACAAGTCTGAATATGGTAATTTAAAATGGGACAGACGATGGTTGGTAGAGCGCTTAAATGGAAATAGTAAACAATTATCTGTTGCGGCAGATGTTTACGGGCCTTCAGCTTCTATTAAAATTAATTCATGGCGAATTGGATTTATTACATCTGCATATGCCAATGCCAGAGGAGCTAATTTACCGGAAAACTTTGCTCATGCTATTTTTAAAGAGTTTGATTCTATTCAAGGTGCTTTTAATTTATTTACACCATTTAATAAAGGGGGTGAAAATACTATTTCTGAATTTGCACTTGTAGGAAATGCAAGAATATCTGCAGGATTCAATATTTCTAAAGCCATAAAATTAGATTTTGATAGGCAATTATTATTAGGAATAACCATAAAACGGAATTGGGGCTTACCTGGATTTTATTTGTATAATTCTGGAATGACCTTGAAAACTATAAGCCCAGATAGCGTTGTATTTATGCCAACTAATATTCAAATGGTTACCTACGGAAATGAAATAGGTAAAGGAATGGGATATGATATTGGTGCAACTTATTTATTTAATAAAAAACACACCAAGCGTCATGGTGACTATCATAAAAATCAAACTCAATATTTTGCTAAAATTGGTTTTTCAATTATGGATATTGGAAAAATTACTTATAAAGAAGCAGAATTTACACAACTAAATACTACTACTCCTATTGGAATAAATAGCAATACTTTTTATATTAACAATGCTAATTACGAAGCTTCAGCCGATTCTTTTTTAAATACAATTGGTACAGTAAAAAAATATACAGGTGCTTATCAGGTTGGTTTGCCTACTCGTATAGTTGTAAGTGGAGATTTTCAACTAAAGAAAAACTTATTTATAAGTGGCGTCATTACCCAAAGCCTTAGAAAAAAACTATCTAAAAATGCCAGCTACCAAAGTGCCCTCATGGTAGCCCCAAGAATAGAATACCGTTATTTTGAAGTTTCATTGCCTGCTTATTTAACTTATGATTATAGAGCCTTTCGCATGGGCATTGCATTTAGAGTAGGTCCTTTATATTTTGGCAGCAATAGTATTTATTCATTTATAAATACAAAAAATGTACGTGATGCAGATGTTTTTATAGGAATTGCTTTTGGGAATAATCCAAACTTTAATTTAAAAAATATTTTTAAACGCAAAAAATCAACCACAGCTAAGAAAAGAATGGGTTGCTTTAATTCATTTTAATTTTTAAAAAATAATTTTTAAGAGAAGTTAAAAAAAAATGTAAGTTCGTAGGTGTGAAATATAAAATAATAGATAGTAAAGATTTATCCTTTTTTAAATCTATATTATCTGAAAATTGTGTATTGACTGAGTCTGAGGATTTGAATACTTACAGCAGAGATTACACTGAAGATTTACAATTTTTGCCATCGGCAGTGCTTGTTCCCAGTAATGCGGAACAAATTTCTTCAATAATGAAATACTGCCATGAACACACAATTACAGTTACTGCTAGAGGTGCCGGTACAGGCTTAAGTGGTGGTTGTTTGCCGGTAGAAGCAGGAGTGGTATTGGCCTTACATAAACTGAATAAAATAATACATATAGATGAAAATAATTTTCAAGCCATAGTAGAACCAGGTGTAATCAATGAAGTTTTTCAAGAAGCAGTGCAGGCTTTAGGTCTGTTTTATCCCCCTGATCCTGCAAGTAAAGGCAGTTGCACATTAGGGGGCAATGTGGCGCATAGTAGTGGTGGCCCTAGGTGTGTTAAATATGGCACAACGCGCGATTATGTATTAAATCTTGAAGTGGTATTGGCCATAGGTGAAATTATACAAACAGGCGCCAATGTATTAAAAAATAGCACAGGCTATAATTTAACACAATTAATGGTTGGTAGCGAAGGGACGCTTGGCATAATTACCAAAATAACTTTAAAATTATTAAGTTATCCTCCTTATCGTACTTTAATGCTTGCTTCATTTGCTTCTGCTAAGAATGCTTGTGCTTGTGTTTCTAAGATTTTAAGTGCTGGTGTTACACCTTCCGCTTTAGAGTTTATGGATAAAAAGGGAGTGGAAATTTCTACCAGTAAGCAAAATATTAATTTTAAATTTGGAGATGAAAAAGCCTATTTATTGATTGAAGTAGATGCTTTTGAAATAGAAGATTTATTGCCACAATGCGAAAAAATTTATAACGCATTAGATCAAATGGAGGTAATGAATGTGCTGATGGCTGAAGATGCAGAAACCAAAGAAAAATTTTGGAAAATAAGACGCAGTATAGGCGAACTTGTAAAACAAATAAGCATCTATAAAGAAGAAGATACAGTAGTTACACGTTCTTATTTACCTCAATTATATGAAGGTGTAGAATATTTAAGTAAGCAATATGGTTTTGAAACTGTTTGCTATGGGCATGCAGGCGATGGTAATTTGCATATCAATATTTTAAAAAATAATTTAAGTGATGAATTTTGGCAAAATGAATTGCCTAAAGCTATTCGTAAAATATTTGAATTATGCAAACAATATGGTGGCACCATAAGCGGAGAACATGGCATTGGGCTTGTACAAAAACAATATTTAGATGTTGTGTTTTCTCCCATACATTTTGAACTAATGAAAGGTATCAAAAAAGCCTTCGACCCAAAAAGTATTTTGAATCCTAAAAAAATATTCGATATTTGAAACTTTAAAAATAAAAAAATGAAACAAAAAATCTATCTAATTTTATCTCTTGTGTCTATTTCTTGTAGTGTTATAATTTTTGCTTGTAAGGAAAAAAGTACTGATCCACCCGCAACTGCAACTACCCCTGTGGCAACAGATAGCTGTAAAAATATAACTTACACCAACTCTATTTCTGCAATTGTTAATGCTAATTGTACAAATTCTTGCCATATTCCGTCCAATAAAAGTGGAAATTTACTACTAGATTCTAAATCTGCAGTTGAAAATGCCATCAAAAACAATAATTTGATTGGCAGAATTAAAGGAACATCGGGCAATGTAATGCCGCCTGCAGGTCAAATGAAAGATAGCACGACTAAAAAATTCGATTGTTGGAAGAGTAAGTCATATCCAAATTAAGAATACAGCTATTGTGTATAAAAGTTAAAATTTTGTGAATATAGCTGCTAAATAAGTATTTACTTTCGCAAGTATTAAAAAAAGTAAATAAATATGAAATTTATTGTTGCAGCACCAGAATTATTAGAGCACTTAATGAAAGTTAATGGAGCTATTGTCTCTAAGCCCGTATTACCTATACTCGATAATTTCTTGTTTGATATTAAAGATGGTAATTTAACCATATCAACTACAGATTTAGAAACCTCAATGAGCACTACCTTAAAAGTAGAATCTAAAGAAAATATATTAGTAGCCATTCCATCGCGTTTGATATTAGATACTGTAAAAGGTTTAAACGACCAACCAATTACATTTACAGTTAATGATGATACCTATGCTATTGAACTAAGCACTGCTTTTGGTAGATATAAATTAGCAGGACAAAGTGGGTCTGATTTTCCAAAAGTGCCAATTGTAGAATCTGAGAAATCTTTTACAATGCCATCTAATGTTTTATTGCGTTGTATAAGTAAAACATTGTTTGCTACGGGTAACGATGAGTTAAGATTAAACTTAACAGGTGTATTTGTAGAACTAACAGAAGATAGCCTGAATTTTGTAGCAACTGATGCAAATCGTCTTGTAAGATTAACTAGAAATGATGTCAAACCTGGTATGGAGCATTCTTTTATTTTGCCAAAAAAAGCATTGAATCTTTTGAAATCATCACTTAACAATGATGTTACACCTATTCAAATTGACTTTAATAAATCAAATGTATTTTTTACAACTAATAACTTAAAATTATCTTGTAGATTAATTGATGAAAGATATCCTGATTATAGAGCTGTAATACCTGCAGAAAATAATAATATCGTTACAATTAATAGAATTGATTTTTTAGAAACAGTAAAAAGGGTATCTAATTTTAGCAATAAAACTACACACCAAATTAGAATAAAAATAACAGGTAACGAATTAGCCGCAAGTGCAGAAGATATAGAATTAGCAAACGAAGCGAATGAAAAACGTACTTGCGAATACGATGGCGAGGATATGGAAATAGGCTTTAATTCTAGATTTTTATTAGAAATGGTAGCCAATGTAGACCATGATACTGTAAATTTAAAATTATCTACACCTAACAGAGCCGGTTTATTAGTGCCAAATGAAAACGAAGCCGATGAGGACGTTTTAATGCTAATAATGCCAATGATGTTAAATAATTATTAATTGTTGCAGTGTTTAGCGAGCAAGAGAACAATCCTTTGCATGGGCTAAAACTTGAGCAAATAATTACTTATTTAGTCAATTTTTATGGTTGGGAACAATTAAGTTATCATGTAGCTATTAATTGTTTTAAAATTAAGCCATCTTTAAAATCTAGTTTAACTTTCTTGAGAAAAACGCCTTGGGCTAGAGAAAAAACTGAAATTCTTTTTGTAAGATTAATAGAAAAAGTTAAAGATGAAAGTTTATTTAAAGCTCTTTAGCTAGCAGTTTCTTTTTTGTAATGTTCTACATTAAATTCACCTTCATTGTTGGCTATGGCTATAGATGCTACTCCGTTTCCAATAATATTGGTCAATGCACGTGCTTCACTCATAAATTTATCTACTCCCAATAAGAAAGCCATACCTTCTAACGGAATGGTATGCAAAGCGGCCAATGTAGAGGCTAATACAATAAACCCACTACCTGTTACGCCAGCAGCACCTTTAGACGTTAGCATCAGCACACCTAATAAGATTGCTAATTCGCTAAGCGATAAATGGACATTGTATAATTGCGCTAAAAATATAGCGGCCATTGAAAGATAAATAGATGTTCCATCTAAATTAAACGAATAACCTGTGGGTACTACCAAGCCAACTATGGGCTTACTGCAACCTAGTTTTTCTAATTTTTGCATTAGCATAGGCATTGCAGGTTCCGATGAAGAAGTGCCTAATACTATAAGCAATTCATCTTTGATGTATTTAATGAATTTGAAAATATTCAATTTATAATATTTCATTATCCCACCCAATATAAATATTATAAATAAAAACATAGTAATGTACACACAGCCCATCAGTTTAGCTAAGGGCACCAAAGTGTGTAAGCCAAACTTTCCAATAGTGTAGGCCATAGCGCCAAATGCACCTATTGGTGCCAAGTACATAACATATTTTAGGGCTAAAAAAATATACTTAGAAGTAAATTCTAATTTGGAAACTATTTGTGCTCTTTGTTTTAAAAAAGTAACAATAATACCTACTGCAATAGCAATTAATAATACTTGAATTGTTAAATTATTTTTAAAAAATACAAACCAATTAAATGCTTCATCAGCATTTTTAGTAAACTTACTGGCATCTTGTATTGGAAGTCCTGATTTGTCGATATTGCCTGGTTTAAATATTAATGCTACAGCTATTCCAATAGCCAATGCCAATGTAGTAACTACTTCAAAATATAGAAGTGATTTAAGTCCAATTCTACCTACTTTCTTTAAATTGCCCATACTGCTAATGCCCAACACAATGGTAAAAAATATAATAGGCGCAATAAATAATTTAATAATTGCAATAAAAGTATCGCCAATAGATTTCATCTCATCTGTATTGGCAATATGCGGCAAAAAATGCCCTACTAAAATGCCTGTTATTATGGCTATTAACACATAAAATGTGAGGTGTGATAATATTTTTTTAAGCGATTTTTTAAGCATTGATAAGAATTTCAAACCTACATAATATTTTTGGTAATTATTTAACATAAAAGAGATATTTACATTTAAAAATATGACTTTATTTATTTTTGAAGAATAAAAATATTCCTAAACAAAATTTCCTACTTTTTAAAGCATTCATTTTATTTCATTATTTTCGCATTTTAAATTATGAAATACAGGGCCATAGACAATCAACTTTTTATAGATAACAGAAAGCGTTTTACTGCTGCTATGAAACCCAATAGTATTGCTATTTTTAGAAGCAATTATGAGTTTGTACGCAATGGTGATGCCTCACTTGATTTTAAACAAAACTCTGATTTCTTTTGGTTAACGGGTATCGACCAAGAGGATAGTTTTTTGGTTTTGTATCCTGATAGTCCTGATGGCGCTAATAAAGAATGTCTTTATTTAAAACAAACCAACGATACTATTGCTATTTGGGAAGGACATAAATATACTAAGAAAGAAGCAATAGCCACTAGCGGTATTGCTTCTATATTTTGGAACGATGGTTTTGAATCTTCTATTCGCCCTAAAATAAATTATGCTGAAAATATTTATCTAACCTTAAATGAGAACGATCGCTTTTCTTATAAAGCACCGTATAGTGATTTAGATTTTGCAACCCAAATTAGAAACCAATTTCCCTTACACCATTACCATAGAGCAGCTCCAATATTGCAGCGTTTGCGCAGTGTAAAGAGTGATATTGAATTAGGACTAACCAAACATGCCATTGGTATTTCAAAATTAGGTTTCGAAAGACTATTACACTTTGTGAAACCAGGGGTAATGGAATATGAAGTAGAAGCAGAATTAATTCATGAATATATGCGCAATGCCGCTATTGGTCATTCTTTTCATCCAATAGTAGCCAGTGGCGAAAGTGCTTGTGTATTGCATTATGTAGAAAATAATAGACCATGTAAAGATGGTGATTTGTTATTGGTAGATTGTGGCGTTGATTATGCCAATTATGCAAGTGATATGACAAGAGTCATTCCTGTTAATGGAAAATTTACTAAACGTCAAAAAGATGTTTATAATGCCGTTTTGCGTGTTATGCGTGCAGCATCTAAATTAATAATTCCAGGCACTTTATTAATGGAATACCATGAAATAGTAGGTAAAGAGTTAATGGAAAAAGAATTGGTAGACTTGGGTCTTATTTCTATGGATGATATTAAGAATGAAGATCCTAATTGGCCAGCTTATAAAAAATATTTTATGCATGGTACAAGTCATTTTTTAGGAATAGATGTGCATGATGTTGGCATGCGATATGAGCCAATGCAGGCAGGAAATTTATTTACCTGCGAGCCCGGTATTTATATAAAAGAAGAAGGTATTGGTATTCGTATTGAAAATAATCTTTTGATTACCCAAAATGGTCCAATAGATTTTATGGATGAAATAAAAATGCCAATAGAGGTAGATGAAATTGAAAATATAATGAACGCTAGAAAATAAACTGTTGATACAACTATATAAAAATATATTTATTGATAAATACGGCAATCCAAAAATTGAAGGCTTGCGTTCATCTTTGTTTTGGGTAGGATTGGCTGTTAAGTTAATATTATCATGTTTTTTTGCCAGTCACTTTTTGCGCGATTTATTCGCTCCTTTTATTAATTATTTTGTTTCTAGTGGTTTTCAAAATCCATATTCAGAATACACCAATGTTGGGCTAGAAGAACACTTTCCTTATCCCACAATAATGCTCTATATAATGAGTGTTCCAAGGGTTTTGTTTGCTCCTTTTCTAGGCGAAGGTGTAGGCTTTTTTCATTTGTTAATTTACCGCCTGCCTTTATTGTTTTTCGACTTTGTTATTCTTGTAATTTTATTGCGATGGTTAAAAACAAAGCATCAGCAAGTTTTATGGCTTTATTGGTTAAGTCCTTTGGTGTTGTACATTAATTACTTTCATGGCCAATTAGATATTATTCCGATAGGTTTGTTAATGGTTGCGCTCTATTTTTTGTTTAAACAACAGTGGTTTTGGGCCATGGCGTTTTTTGCACTGTCGTGTGCTACTAAAACCAATATGATTATAGCATTGCCATTTATTTTAATATATGGGGCTAAAAACAAATTGAGTATTAAATATTTGATATTTTATAGCCTACTGTTTTTCTTTATATGCACAGTAGTTCAAATGCCATTTTTGTTCAATGTTTTTTATCAAAAAATGGTATTTCAAAACAGTGTACAAATAAAAGTATTTGATGCTTACTTGTCTTTAGGAAACTATCAATTATACTTTATAGTAACCGCCTATATTGTCTTATTATTTAGAGCTGCTACATTTGTAAAAATAAATAGAAATTTACTACTACTATTCTTGGCTTTTAGTTTTGGCGTATTTACATTGTTTATCACTCCTATGCAAGGATGGTATATATGGCTTGTACCCTTTTTTGTATACTTTGTTATTCAATACAATGAGGCACAAAAATATCTTTACTTTATACTTATTGGGTTCTATTTTCTATATTTTATTTTAATACCTAATAGCGATATTTCAATTCTAAACAATATATCCAAACATTATCTCAATATTTCATTCACTTTACTTCAAACCTTGTTAGCTTTATTTTTATTTGTATTGTATAATAATGGAATTAAAAATTTAATACTTCAAAAATTAAATTACAAACCTTTTTTAATAGGCGTATGTGGCGACTCAGGCGCTGGAAAATCTAACTTTAGCGGGTTGTTACAAGACGTAATTGGCATCGAAAACTTAAGTGTGGTAAGAGGTGATGATATGCACAAATGGGAGCGAGGAAATGAAAATTGGAAAACAATTACACATCTAAATCCTAAGGCCAATAATATTCATAAAGATTTTCAAGACACAAAAGATTTAAAAGAAGGAAAAGCTATTTATCGCAAGCATTACAACCATCACAATGGTAAATTTACTTTGCCCCAATTTATAAAAAGCAATACACTTGTTTTATTCGAAGGATTACATCCCTTTTATTTAAAGGCCCAAGCTGATTTATATGATTTAAAAATATTTTTTCAGCCAGATGAATCTATTCGTATTGATAGAAAAGTAAAACGAGATGTAAATGAACGCGATAAGCAGGCAGAGCAGGTTATTCAGCAATTAGAAGATCGCAAGGAAGATTCAGAAAAGTATATTAATAAACAAAAAGAGCATGCAGATATTATTGTAAATTATACCATTATAGAAGGCATAGAATGCTTACGGTTATACTTAAAAAATGAAATTGAAATAGATGGACTTTTAACTGCAATTATTAATAATTCTGAAGTAACAATTAGCCACCAATATACAGATGATAATTTACACGAAATAGTATTTACAGGCCATATAAATGCAAACATCATTGAACTTATAGCCTATGATGAATTAGAAGGGCTTGAGGATATTGGGGTTTATAATAGTATTTGGAAGGACAATTATAATGGTATTATTCAATTAGTAACCTTACGCAGCATGTTTTATTATCTAAAATCTTAATATGGATCCTATTTTATCTTTGGTAAATTTATCTAAAGAAATGAGTGTAGCTCCACAGCTAACACAAGGAGCAGGTGGAAATACTTCGGTAAAAGATGGTATTGAGATGTACGTTAAAGCATCAGGCTTTCGTTTAGATGAAGTAGGCCATAAAAAAGGTTTTGTAAAAGTTTCCTATTTGCCTGTATTAGACTATTTGCAAAAAAGCATTGGAAATGTAACTGCTGATAGCGATTTAAAAAAATTTGTAAACAAACATATTATTGGTGAAAAGAATTTTTTACCAAGTATGGAAACTGGTTTTCATGCTGTACTTGATAAGTTTGTTATTCATACGCATCCTATAGCTGTAAATCAACTGCTATGTTGTGTTGAGGGACCTCAAATTATTGCTCAAATATTTAAAAATATTGACCATGTCATTATCCCTTTTGTTAATCCAGGCTATTATTTAAGCAAAGCAATTACTGATTTATTGCCAACTATTCCTGCAGTTATTTTCTTGCAAAATCATGGTTTAATAGTACATGCTAGCTCAGAAAAAGAAGCTTTAGAATTACACCAAAAAGTAATTGATTTATTGCCTCCATTAGAATCAGATTTTACATTTAAGTTATTAGAAAAATCAGAAAATTCTTATGAATTATTAAATTCTCAATTGAAGGATATAAATATTGATTTATTAAAAAATACTTTTTTTCCAGACCAAGCGGTCGTTATTGGTCAAAATTTTCAATTTGATAGCATCAATACGGAAGCTACAAAATTAAATTTAAGTATTTCTGGGAAGAATGTAATCAATGCATCCTACAAAGAGGCACTTGCTATTTTAGAAAATCTTATTGCTTTAAAGTCTATTTACGACTTTAGTATTTTAAATAAACTTACTTTATTGCCAATACCTATTGAAGATATTGCGTATATTTTAGGTATGGATATGGAAAAATACAGACAAGAATTACTCAAATAATTTGAATGCTTTTTTAATTTTTTTAATTAATATTGTGACAATATTAATTAAAAGATATGTCTAAAATATTAACCCCCATTTTTCTATTTTTTATAAGTGCTGCTATGGCACAAGTGCCTGGTGATACCATTAAAGTGAAAACCTTTCATTACAAAAGTAATACGCGCGATACAGTTGCCGCTTTTCCAAAAGGGAATTTAACTTTTGAAAAAATAATAATGAAGTATAATATGCGTTGTAAAAATGCTTTGATATCTAACAGTACCGATAGAAATTTGGGATGCGGTGAATGGGACTATTCTTGCAATACGTATATCATTGATTCTTCTAAAATAGAAGAGGCCACAAGCACAACTCCCAATTATAAAATTTCTAACTTTTCAGGTACGACATTTAGTTATACCAATACACCACTGTTTGATTATTATGATTTTACACAAAAAAATGTGGTTGTAAATAATGTAATCTCTGAAAATTTTTTCAAAATAGGTTCGGGCACTTCTACCAATTTGCCAATTACAAGTGTGCATTCAGCTAAATATCAGCATTTGTATACCGCTGCAGAGCTTTCTGCTACTGGTTTTACTGCAGGAAATATAGATGGTTTAGTTTTGAATGTTATAAATACAGGAGGGAGCTTAAATTTTTTAAAACTAGGTATAAAACATACCACCCAAAATAAGTTAGTAGCAAATACTATTGAATTATCAAGCTTTACAGAAGTGCACAACGGCAATTACAGTTTTGTAAATGGCGATAATAAAATTCAATTTTATACCCCTTTCTCATGGAATGGAACAAGTAATATTTTAATAGAGTATTCTTATACTAATACTGGTAAAAATAATGAAGTGGTATTTAAATCGTATCCTGATACTGCCAATATGACTTTGTATGCGCAAAATAATACTGCTTTAGATTTATCATCTTCGGGGCATGTAAGTTTAAATACTTCTATGCTTAGCTTTATTGATAAGGAATTAACAGTTTCTTTTTGGGCTTATGGAAAATCAAGTGCCATGCCAACAGAAACGTCTATTTTGTATGGTCATGGTGCAGATGCAAATCAAAGAAATTTAAATTTGCATTTACCTTGGAGCGATAATAACATGTATTACGATTGTGGCTACGGAGGTGGTGGTTTCGATAGAATAAATAAAGTAGCAACAGCTGCAGAGCAGGGAGGGCAATGGAATCATTGGACATTTACCAAGAATGCAACAACGGGGAATATGAAAATATATTTGAACGGTACTTTGTGGACTTCTGGAACAGGTAAAACAAAGCCAATAAAATTATTAACTTTAATTTTAGGAAAAGATAAAGATTTTCAAAAAAACTATAAGGGTAAAATTAATGAGTTGACTATATGGAACAAAGAATTGGCCGCGGCAGATATTTTGAGTTGGATTACTAACCCATTCATAGATGCCTCGCACCCTCACTATACAAACCTTTTAGCCTATTATAATATGGCTGAAGGTATTGGTCAAAGTATTACAGATAAAAAGAATAACTTAAGCTCAATAGGCTCTAATTTTGAATGGACCTACGAAAGAGGCGATAAATTGAATAGAACATTTTATAAGTTAAATACACGTCCAGAAATTTCATTTATTAGAGGAACCTATAATCTAACTGTTACTAATGTAATAGTTAGAGATTCTATTGCAAGAAATGCCAATACGGTTGAGCAATTCAATATAATTTCGAAAGCTGGAGAAGTGCCAGTAAAAGACGATATTATTAATTTAGGAGGCACTACTTATTTATATGAAAATATAGAATTAAAAATATACAATGGAGATAACGGGTTACTGAAAAGCACTATTCCTGTTACTGCTACCGGCACACTTAATATTACGCCATTAAGCTACTTGAGAAGATTTCCTTTTTATGATGAAATATTATCTTTTGTAACACCTTATGGTATTGGACTAGACTTAGGTGTAAATGGTAAATCTTGGTATTATGATTTAACAGATTATGCCCCATTACTTAAAAACAATAAGCGTATTCAAATGACGCAGGGTGGTCAAAACCAAGAACAAATGGATGTTGAGTTTTATTTTATAGTAGGCACACCAGTTCGAACAGTATTAGAATTTAATCAAATATGGCAAGGCACAAGCCGAGCTGGCAGCGCATCTATAGGGAGTATTAATAATGAAACACGTTTTGAATCTAAAAGCGTTCCTACTTTAAGCAACGGTAAATATTTTAAAGTTCGCTCTGTAATTACTGGGCATGGGCAAGAGGGCGAGTTTGATCAAAGTGGGGGTTTGGTAGATCATATGTTAAATATTAATGGCGGTAATACAGATTTTACTTGGAATATTACACAAGAATGTGCTTTTAATCCGGTATTTCCTCAAGGTGGCACATGGGTGTACGATAGACAAGGATGGTGCCCTGGAATGGTTTCTACTTTAAAAGAAAATGATATTACAAACCTTGTAACTGCTGGTTCAAATACTACAATAGATTATAATACTTCTACGCCTCAAAATGCAACAGGCGATTATAGATATTTAGCCAGTCATCAATTAATTACTTATGGAGATCCAAGTTATACTTTAGACGCTGCAGTTATTGATATTCTCTCGCCTACAGATAAAATTGAATATGGCAGAACCAATCCAATGTGCAATAATCCTCAAATAAAAATTCAAAATACTGGATATACAAATATTACAACTATAAAATTTGAGTATTGGGTTAATAGTTCCACTAATATCCAAGATTATACTTGGACAGGTAATTTAGCTTTCTTAGAAACTGCTTTAATTACTCTACCAGTTTACCATTTATTTTCAACAGATATGCTTATTAAAGGCAATAAGTTCAATGTATCTATCAAGAGTGCAAATGCGGTTGCAGATAATTATTTTTTTAATAATAAATTGAGTTCAAATTTTGACATTCCACCAGTAATGCCAGGAGCTTTAAGTTTTGAGTTTAAAACAAATAATAACCCAACTGAAAATTCATTTAAATTGTTTGATTGGAAAGGTAAAATTATTGACGACCAAACCTTTACAGTTGCGAATAAAATTCATATATTTACTTACGATTTGAATGGATGCTACAAATTAGTAGTTGAAGATGGAGGGCAAGATGGCTTGAATTGGTGGGCGAGCCCATCTCAAGGTGCTGGCTATGCTAGAATGAGGAAAACAGGGTCTAGTGTTGTTAAGACTTTTCAAGCAGATTTTGGTGGTGGTTTCGAATATAATTTTACCACTAATTGGTCTTTAATAAACGATAAAGTAGATTTTGAAAATATATTCTCAATTTATCCAAACCCTACTAATAATAACTTTACTCTGGAAGGTGCAGATTTAAATAGGGCTCAAGTAAAAGTGATAGATGTATTAGGACATACCATCAATTTAATCCAAACAAGAGGTGATTCAGCTTTTGAATTTAATACCTTTAATTTAGCTAAAGGAGTCTATTTTGTTGTAATATCTAAAGATGGATTAGATACTACTAAAAAGGTAGTGATTTATTAAAACTTATTCTTCCACATCATGCTTTCTACAGGCTTAATGGTGCGGGTATTGTATTTAGCATTTTTCTTTTTGTTGTACATGGTTTTTACTTCGCCATTTACCATAAAATAAATTAATTGACCAATTGGCATACCGTAATAAATTCTTACTGGTTGAGATACGCTTATTTCTAAAGTCCAAGTATTACAAAAACCTACATCACCTTTACCTGCAGTTGCATGAATGTCTATGCCCAATCTGCCTGTACTACTTTTGCCTTCTAAAAAAGGCACATGCGCATGTGTTTCTGTATACTCTTCGGTAACACCAAGGTATAATGTGCCAGGCATTAATACAAAACCTTCTAATGGAATTTCAAAATGCTCAATTTTATTATGGCTTTTGGCATCTAAAACGCGGTCTTTGTAAGTAGCTAAATAGCGACCTAAATGCACATCGTAACTGTTGGTTCCTAGGCATTCGGGGCGGAAAGGCTCTATCATAATGGTTCCTTTTTCTATTTCTTCAAGTATTTGGTAGTCTGTAAGTATCATTTTTATAAGGTTATATTAAATTGTATTATTTTTCTGTCGTCACTGCACGAAATAAGAGTGTTTTTATCAATCCACAAAATTTTATTAACAGAAGATGTATGTGTTTCATATTTTTCTATGTCAATTACCTTTAAAAGTTCATGGTTTTCTAGGTTCCAAAGTTTTATGGTTTTGTCCATGCTGCAAGTTGCAAACACATTGTTTTCAGTATGTATTTGAATATCGTTTATGTGCCCTAAATGGGCTTTTATTTGATGCGTTAAAATATTTTTTTGCCATACTAATATGAGTGCATCGCGTCCTCCAGAAAATAATTTTTTATTATTTAAAGCTATTGAAAAAACAGAGTTCTGATGGCCTGATAAAGTTTCTAAAGATTTGTTTTCTAAAGGATAAATATACACATTAAAATCACTACAGGCTAAGTACAAATCGTCATTTTTAAGTAATATTTTACGGATAGATTTAGTACTTATTTTAATGGAATTAATGCTATCATTTTCGTAAAAATATAAATGACCATTTTCGCCTCCAAAAATTATTTGATTTTTATAATTTATAATTGAAAAAATACCGCCACAGTGCAAGTGAATTTCATTTACTAATTTTTTATGAATACTATCAAATACATAAAAAGTGCCTTTATTAGTGCCAGCATAAATATAATTTTCATGGTAAAATACACAAAAAATAGGGTGGGGGAGTTTAGCGAAAAGCCCTCCTTGTTCGGTATTAATCTGCCATTTTACTATTTGTCCATCGGCAGACGAGCTATAAAAAAATTTATTACTTTCTGCTGGGCTAATACAATAAACAGCTTGGGTATGTCCTTTAAATTCTTGTACCTTCGCTACTTGTATTGCCATGCCTATTATTTTTGAAAAACAAATTGATGCTGCAAAGAAACTAGCTGTTTGGCAAATAACCGAACAACCTGCAGAACTTTATGCACTTTGTGAATATCTACCTTTAGAAAAGCTCTCTCAAAAGAGAAATATAGAGATAGCGGTATCACGTTGCTTAATAAATTATTTAACCAATACTAATTCAGCTTTATTCTTACTGAAAGATGAAAATGGCAAACCTTTTTTAAGTAATTCTGAAATATCAATTTCCTTCAGCCATTCTAAAAAAATGGTAGCCTGTTTTATTGATAAAAAAGGTACCTCAGTAGGTATAGATATTGAACAAATAAGAGAACGTATAAAAATGATTGCACCAAAATTTGTAACTGAAAACGATAATACAGATTTTGAAGACACCCAACATTTTCATATAGTGTGGGGAGCTAAAGAGGTTTTGTATAAAATATACTCATTAAAACAGCTAGATTTTAAAGACCATATACACATAGAATTTAAACAAAACATTGGCAAAGGTTTTATTTCTAAAAATGAATATTACAGTGCTCATTTTTTAGAATATATAATCCTTAACGATTTTATGTTGGTGTGGGGATGGTAAGGAAATTTTAGAATTTAGTAAATTTCGATTTTTTAATTTTTGGAGTTAACCTTGATTTTCTTGGCAAATGCATAAATACGGTTTCATCTCAAGTTAGTTGAAAAATCAAAAAATCAAAAAATCCTACAATGGGATATTCCCATGCTTTTTTCTAGGCAAGTTTTTTACTTTATTTTCTAGCATTGCAAAGGCGCTAATTAATTTTTCTCTGGTTTCTTCAGGATATATGATTTCATCAATAAAACCTCGCTCGGCTGCACGGTAGGGGTTGGCAAATATTTCGGCATATTGAGCTTCTTTCTCTTTCCAAGCTTGTTCTGGATTAGTAGCAGTTGTAATTTCTTTTTTAAAGATAATTTCAGCAGCCCCTTTAGCGCCCATTACTGCTATTTCGGCATTTGGCCAAGCATAATTCATGTCAGCTCCAATATGTTTGCTATTCATAACATCGTAAGCACCACCATAGGCTTTACGTGTAATAACAGTAATACGAGGTACGGTAGCCTCGCAAAAGGCATATAATAATTTAGCACCATTGGTTATAATCGCATTCCACTCTTGATCGGTACCAGGTAAAAAACCGGGAACATCTTCTAATACCAATAGCGGAATATTAAAGGCATCGCAAAAGCGCACAAAACGTGCGGCTTTGGTTGAAGAATGCACATCTAAAACACCTGCTAAGCTGGCAGGATTATTGGCTACAATGCCTATACTTTTACCTGCTAATCTAGCAAAACCAACAATTATATTCTCAGCAAAATTTTTATGTACTTCAAAAAAACTATCTTCATCTACAATGCCTTCAATCACTTCCCTCATGGCATAAGGCTGATTGGCATTTTCTGGGATAATATTTTTAAGAATTTCTCTTATTTCATTCTGAATAGTATAGGGCAAAGAAGGTGCTTTTTCTTCGCAATTTTGAGGCATATAACTCAATAGTTTTTTGTATCCATTCAAACATTCTACCTCATTGGCAAAACTAAAATGGGCTACACCACTTTTAGCAGAATGCACCGAAGCACCGCCTAATTGCTCGCTGGTTACATCCTCATTGGTTACTGTTTTTACTACGTTAGGGCCAGTTACAAACATATAGCTGGTGTTTTCTACCATACCTATAAAATCGGTAATGGCAGGCGAATAAACAGCGCCACCTGCACACGGTCCCATAATGGCAGATAGCTGAGGAATAACGCCACTTGCAATTGTGTTTTTATAAAAAATATCAGCATAGCCTCCCAATGATACCACACCCTCTTGAATACGTGCTCCACCACTATCATTTAAGCCAATAAGGGGTGCTCCATTTTGAAGCGCTAAGTCCATTATTTTGCATATTTTTTCGGCATGGGTTTCGCTTAAGCTACCGCCAAACACTGTAAAATCTTGAGAGAAAATATAAGTCAATCTACCATTTATTTTACCATAGCCTGTTACCACACCATCACCCAAAAATTGTTGTTTTTCCATACCAAAATCTTTACTTCTGTGGGTTACAAAAGCGCCTATTTCGTTAAAAGTGCTATCGTCCATTAAAAAATGAATACGCTCTCTAGCTGTTAGCTTGCCTTTTTTATGTTGGGCTTTTATACGCTCATCACCTCCACCTAAAAGGCTTTCTTGGCGTTTGTTTTCTAATAATGTTCTTTTATTCATATTGGGTTGTGCATTTACACTCATGGGTTATGGCTTTTTAAAATAGATTGCAAATTAAGTGATAGAAAGTTTAGAAACAAAAAAAGCCGTCCCGAATTTTCGTGGCGGCTTTTTATAAAAATTATAATGTTTTAATTGCCTACAACAATTTTAGTTGTTTGCACTTGATTATTTGCAGTTACTTTACAAGTATAAATACCCGAAGTTAAACCTTCCATATTTAGTTCTTTGTTGAATGTACCATAGCTTAAAGTTTCTTTTGGTAAAGATTTTACTATTCTACCTTGCATATCGTATAAATCTATTTTAATATCTGAAGTAGAATTTAATTCAAAATTTATATTCACTGAAGTTTGATTTGCAGCAGGATTAGGAAATACATTTACATTTTTTGAAAATTGATTTTCAACGCCTGTAATATCTAAACCCCAATCTCTAAAGGTTACATCATCAATCATTAATCCACTACTTTGAGTTGGAGTTGCAACCGATGTAATAAATTGAACAAGTGCACTATCAGGTATCGCAAGAGATTTGTAATTGGCTGTTAAATCTACAGTAAAATCTGCCCAAGGATATATTTGACCCGCATTAGATGCGTATAAACTATTAAAAATTGTGTCTATTGCAGAACCATTTTTTTTGGTCATTAATACATATATTCCGAGTCTTTCAGTTGCTGGTGTAGCTGGTAAGTAAGTACATAAAAATCTTAATGTTTTAGGTCTAGAAGCAAGGGCAAATTTATTTGTTCTTGCAGAAGCAACAGTGGTAGTATTTTGTAAAAATAAAAAACGTGGCCCACTTTTAGAAACATAAGATTGTTGATTTACTGTTAAAGTAGTTGTTTGTTGAACTGTTCCAGATAAGGCTTGCCAGCCAGGTAGCAAACCGCCTGATACAGGGGCTTCAAAATTGCCATTAGGAACACTTTGAGCATTTACTGCAAAGGCAGAACTTAATGCTATAATAGAAGTAAGTAATATTTTTTTCATTTTAATAAATTATATATTTAAACAAATCTAACAATCTTTTACTAGATATCAAAAAAAATAATTTATTTATCGATAAAAAATAATTAAAGAATCATTTTAGCCAGAAAATAAATTTAATTCAACAACTCTTCCAAATCTTTAGATTGCAGAGTACTTAACATTTTCTCATCTACTTCTAAAATATCGTCCGATACTTTTTTCTTGCGATTTTGTAAGGCCAATATTTTTTCTTCTACTGTATCTTTGGTTATAAATTTATAAACGAAGACTGGTTTTTGTTGTCCTATTCTATGGGTTCTATCCATTGCTTGGCGCTCTACAGCAGGATTCCACCATGGGTCTAATATAAATACATAGTCGGCTTCGGTTAAATTTAAACCTACACCGCCAGCTCTTAACGAAATTAGAAAGATGGGTATTTGTTTTTTGCCCTGGAAGTCTGCTACTAGCTTAGTTCTTTCTGCAGCGGTAGTATTACCATCAATATATAAATAAGATTGCCCTGTGGTATTAAAATATTCTTTGAACAAAGCTAAATTTTGAACAAATTGAGAGAATAATAAAATTTTATGATTGTTCTCCAAAGCCTTATTTACCATTTCTATTACCTCATTAAATTTGCCAGAACCATCTATATAATTAGGATTTGCTAATACTGGGTGATTCGCTATTTGACGCAATTTAGTAAGTCCTTGTAAAATCATTAATTGTGATTTATTAAGACCTTGTGTATTGATAGCTGTTAAAAGTTCATTTCTAAACAATGATTTAATGGTTTCGTATTCAGATGATTGTTCATCTGTCATATTACAAAAATGTATTTGTTCTGTTTTAAGCGGTAAATCGGTAGCTACTTGTTGCTTGGTACGTCTTAATATAAAAGGCTTTACAATATTACGAAGCGATTTTATGTCCTTCTCATTTTTATCTTTTTCAATAGCTACTACATATCTTTTATTGAAAAAATGATAATTACCCAAAAGTCCAGGGTTTAAAAAGTTTATCTGACTCCAAAGATCTGTAATACTGTTTTCTACAGGCGTACCAGTTATTACAAAGCGTTGTTTGCTATTTAGTTTTAAAACACTTTGTGCAGTGCTAGAATTAGGGTTTTTTATGGCTTGGCTTTCATCTAAAATAATGGTATGAAATTTAATGAAACTAAAAATATCCATATCATTTCTTACTGTGCCATAACTCGTAATTACTAAATCATAAAAAGGCAATACATCTTTTAAATTTTTTTTTCTATTAAACCCAAGGTGCACATATACTTTTAATGTTGAAAATTTTTGAGCTTCGTTTTGCCAATTGTAAATTAACGAAGTAGGCACTATAACAAGCGATGCTGTGTGTGCAAGTTCTTTTTCGGTTTTAGCGACAGAAACAACTGTTTTCAAATCAGAATTTTCTGTTAAATTGTCTATTTCTGAAGTTTCAAAAACATCCAATTGTTTTACTTTGGCTTGTTTAAGTTCGGTTTGTTTATCGCTTTTGGCTTTTTCAAGTTTAGGTTTATCCGATTCGCTTTCGGAAATATATTGCAAGTATGTCAATATTTGAACAGTTTTACCAAGTCCCATATCATCTGCTAAACAAGCTCCAAAGCCAATTTCGTGCATATAGCGCAACCATTTATAACCTGTAATTTGATAAGGTCTTAAAGTAGCATTTAGCCCTTTTGGTAATTTATAATTAGCATCTTCATTGAAAACAATATTAGAAGTTTGGGCTATTTGTTGTTCTTCTAACATGCCATCTAAAAGGCCAACATGATGGCGCTTAAGTTTGATATTATTTTTTTCTATAATGGCAAATTCAAAAATATTTGAATAACGGGTGAGCCATTCAGCAGGAATTATGGCAATTGTGCCATTAGGCAATGGAAATTCCCTGTTGCCATTTAAAATATAAGGTTTAAGTTTTAAAAAAGGTACTTCAATATCACCAAATTTTACTGTTGCTTGCAAATCGAACCAATCGCCTTGTTTTTTAACATCAAAATTAATGTACGATTCACCAAGGTAATATGGTTTTTTTATTAAACTTTGATCAATAATAAACCCTTGATTTTCTAGTGTTTCTTTATTATTATTAAGTGTTTCAACTAGGGTGTAATTCTCGCCTTTTTCGCTTATAAATAAGGAACCTTCATGCAATTTAAGTCCAATTCTTTCTAATATTTTTTTCTTAATATCTTCCCATTGTCGTGAGCGTCTAACACGGTGAAAGACATAGTCATTGTCTGTTTTTTCAAGCTTAACAGAAACCATTTTTAGCGAGTGAAAAGGAAACTCATAAGGGCCATATTTGAAATATAAACTAGCGCAAATTTTATTATCAAAAAAAGTATTTAATTTTAAGATAGGGGATGCTACATATTGCTCTGTTTTGATGTCAAAACCTTCTGCGTAAACATCATATTGCTCAATTAAACTGGATACAAATTTTTCAAAATAAACCGCTTCATTTTTAGGAGGTATTAAAATATAATTTTTATTTAAAAAGGGTTTTATTTTATTGCCGTCTGTATTTTTCTTAAATGTAAAAAGTTTGGTTCCATTTAATAACCAAGCTGTTTCTGTTACTATAAGTTCGCTGCCGTTTTCACTAAATAATATTTTTTCATCATTCAGTTTAATAGTTGCAAAATAATTAGTGCCTTCTTCATTTCTTCTAAAGTGAAATAGAACCGTAGCTTTTTCTGTTTGTAAATCTATTTTTTGAAATGTTTGGTGCTTATCTTTTGCTAAAAATAAAGGTGCATTACCAATTTGATTGATAATTTTAAGCAAACGTCTTTCAATAAAAGGACGCACCTGCTCATGCATTTCCGGGGTATAATACTTAGCAAAAAAATCTGCTTGACGTAATATTTTTTTTCCTTTATAAAAACGTTTAATGATAAAATCAGGGTCTAGTTCATCTATCGCTTTTATTAATTCTATGTTTTCGGCAGGTATGTTAAACTCCTTAGCAGTAGTAGCATGTACCTTTTGCGAAAGAAGACTAAAATTTCCATTTGGCAAATGTTGAACCGCATTGACGTCTATTAAATAGCCTAAGTTAGGGTGTTTATTTAAAGAATAAACAAGGGAGAAAGGTTCTTTAGTATTTACACGATTGGTTGCCATATTTTAGTACACAAAGGCTTCAAAGGTAATGGAAAGGAATGGTTATAGGCATATTTACTAAATTTTATTATTAAATTATTGTTAATCTTTTTTAGCCATGACTACTAATAAATACAATGTGGAAACATTGCAACACAATAGTTTATTGTTTTTTGCGTTATTTGTAAAATACTATGCGTTACAATATTCTTATTTGCATTATGATTCTGAGTGGGGTTAAATTAATGGCTCAATCGAGACCAAAAGATTCTACCACCAACATAAAAATAATTCAAACTTACAAACCTAAGTTGATAGAAGCCAGAAAGATAGAAACTGTTCCAGTAATTGAAAAACCAATGGCTACAACTCCATCTTATACTTATACTATTGAGCCTAAAAAGGTAAAAACAGACAAAACAGTGAGCAATATTCCTGCAGCCGATTTGTTTAAATCAGAAGAATTTAATTACCCATCTAGTTTTGTTAAATTAGGTTATGGCAATTTAAAAACACCATTGGCCGAATTGTATTTTAATAATAAGAGGGATACTAAATACAGTTATGGAGTTCAATATCGATTTTTACAATCGGATTCTAAATTTAATAATACTTTTGCAGATTTCACCAATCACAATGTCAAAGGGTATTTAGCCACTTATAGTGCTTCTGGAGAATTTGGATTAGAAGCAAGTTTTAAGCAAAATAAATTTAATTATTATGGCTATGTAGATACTAATAAAATAGCAGAGAAAAACTTAGGCAGAATAATTACAAATTTTGAAGCTAAAGCTTATTATAGTAGTGTGTCATATAAAAGTGATAAAGTAAAACATCGAACAGCTTTTAATTTTTATAATTATCAAATTGGAAATGCTATTGAGAATGATTACACTATTTCTTCAAAAATATATGGGAATGTATCTGATTTTAATGATTTAGAAAATGGCATTTTAAGCGCTAATGTTGGTTTTGATTACACAACATTTCAAATACAAAATCAGAAAGCAATTAATAGAATTTTTCTTCAAATTGACCCACGATTTGATTTTAAGTATGATGTTTTAAATGTTTCAGCAGGTTTAAATACCACTATTTTCTTTGCTGGAAATGATACGGCTAGGCCATTTGTAAATCCATTTATTAAAGTAACTTACCCTTTGATAGAAGATGTAGCCACTATTTATGG
>JABMMZ010000090.1 GCA_013205405.1 Bacteroidota bacterium | reverse complement strand
ATTTAAAAGGATTTCTATTTTTCCAATCTTCGCCCATATTTTCCGAAAAACGATTGGTTAAAAAATTAACAGCCCAGCGTGCTGGACCTTGTTTTATCCAAATATAATTATAATTTTCTACTGCATACGCACCTACACTTGCTTTAGCCTCACGGGCTGTTCTGCCTAGTTCAAGTTTGGTGTATTTATTTTTTAAAGCGGTTTCTAAACCATTAAAAATAATATTAAAATAGAGACTGTATTCTCTGTTTTTTTCATTATCAAAACCAATATAATGTATTTCCATTTCTTTTTTATCGGGGTAAAAGATATGGCAGCTATAGGCTATTAAAAAGTTATTTTCAAAATAACCAATAACTTCAAAATTATGAGCTAATAATTTCTTCATTTCAATAAAATAATTAGAATTTAAGATGCCAAGGGCAATGTTTTGCTTATAGGTAATTTGCAAATAAAGTTCTTCAATTTTATCTTTATGTTCAATAACTTCCTCTAAAGTTAAATTCCTTCTTTTAATAGGCTGTATGGCTTTTAGTATTTTATTAGCGCGTTGCTTATACTTTTTACTAAGGGCATCTACATAGTTTTCTAGTGTATGCCACTCTGACCTTATGGCAAGTACCATCGTTAGGTCTTGTGTAAATGGCATAAAGGCTTTTGAAGAAGCATCCTCAAGTTTAAAAACTCTACTGCAGTCTTTTACTAGAATACCACAAAATTTGGTTTCTTTTTTTACCTGTTTGGTGTATAATCTCAAACATTCAAAAATGAGCGAACGGTCTTCTTTATTTTTAAAGTAAAATCCTTGGAAATTAACTCTAAATAAATTGCCACAAACTAAAATATTGGTACTTAATTTTAAAAAAATGGGTTTTATGGTTTTTAACAATGGTTTGTTTAATAAATCATTGTTAAAGTGATTTTTATTGAAATTTAAATGTTGTAAGTAAATAACCCCAATAAGTTCTTTTTGTCGATAAATATTGACATATCTAAAATAGATAGCACTAGGATTTGTGTTTTCTAAGGCTATTAAATCATTGCTAATTAAATGATGACTGATCGGCAATAAATTACGCCATTCTAACTCAACATCTTTAAAAAAAGGTTGAATTTGGAGAGTTAAACTATGGTTTGCAGACAAGTTTAAGTTGTTATATTTTTTCTTTTTTAACACGTAATCTAATATTCAACATTTCTACTAATAAACTGAAAGCCATAGCAAAATATAAATAACCTTTAGGAACGTGAATTTCAAATGCTTCTAAAATTAGCGTAAATCCTATCATTAATAAAAATGACAATGCTAACATTTTAACGGTAGGGTGTTTGTCTACAAAATTGCTAATACTATTGCTAACTAACAACATAATTACCATAGATAATATTATAGCTATCATCATAATAATAATATTTTGAGTTAATCCAATGGCTGTTACAATTGAGTCGATAGAAAACACTATATTTAAAAGTAATATTTGAACTATTATGGCATTAAATTTTTGTTTTGTTTTACGTTCGGTTTCAATATGTTCATCTACATTAAATTTATGGTGAATTTCGGTCGTTGATTTGTAAATTAAAAATAATCCACCACCGATTAATACTAGGTCTTTGATGCTAATTTTAGCTCCTTCTCGAAGTATTTCTAATGGAATAGTAAAAATAGGATTGCTAGCATCATTAATTAATTGAATTAAGAATAACAAGGCTAAACGCAATATCATGGCTAAAAACAATCCAATATTGCGAACTCTTTTTTGATCTTTTTTCTCTGCTCTACCTGCTATTATACTTACAAAAATAATATTGTCTATTCCTAATACTATTTCCATAAAGGTTAAGCTAACTAGGCTAATAATACCTGCTGATGATAAAAGTTCTTCCATGATTTTAAAGTGGCGAATTTAATATTTGATATTATATTTATTGCAGTAATTATTTAAAAAGAGTAAAAATTTTCATTCTTTTAAAGTTTTAACTTATTTTGCACGCACAACATGATAAAGGTATTTAAAGATATGATTGGTAGAAAGGTTGCAATACATTTTCCTCCTCAAAGAATTATTTCTTTAGTGCCTTCCCAAACAGAATTATTATATAAAATAGGTCTTGGAGATAGAATAGTAGGTAAAACGATGTATTGTGTTCATACAAATTCGGAATCTAATATTGCTGCAAAAGTAGGAGGGACAAAAAGTGTTAAGTTTGATTTAATTAATGCTTTAAAACCAGATTTAATTATTTGCAATCAAGAAGAAAATACTCTAGAAATAGTTGAAACCCTAGCGCAAAAATATCCTGTTTGGATAAGCGATGTTAATGATTTAGAATCGGCTTTACAAATGATTGAAGATATTGGAAATATTACAGATAAGTCTGTTGAGTCGCTCACTTTAATCAATATTATCAAAAGTGAATTTTTGAAAATAAAGAATAAAACTAAAAAAAAATGTGTTTATTTAATTTGGAGAAAACCATATATGACTGTTGGTTCAGATACTTTTATTCATAATATGTTGCAGTATGCCGGTTTTGAAAATAGCATTATAAAGACACGGTATCCCGAATTAAAAATTCAGGAGATAATAGATTTAAATCCGGATGTTATTTTACTTTCAACCGAACCATATCCTTTTAAACAAAAACACATAGCTGAATTGGAGGAATTTATGCCTAATACTAAAATTTTAGTAGTTGATGGCGAAATGTTTAGTTGGTATGGCAGCCGTTTAGTAAATTCGCCCCAATATTTTAAAACACTCCAAACACAATAAAACAAGAAAAGTGGCATCAATTATAT
>JABMMZ010000089.1 GCA_013205405.1 Bacteroidota bacterium | reverse complement strand
GAAGGTACCAGGTAAACTTGGCCATTGGTTTCTATAGTTTATAGAAAATCTACCTGCAGATTGTCTGCCACAAAAAGCTGTGCCAGCCATAGCCGGATTGGTATATACTGGCGAGGCATAAAATTGGGAAAATTCGGGTTCTTGCCCAACTGCCATTTTGATGCCGGTAAATAATAAAAAAAGGAGTGGTTTTTCTTTTAGATTCATGGTTCAATTATATTTTTTTTGTAAAATTATATTTTTTAAACAATATATATAAAATTTCAACGTTACTTTGTGCAAGAACTCAGAATTATTATTATGTTAAAAATAAAATTTGTATTATTTAGTTTCCTATACCTCTTTGGTATAAACAATACTTTTGCTCAAAACGTTGCCTCACTTATCGAGAAAAAAATTATTTGGACTGAAAATAAGGATTCAGAAAGTCCTATTATTCACAATTTTACCTTATATTTTAATAGAAAAAAGGCGCCTACTATTTCTGAAAATTTTGAAACCAAAACAAAGCAAAAACTTATTTTCACAGATTTTATTTACTCAGCTTATACTGGCAGTGAAAAGTATAAAAACGCTATTATAGTTTTTTTGAAAAATAATATTGAACCCAAAGTATATCATACAATGGAAGGAAATGCCGGATTTACAGGTTACATTATCTGTCCATTTAAATTAGAAAATGGCTTACTTTATCAATTAGTTAGTTTTAAATACACCGCATTAGAAGGAGAAAATTTTACAGATCCTAAATTAAATTCTGCCAAAAGAGCGGTTTCTAATTCGGTATTAGCAAGCGGGGAGTGGTTTAAGTTTTCTGTTACCCAAGATGGGATGTACAAAATTGATGCTAATTTATTGCAAAAAGCAGGTATTAATATCAATTTTATTAATCCAAAAACTTTAAAATTGTATAGCCATCAAGGTGGCATGTTATCAGAAATAAATGCAGATTTCAGATACGAAGATTTACCTGAAAATGCTATACAGGTAATAGGAGAAAACGATAATCAATTCAATGGAGGTGATTATATTATATTTTATGCGCAAAGTCCTCATAAATGGGTTTTTTCAACTTCAAAAAATAGATATGTTCATGTTACGAATACATACTCTGAAAAAACGTATTTATTTTTAACTTTTGGTGGAACAAATGGCAAAAGAATGGATACAAAAGCAGATGGCAATACTTTAACTGCTAATGCATCTTATAATACTTTTGATTATTTTACATACCAAGAAAAAGAAAGTGAAAATTTTTGTAAAGAAGGAAGAAAATGGTTTGGTCATAAATTTGACAACATTTTGAATTATGTATTTACGCATTCTATTGATAATATTGATTTAAGTAAGCCGCTAAGTGTATACTATGATGCGGTTACTATATCTCCAGCCTCTAGTAAAATAAATTTAAAAATTAATAATACCATTGCTTCGTCACAAAATTTTTCTCCATTCCCTATCGGAGATGATTATCTATGCTATATTAATTCAGATAATATTGGGTTTGCGTCTCAAAATGTGTCATCATCAAATGTGCAACTCAATTTTGAATATCAAAAAATAACCGCTGATTCCAAAGCTTGGTTAGATTATTATGAATTGTTTGCAACCCGTCAATTGAAATTTAGCGAAGGTTTTATGCCTTTTAGAAACACAAAATCTTTTTTAAATGTAGTTGCAGAATACAGATTAAGTAACCTTCCTTCAAGTTTTCAAATAATGGATGTTTCTAATCCTGTAGATGTAAAAATACAAAACACATTTAATGATAATGGAGAAATTGTTTTTAGAAATATAACAAATAATAAAACTCTGGAATATGCTTTAAATGATGGGAATGCCTCATTTCCTTTTTTCGAAGGTAAAGTAGTCAATCAAAATTTACATGCTACCGGCAATGTACAATTTATTATCGTTTCTCATCCAGATTTTTTGGATGCAGCTAATAAATTAGCTGATTTTCATAGAACGCGCGATTTAATGGATGTTTTAGTAACCACACAGCAAGCTATTTATAATGAATTTTCGAGTGGTAGTCAAGACATAAGTGCGATAAGAGATTTTTTTAAATTAATATACTATAATAATACCAATCCTCAAAATAATTTGAAATACGCTATGTTTATGGGCGATGGAAGTTTTGATTACAAAGATATTATAAAAAATAATACCAACTTTGTGCCTTTGTATGAATCATCTTTTGATAGTGACAATTATTGTTCAGATGATTTTTTCGGATTTTTAGATCCTTTAGACGGAGAATGGTTCAATGAACAGAAACTTGAAATACCGGTAACAAGACTGCCTGCAAACAGTGCAGCAGAGGCTATGGGTATGGTTGATAAAATAATAAATTATAAGGCAGATGTATCTTTAGGAGATTGGCGAAATGCTGTAACCTTTTGTGCAGATGATTTTGATAAGCCTGGTTTTTGGGAAAAAATTTTCGTATCTGATTTTGAAGATATTTATAACAGATTGGATGCCAATTATAAAAATTTAAATGTAAGAAAAATTTATGCGGATGCATACAAACAAGATAATTTAGGCGGTTCTCAAAGATATCCTGATGTGCAAGTAGCCATCAATAAGGAGTTTGAAAAGGGCACCTTGATTTTTAATTATATCGGTCATGGTGGCACCAATTATTTAGCTGATGAAAAAATATTTGATGTATCTGCCATCAATAAATTAACAAATAAAAACTCACTGCCAGTTTTTTTTACAGCTACTTGCGAATTTAGTAAGTATGACGATGCCACTTATAAAAGCGCAGGCGAATATGTAATGACCAATCCCAATGGTGGAGCCGTTGCAATGTTTACAACCGTAAGGGTGGTAGGCGCTAGCGATAATGCTGAAATTACAAAATACTTTTGGAGTGATTGTGCTTTTGTTAAAATTGGGGGCAAATGGCCAACACTAGGCGATATTTATAAAAAATTAAAAAATAGACCTAATCAAACAGCCAATGATAGGCGATTCATCTTGTTTGCTGACCCAGCATTAATAATGAATTATCCTGAACATATTGTTAAAATAGATACATTAAATGATAATTTAATTAGCGCTGGCAACGATACCATTAAGGCGTTAAGTAAAGTGACATTTGCGGGCCATATTGAGAATGTTTCTGGCAATTTTATGAGTACATTTAATGGCAGATTAAGTCCTACAATTTATGATAAGTATTCATTGCTGAGTACACTCGGAAATGATGCTTACGGTTATAAAACAACTTATAAAGAATATTCTAATATTTTATATAAAGGTAAAACATCTGTGAATAGCGGAAGATTTAAATTTTCATTTATTGAGCCTAAAGATATTGCTTATAATTATGGTTTTGGAAAAGTAAGTTTATATGCCGAAGACAAGGCAAAAAATACAGATGCAAGTGGCAATTTAGCTAATTTAATAGTGGGTGGTTCTTCTAGTAGCAATGCTTCAGATGTAAAAGGACCTGAAATAGAATTGTATGTTGATGATTACTCCTTTGTAGATGGGGGATTAACAGATAAAACGCCTCTTTTATTAGCAAAGGTAATTGATGAAAATGGTATAAATGCCTCAGGAAGTGGAATAGGTAGAGATATTATGGCTTACATTGATAAAGGAACTATAAATGAAAAAAGTTTTGTTCTAAATTCCTTTTACTCAGCTAATTTAAATAGCTATACCTCAGGAGAAATTAATTATCAATTAGAAAATATAGCAGATGGCAGACATACATACACTTTAAAGGTATGGGATGTTTTTAATAATCCAAGCGAGACCACCATTGAATTTGTAGTAGCAAACGATGATAAATTGCAATTACAGCATGTTCTCAATTATCCAAATCCTTTTTCAACTCAAACAACTTTTCATTTCGACCATAATAGAGCAGGACAGAATTTGAATATTATTTTAAGTATTCAAACCATTACTGGCACAATTATTAAAACGATTGAGCAATTTGTGCCATCGGCACCTGGTCATGTAGCCGATATTACTTGGGGTGGAAGAGATGAGTTTGATAACAAACTGGCCAAAGGTGTTTATATTTATAGAATTATTGTAAGAACGGACGATGGTCAAACTACTGAAAAAATTGAAAAATTAGTAATTTTAAACTAATTTAAAATATAATTTATATATTTGCCCTATTGAATAGAATTTTACATAATTCAAAAAAAAAAGTTTCATGTCTATTTTAAAAAATAACTATAAGGGCCTCGTCCTTTCTACGCTTATTATTGGCTCGTTCAATACATTTGCACAAAACTCAATATCAAGAAGTCAATTAGCTGGTCAACAAAATGTTATAACCACGGCTGTTCCTTTTTTAACTATTTCTCCAGATAGTAGACGCGCCTCTATGGGCGATGCTGGTGTTGCAAGTTCTCCTGATGCAAATTCATTGTTTTGGAATCCTGCAGCCTTAGCATTTGCTAGATACAGCCCAACTAAAACAGAAAAAGATGAAAGAGCAGGCGTTTCTATTTCTTATGCGCCATGGTTAAGAAAATTAGTACCTGGTATTTCCTATAATCACTTAGCGGGCTATGGCATGGTGAATAAGCGCTCTATGATTGGCGGTTCATTCAGATTTTTTAGTTTTGGTGATATTAATTTTACAGATGATGTAGGCAATCCTCTAGGTGTTTTTAATCCTAGCGAATTTGCTGTAGATGGTTCTTATGCTACACAATTAAGTAAAAAATGGGCACTAGGTGTTACCTTGCGTTTTATTCACTCAAATTTGGCAGGTACTAGAACGCTTAATGGTATAACGCCCAAGCCAGCCAATAGTGGCGCAGGTGATATTTCTG
>JABMMZ010000088.1 GCA_013205405.1 Bacteroidota bacterium | reverse complement strand
TGCCACAAACAAGATTTGTATTGCAAAAAGCCTTATCACTTGGATTGCGTCCAATATTGGTAGTAAACAAGGTAGATAAAGACAATTGCCGCCCTGAGGAAGTACTCGAATCAGTATTTGATTTATTTTTTAACTTAGATGCAACAGAAGATCAATTAAATTTCCCAACAATATATGGTAGCAGTAAGCATAATTGGATGAGTACCGATTGGAGAAATAAAACAGAAGATATTAGCGCCCTATTAGATTGTGTATTAAATTATGTAAAACCACCTGAGTTGCATGAAGGTACTTTACAAATGCAAATTACCAGTTTAGATTATAGCAACTATTTGGGTAGAATAGCTGTGGGAAAAATTCACAGAGGAACTATTAAAGAAAATCAACCAGTAACTTTAGTAAAAAATGATGGTTCTTTAGTTAAAATGAGAGTAAAAGAATTATATACTTTCGAAGGATTAGGAAAGAAAAGAGTTTCTACAGAACTAATGAATGGTGATATATGTGCCGTTGTAGGAATAGAAAATTTTGGAATAGGAGATGTAATTGCCGATTTTGAAAATCCAGAAGGTATGGAATCTATTAAAATAGATGAGCCAACCATGAGTATGTTCTTTACAATTAATAATTCACCGTTTTTTGGTAAAGATGGGAAATTTGTAACATCAAGACATTTAAGAGAAAGACTGCAAAAGGAAACTGAAAAAAATCTAGCTTTGAAAATTGAAGATACAGATAGTCCTGATAGTATGTTGGTATATGGTCGTGGTGTTCTGCATTTAGCTATATTAATAGAAACTATGCGCAGAGAGGGCTATGAATTGCAAGTAGGAATGCCGCGTGTAATCATAAAAGAAATAGATGGGGTAAAACATGAGCCTATTGAGATGTTGACAGTAGATGTGCCAGAAGAATTTTCGGGAAAAGTAATAGAATTAGCAACTCAAAAGAAAGGTGAATTGCAAATTATGCAACCTAAAGGCGATATGCTACATTTAGAGTTTAAGATTCCAGCTAGAGGATTAATGGGTTTAAGAAGTAATATGTTGACAGCTACTCAAGGGGAGGCTATTATGGCGCATCGTTTTGTAGGTTACGAGCCTTGGAAAGGTGAGATAGTAGGCAGATCTAACGGAGCATTAGTAAGTATGGAGATGGGAAGTAGCACTGCCTATTCAATAGAAAAAATGCAAGATAGAGGCACTTTCTTTGTTGATCCTGGTGAGGAAATATATGAAGGACAAGTAGTAGGAGAGAATTCACGTCAAGATGATATGGTTTTAAATTTAGTGCGTGCTAAGCAATTAACCAACTTTAGAGCTGCCGGTAAAGATGATAATTCTAGAATGATACCGAAAAGACAATTTTCTTTAGAGGAAGCATTAGAGTACATTCAAAAAGATGAATATGTAGAAGTAACACCTAAAGCATTGCGTCTCAGAAAAATATATTTAAAACAAAACGAACGCGATAGACTTTCAAAACAACTTGCGTAGATAATAATAAACAGTTAGTGGATATTATTATTAAAACAAATTTGATATTCTGCTAAATGTTACTAAATTTGCATTAAATTTAATAAAATAAAAAAATAATAACAATGAAAAAATTATTCGTAATCGCAATCACTGCATTCGCATTCACAGCTTGTAACAACGCTGGAAAAACTCCAGAAACTAAAGGTGATTCAGCTACTGCTGCTGCCCCAGTTGCAACTCCAGCTCCAGAAGCTGCTCCAGCAACTCCAGTTACTCCAGAGGCTGCTCCAGCAACTCCAGTTACTCCAGCTCCCTAGTATTTACTAACAATCTACTAAAGGCAACTATTTTTTGATAGTTGTCTTTTTTTTATTCCAAATTTTTATTTTATCTTTGTACTTATAATATGAAAAGAATATTTACTTTATTATTAACCATCTCTATTTTTATCTCTTGCGCTAATTTTGCAGGGGCTACTGCTACTGGTAATATTTTAGGCTATAAAATGTATCCGAATCCTTTGTCAGGTGATATATTGAATATTAATTTTTCTTTTGACAATAAGCAAGGTGTTACTTACACTTTTACTATTTCAAATATTATTGGTCAGGCTGTATACACTCATATTTTAACAGATGATGAAATTAAAAAAGGCTATTTTTCAATTGATGTAGAAAATTTTAAGTTAGATAAAGGTATTTATTTAACGAAAATGACTAACGGTGGAGCCAATAACGTTCAGAAATTAGTGGTTCGTTAATTTCCAATGGCCAAAGATATTTCATTTACACTTACCCAATCTTTTATTCCCTTAATTCAATTATTAAAATACACTGGTATTGCTGAGAGTGGGGCATATGCTTCTATTTTAGTTACCAATAACGAAGTGTATTGTAATAATCAAATTGAAACTCGTAAACGCTACAAAGTAAAGTGTGGCGATGTTATAGAGGTTTTAGGTCAAACTATCAGTGTAAAATAAATGCTTTCCATTGAAATAGCAAAATCTTCAGACGCAGAAGTCATTTTTAAGTTAATATACGAGTTAGCTGTTTTTGAAAAGGCTCCTGAAAAGGTAACTAACTCCAGCGCCCAAATATTAAAAGACGGCTTTACTGAAAATCCATTGTTTGTTTGTTTTGTAGCAAGATTAGATAACCAAGTAGTTGGTATTTCTTTAAATTACAACCGTTATTCAACATGGATTGGCAGATGTTTGTATTTGGAAGATTTAATTATTACTGAGAGTCATAGAGGCAAGGGGATAGGCAAGGCATTATTTCTTTATACAATTGATTACGCCAAGCAAAATGATTATAAGCGCCTGAATTGGCAGGTATTAGATTGGAATACAGATGCTATTGATTTTTATAAAGCCTTAAATGCACAAACAGATGGTGAATGGCTTAATGCATATATCGATTTGTAATTTTATTATAGCGTTAATTTTTACGCTTAAATCTATTCGTTATCAAATATTAATTACATTTGCACAATAAATGAAATTGACTTTTTGGGGCGCTGCACGTCAAGTTACAGGCAGTATGCACTTACTAACCTTAGATAATGGTTATACAATACTTATTGATTGTGGCCTAAATTACGAAAATAAAAAAGAATTTGAAGAGAACAATCGTAATTTCCCTTTTCTTCCCGGCTATATTGATTTAGTTGTGCTCACACACGCACACATAGATCATTCTGGAAATTTACCCAATTTAATTAAGCAAGGTTATGATGGGCAAATATTGTGTACCGATGCAAGTGTCGATTTAACTAAAAACTTATTATTAGATAGCATGAATGTGCAAATGATTGAAAGTAATAAGAAAAGAAATGCAAGAAAAAAAGGGTCAAAAAAAGTTAAATTTCATAGGGCTGAGAATAATTCTGGAGAAGGTGTATTATATAATAGAAAACATGTAGAAGCTACAATTGATGCACTTATTGGTATGTCTTTTAGAAAAATTATTGAAATTAACGAATCTGTTTCAATAGAATTTTTTGAAGCCGGCCATATTTTAGGAGCCGCTTCTGTAAAATTTACTATTACCGAAGCAGGAGTTACTAAAAATATTGGTTTTACTGGCGATTTAGGCAATTATAATTCTCAATTGGTAAAAGATCCTCAGCCAATGCCAAATTTAGATTATTTAGTAAGCGAAAGTACCTATGGCGGAAGAATGCACCAAGATGTATCAGATGCAGAAGAAATTTTATTAAATTATATACAAAATACTTGTGTAAAGTATATTGGAAAACTCGTTATACCCGCCTTTAGTGTAGGAAGAACACAATCTATTATTTTTGCATTTCACCAATTACAAGTTAAAGGACTTTTACCTGATATTAAAATTTTTACAGACAGTCCTTTAGCTATTCGAACTACCAAACTTTATGATCGATATTTAACAAGCTTAAATGATGATGCTCAAAATTTTTACAAAAAACATGGCAGTTTATTCGCATTTAATCAACTCCATAGTATTGAAGATTCTAAAGAAAGTGAAATGATTAGTACTTCGTTAGAGCCAGTTGTAATTATTTCTGCCGCAGGCATGGTAGAGGGAGGAAGAATTCAAGAACACGTTAGAAATAATATAGGCAATCCATTTAGCACTATATTAATAGCTGGCTATTGTGCTGAAGGAACACTAGGGCACGAGCTCCTCCAAGGACGACCAAGCGTAGTTATCAATAAACGCGATAGACAAGTATATGCTAAAATAGCCCGAACAGATGCTTTTAGTGCACATCCAGATCAAAAAGGATTAATGCGTTATTATGAATCTATAGATTATAAATCTATCAAGAAAATATTTCTGGTACATGGCGATGAAACAAGTATGAGAGCGCTTAAAGAATGTATTAATTTACCGTCTGTAGAAATGCCAATTGAAGGCGAAAGCTTTTTACTTTAAAGCGTAACGCTTTAAATAATAAATAATATCATTTTTAGTCTGCCAACTTATTAAGCCTATGTTTTTTGCTAAAATGACTTGCTTATATTTAGCATTGTTAGAAACTTTTACTCTCAATACATCATTAAAAGTTTTATTGCCAATAGCATAAGTTGGGTATTGAATTACAGAATCGTAAGTACCTGGTTGTGGTTCGTATTTTCCATTCAAATTAAAGATGATAGCCGCAATAGAAGTTGTATCGTTAAATTTTGAAAGTATAGCCACTCTATCTTTGTATTGTGTGCCACCGGCTTCGCTTCTAATTGTAAATAATGGTTTTCCAGAACTACTTAATTCGTACATTATTATTTCATTGTTTTCAATATCCGGATTTACTTGATTATTAATATAATTTCCACTTATATATGGTATTGAAACACTGGTATCAATAATAGTTCCAAAAATGAATAGTCCACCATTGCGAATTTCAAAATAATCTTTAGTGCTTTGAGAAAGTTTATTTGGCGCCTGATTTTTGGGTTTACAAGCATTCAAAATTAAAATACTAAATAAAATTATGAAGAAAAATTTGATTGCTTTCATTTATTTGTGCAAATTTGAGGAATTAATCTCATTAAGTCAAATTTTGAGCCAAACTATTTATTGATGAAAGAAAAAATAAACTAGCCGAAGGCGAAGAAAAAGACGCCTTTCTGCTTATTTTGACTCCCGCCAAAGAGGTAAATTTTTATGGAGATTCAAAAGAAAAAATCGCGAGTATTGCGGCAGGGTATCAAGCGGAAAAC
>JABMMZ010000087.1 GCA_013205405.1 Bacteroidota bacterium | reverse complement strand
TGTTTAAGATTTATGAAAAAAATAATATTTTATATGGGTGTATTCAGTTTGTTAACTTCTTGTTTTGTAGGTAAAAGTAGAAAAGTAGAAAATGCTACGAGCAATACTCCAGCAATTTCTATTTATGATATTTCATTAAAGACACTTGATGAAAAAGGTTTTATCAATTTATCAGATTATAAAGGAAAGTATATAGTCATTGTTAATACAGCTAGTGCATGCGGTTTTACACCTCAATACAAAGATTTACAAGATTTTTACGCTGCTAATGTCTCTAAAAATATTATGTTTATTGGTTGTCCTTGCAATCAATTTGGCGGACAAGAAAGTGGTTCAGCTGCAGAAATTGGTGCTTTCTGTCAAAAAAATTATGGTGTTACTTTTCCTATTTCTCAAAAATTGGATGTTAAAGGTTCCAATCAAAGCAAGCTTTATCAGTGGTTAACTCAAAAATCGCAAAATGGCGCTGGAGATTTTGCGGTAAAATGGAATTTTAACAAATTTGTCATCAATCCAGAAGGAAAATTAACACAATATTTTTCTTCTAATGCAAAACCTACAGACCGAGAATTTTTGAAAGCTGTTGGTTTATAAAAATAATTAAAATTCAAAAAATACGCGGTATTGAAAAAACAATACCGTAAGTATGAGCATTAAATTAATGATTTCTTTTAACAAGTTAAATTTAAAATTGCTAAAATAATACGAATAATAAACAGCCAAAGGTAAGGCCACAAAAGAAAACTCTTGTCTTGGATTTTGCT
The DNA here is from genome assembly GCA_013205405.1 of Bacteroidota bacterium. Taxonomy (GTDB): domain Bacteria; phylum Bacteroidota; class Bacteroidia; order NS11-12g; family UBA955; genus JABMMZ01. The sequence goes on along the minus strand of JABMMZ010000087.1, from coordinate 15,800 downwards.
TTCCAGTTATCATCAAAATGACAGATATAACTAACAATATTAATAACATTTGTATTGCTCTCTTAGCCTTAGTTGTATTTCTGAAAAAGTTTTGATACATTCTAACAACTGCAAAAAGACCAACCATAAAGAAGGCAGGTAGCGCTGATATTAATGCCCAATTCTGTATATTTATTTTACCATAGTCCGGATAAAAAAGGCTGAAAGGCAAATAAGTGTCGTTAATTAAAAAGTTTATCATTGTGCCAATGTATAACGGCATTAAAAAGCCTATAAATCCGGCCAAATTATCTTTTATACTAAAAGGTCTGAACACATTAATTCCTATAATTACAAAAATAAAAAAGGCTAGGTAAGATATATTTAATAATGAGCTAACACCTGCTAAAAGTGAAGCTATAAAAATTGAAATAGTTGGATTATTTGCTTTGTACAATTTTAAAATTTCCCCTAACGAAAGAATAATAAATAAATTAACGAATAAAACAGGCCCTGCATAAAATTGATCTACAAACAAACTATTTAATAAAACAAAAAAGTATGCTGGCAAGTACGATGGAATAAATATGAGTTGGTGTTTTAAACAAATATTATTAAAGACTAAAGCAGAAAAAAAAATCAATAGTGATGATATCACAAAACTTAAGGTTGAGTTGTAATTTAATAATTGAAATAATTTATCTAAATAACTAATTTCTATTGGTACAGAAACATTTGAATATGGCACCATAATAGCAAAAAAATTAATGCCTATGGTAAAGAACAGCAATAGTATAACAGTTTGATTATAGGTATTTGAGAATAAACGTATCAATATAATAATTTAATATAAGTATGATCTTTGTTTTGATTGATAGGAATAACAATACTATTGGCTGAAACTTGATTATACTCCGAAGGAATTACCAATGCATAATATTGATCGCTATTAAACAATATTTTTTTTATGTGTTCTCCATTAACTGTGTATGTTACTTGCATAATGTCTGCATTGGAACTTAGTCTGTCGTTGTATATAATATTTACATTGTCATCATTTACCATTACTATAATACTATTAAAATACCCACCATCATTAACAGATGATTGATTCTTTACAACTACATCATGCCAAACCATATTGCCCGAGCTATCTAAATTAATTAGCAGTACTTCGTCATTGTTAAAAATTTTAGCATAACTAGTTTGTGGCATACCATTGATATAAAAAACATCACTTTGGGTAGTTATATAAATTCTTTCAGCTATTATCAGCATGCCGCCATCTATTCTTGGTATTACTTTTCTGATACTAAATTTATTTAAATTCTCGCCTTTCTGTTCATATTTAAGGCCTATTATACTAGCTATAATTTTTCTTTCAATATCCTTAAATATGGCGTGATAAATTGAAAACGTTTCAGCATTCATTTTAATATCAAAATAACCTTTATTTTCTTCTTCATCTTTTATACCATAAAAACCGATAATATTAAAGATATTATCCATTTCATTATAACTTAAATCAAAGTCTGAAATATAATTTTGTTCATTATTTATAAGATAATTTGAATTAACACTACTTATAAAGTTTATAGACATTATTCTATACTCATCCTTTATATTTTTGCTGTTTTTTTTTGAAACATAAAGAGTACTTAAACTCCCATTAGCAGTCAATGTGCTTTTATAAAACGATAAATTAATAAAAGGTTGTGCTATTTCATAAATATAAGATTTTACTAATCTTTCATTTTCATAATAAACATAATTCAGTTTGGTTTTTTTTTCATCTTCAGAATAATATAACGCAGTAAAATTTTGTTTCAAATTATCGTATTCAATAATAAAATCTGCTGTACTATTAATTAAATTTTTAGCGCTAAAAATTACCTTAGGAGCATCTGAAATAAAATTAGAATCTAAATGATACATCAATAAACTAGAAGTATAATCGTTGTTAAATTTTTTTACAAAAAAAACTATCCCTTTGGGTTTCACAACAATTTTTTGTAATTCAGCATTCGGAATTTTAATTGTTTTACTATTCAGAAGATTCATTCTTTTATCAAAATGCTCTAAAATAAAATACTTTCTAAAGGTACTATTTTTATGCTTAAGTATATAAACTCCACTTTTATTTTGACCAATTACTTTTGAAAAATCTGTTTTTCTATCTAAATTATTTTTTTGTGCCCACACTACTTTTTGCGCACTTGTGAATAAAGTACATCCAAAGGAGAGTATGACAATAACTGTTCTTAACATTTAAAAAAATAAAATATTTGTACAAAATTAACACCTAATTTGCTTGTTTTGTAATACTTTTACAAACATATTAAAAATATAACCATATATCCATTTGAAACCCGATTTTTTTTATACTGCCGTTAAAAAGGAGAAAGCCATTTTAGTAGGTATTCAATACAAACATTTGCGCAAAGAGCAAACTAAAGAATATTTAGATGAATTAGCAGCACTTATATTTAGCGCTGGTGCTTCTGTAGCCGGCATTATTACACAAAGTTTAGATTATCCTAATCCGCGGACTTTCTTAGGAGAAGGTAAAATGGATGAATTGGTAACAATGGTAGCATACCACGAAGCAGATATTGTAGTGTTTGACGATGAATTAGCGCCTTCTCAAATAAGAAACATTGAGAAGCATTTTAAAGAAATAAAAATAATAGACAGAAGTATGCTGATATTGGATATTTTTGCAAAAAATGCAAAAACAGCGCAAGCAAAAACACAAGTTGAGCTTGCTCAAAACCAATATCTTTTGCCTCGCCTTACCAATATGTGGACCCACTTAAGCAAGCAAAAAGGTGGTATTGGGATGAAAGGACCGGGAGAAACTGAAATTGAAACAGATAGAAGGGTTATTCGCTCTAATATTTCTAAATTGAAGGAACAATTAGAAGTTATTGAGAAACAAAATAAAGTGCAGCGCCAAAGCAGAACTGATAAAAAAAGGGTTGCTTTAGTTGGTTATACCAATGTTGGAAAAAGTACTATCATGAATTTATTAAGTAACGCAGGTATTTTGGCTGAAAATAAATTATTTGCTACACTTGATTCTACTGTAAGAAAAGTTGTTTTTGAACATACAGAAGAACCAGGTCGCTTTACACCATTTTTATTGAGTGATACTGTTGGTTTTATTCGAAAACTGCCAACACTTTTAATTGAAAGTTTTAAAAGCACTTTGGCAGAAGCTGTTGAAGCCGATTTGTTGCTTCATGTAGTAGATATTTCTCATCCTGAATTTGAAAATCAGATGGCATTAGTTAAGCAAACTTTATTTGAAATAGGAGCTAAAGACAAAGCTGTTTTGCTCGTATTTAACAAAGTAGATGATTATTTTAAAAATAATCCTGACAATGTTTTAGCAGAGTTTGAGAATAGTTGGTTGAGCAAAGAACATTCGCCTGTAGTATTTATTTCTGCTCAAGAAAAAACCAATATTGATATGTTGAGACAAAAAATACTTCAAATGATTTCTTAGTTAAAAGAAAAAATATTTATCCTTATAAATAATATTACAAGGATATTTAAATCTATTTATGCATATTCGCACAATATAATGGATGAGAGCAACGACATACCTTTAATAAATATAAGACAAGTATTTAAAGACAAAAGCCCCAAGCTTGCTAAGTGGATACCAGGTTTTATGTTTCGTTTTTTTGAAAGATTACTTCATCAAGAGGATATGAACAGGGTTCTGACAAAAGCAAAAGGTAAGCAAGGTGTAGACTTTGCGCGCGCCTGTTTTGATGAGATAGGTGTAACCATTAATTCTAAAAATCTACACTTTATTCCCACTACTGGTCGTGTTATTTTAGCATCAAATCACCCGCTTGGTGGACTAGATGGCATGGGCTATATTAGCGAGGCACATAAAATAAGACCTAATGTAAAATTTCTGGTTAACGATATTTTGTTAAATATAAAGCCATTACAAGGTTTATTCTTAGGTGTTAACAAATTAGGGGCTAATGCCAAGCTCTCATTGTTAGAAGTAGAAAGACAATTTGCCTCAGATAGAGCCACACTTATTTTTCCAGCTGGCATGGTTTCTCGTAATCAAAATGGCAGAATATTTGATTTAAAGTGGCATAAAAGTTTTATTACCAAAAGTGTAAAATATCAAACAGATATTATTCCTACTTTTATTGATGGCGAAAATAGCAAACGCTTTTACAATATTGCCAAATGGCGTAAGCGTTTATTTATAAAATTAAATATTGAAATGTTACTATTACCCTCAGAAATGTTTAAACAAAAAGGTAAAACTATCACTGTGTATTTTGGCAAACCAATTCCTGCATATTTAATAAAAAATATTGGCGAACATCATAAAATAGCGAATGCAATGAGGCATTTCGTTTATTTAATAAAAGATGACCCTAATGCGGATTTCGAAACTTTTTACCATCAATTTAAACAAAAATAATTTTTAACTTTACAATATAAACATGCAAGAAATTATAGCACCAATAAGTAAAGAATTATTAGAAAGTGAACTTAACGAAAACGTTTTTGTAAGACCAACCAATAATGGTAACAATGAGTTATATATTATAGATTGTCATAATGCCCCAAATGTATTAAAAGAAATAGGTAGATTAAGAGAATTATCTTTTAGAGAAGCTGGAGGCGGCACAGGTAAAGATTGCGATTTAGATGAATTTGATTTTGGCGCTAGTGCATACAAACAATTGATAGTTTGGCAACCACAAGACAGAGAAATTATTGGCGGATACCGTTATATATTAACCAAAGATGCACGTCTTCCAGATGGTAATTATCATTTAGCAACTACAGAAATTTATGAATTTAGTGAGCAAATGAAAAATCACTACTTTTTAAAAACAATTGAACTCGGTCGTTCATTTGTACAACCACTTTACCAACCAAGTAAAGAAAATAGAAAAGGACTTTTTAGTTTAGATAATTTGTGGGATGGACTGGGTGCTTTGATTATCAACCACCCCGATATGGAATACTACTTTGGAAAAGTAACCATGTATACCCATTTTAACCGTCATGCACGCGATTTAATTTTGGCTTTTATGCAGTATTATTTTCCTGATGATGAAAAGTTAATTTCAGTAGAAATACCTGTAATAGCTGAATTTGATACGACAGAATTTGTTGAATCTCTAAAAGGCCTTGAATACAAAGAAGGACATCATATTTTAAATGCACGCGTAAGAGAATTAGGTGAAAATATACCTCCACTTTTTAACTCGTACATGAATACCAGTCCTACAATGAAAACATTTCCTACCTGCGTTAATCATCATTTTGGCGATGTAGAAGAAACAGGAATTTTAGTTACAATTCCTCAGATTTACGAATTAAAAAAGGAAAGACACGTGCAATCCTATTTGAACTATTTAGCTACAAAAGTTTAATTAAAGCGCTCCTTCTATTATTTCTGATACAATATTAGGGTCTAAAAGTGTAGATAAATCTCCTAAATTTTCGGTTTCACCTTCAGCTATTTTTCTTAATATTCTTCGCATTATTTTACCACTTCTGGTTTTGGGTAGCCCACTTACAAATTGTATTTTATCGGGTTTGGCTATAGCCCCTATATTTCTCGATACTGTTTGAATAATATCTTGTCTTGTTAAGTTAGCATCTTCATGCATTTTATCAAAAATAATATACGCATATATGCCTTGCCCTTTAATATCATGCGGAAAACCGACTATGGCACTTTCTATAACACCACTATGCATATTAATAGCATTTTCCAGTTCTGCAGTGCCTATTCTATGCCCGCTTACATTTAATACATCGTCTACACGGCCTGTTATTCTATAATTTCCTTCTTCATCTCTTAGGCAGCCATCGCCTGTAAAATAGAGATTTTTATACGTTGCAAAATAAACAGTTCTGCATCTTTCATGGTCGCCATAGGTAGTGCGAATAATGCCAGGCCAAGGTTTTTTGATACACAAATTTCCACTTACATTATTGCCTAATAATTCAGTACCATTTTCATCTACTAAAAGTGGCTCTATACCAGGCAGAGGCAAGGTAGTAAAAGTTGATTTTTGTGGTGTTACACCTGCCATATTCGATATCATAATGCCACCAGTTTCTGTTTGCCACCAAGTATCTACAATCGGACATTTCTGTTTGCCAATATTTTTATAATACCATTGCCAAGCTTCTTCATTTATAGGTTCTCCAACTGATCCTAATACCTTTAATGATTTTAAATCTTTATCCTTTAAAAATTCCATACCACAACTCATTAAACTTCTAATAGCCGTAGGTGCTGTATATAAAATATCTACTTTATGTTTATCTACAATTTCCCAAAATCTACCTGCATCTGGCCAAGTTGGTATACCTTCGAACATTAAGGTAGTAGCACCTGCACTTAAAGGACCGTAAATTATATAGCTATGACCGGTTATCCAGCCAATATCTGCAGTACAAAAATGCACTTGACCCTGCTGATATTGAAATACATTAACAAAGGTATAATTAGCCCAAACCATATATCCAGCTGCGGTGTGTACCACTCCTTTTGGTTTGCCTGTGCTGCCAGAAGTGTACAAAATAAATAGAATATCTTCTGCATCCATTTCTTCTGCTGGATAGTCAGGATTTCCTATTGCGTCAATCTTTTTTATTTCCTCTTTCCACCATAAATCTCTACCTTTTATCATACTTATTGCAGTATGTGTGCGTGTGCAAACAATTACTTTTTTAACAAATGGACAATTAATTAATGCATCATCCACAACACTTTTTAGAGGTATTATCTTATTGCCTCTGTGCGCACCATCGCAAGTAATAATAAATTCTGCCTGTGCATCTATTAATCTATCTGAAATAGATTGGGCAGAAAAACCACCGAATATAACGGAGTGAATAGCCCCTATTCTAGCGCATGCCAAAACAGCAATTGCCAATTCTGGAACCATTCCCATATAAATACATACTCTGTCGCCTTTGTTTACACCATTGTTTTTTAAAACATTGGCAAATTGTTTTACTTTGAAAAGTAACTCTTTGTATGTGAGTATTACTGACGAATCTTTTGGATCGTTAGGCTCCCAAATAATGGCCGGTTTGTTGCCTAAAGTATCAATATGTCTATCTAAACAATTTTCGGTAATATTTAATTTTCCACCTGCAAACCATTCTACTTTTGGCTCCTCAAAATTCCATTCTAAAGTTTTATCCCACTTTTTTTTCCAAACAAAATTTTCAGCTATAGCTGCCCAAAAATCAGACGGGTTTTCAATACTATCTTTATAAGCTTTATGATAGGCTTCTAATGATTTTATTTGATAAGGATAGGTCATTTTACTTTTATTAAAATATTAAGTCGAAAATAAGTACAAATTTAATATATCCAATAATTATATACGCCTAATAATCAATTATAAAAAGAAACTACAATTTATTGTAACTTTTTTAGTTATATTTATAACTCAGTATTATGAACAAATATATTTTAATAACCGCTGTAATTATTTTTTTCTCTTCTTGCCAAAAAGAAAAAAACGACAACACATAAATAAAAATTGGTTTTTATTTAGATGATAAAAATACAACATCGAAAGAACTAGCGCCCTATCAATTATTTATTTATGATGAATTAAAGCATTATTTATATCTCTTATAAATATTCTTTTATTCTCCTTAATTTTAAAATATTCATTGTAATTTTTATGTTTAAATATTAAATATTTTTTTTGAGTCAGTTTGACAATTAGCCTTAAAAGCAAAATGCAACAAAATAAAAAGTATGATTTTTTTTAAAATTTCATAATAGTTTATCTTTAGAATTGCTTCTAAATATAAAATTTGACGCTTTACCTACTCAAAATAACTCAAGGTAGTAAACCCACCTTTTTTAAGATATTCGTCTTTTTTCATTAATCGCAGGTCGCTTTGCATCATATCTGCCACCAAATCTTGCAATGAATGTTTAGCAACCCAGCCTAATTTATCCTTTGCTTTTTGGGCATCACCAATCAATAAATCTACCTCCGTTGGTCTAAAGTACTTAGGATCTACATTGATAATTTCTTTACCAATGGTAAGCGCTGCCAAATTTAAACCTAAGGTTTCAACTCTGGCAGTATCTATACTGGCTATAAATCCTTTTTCATTTTCATTACTGCCTTCAAAAGCCAATTGAATACCTAAATAATTAAAGGCCATTTTAGCAAACTCTCTTATCTCAGTGGTTTTACCAGTAGCTATGACGAAATCTTCAGCTTTATCTTGTTGCAACATCAGATACATGGCCTCAATATAATCTTTGGCATGTCCCCAATCGCGCTTGCTATTCAGGTTTCCTAGGTATAATTTATCTTGTAAGCCCAAAGCAATTTTAGAAGCTGCACGGGTTATTTTTCTGGTTACAAAAGTCTCTCCACGTATAGGACTTTCATGGTTAAATAAAATTCCATTACAAGCATATAAACCATAGGCTTCGCGGTAGTTTACTGTAATCCAATAAGCATACATTTTAGCCACTGCATATGGTGAGCGTGGGTAAAATGGCGTAGTTTCTGTTTGTGGAACTGCTTCCACCATGCCGTATAACTCGGAAGTGGAGGCTTGATAAATTCTTGTTTTTTGCACCAAACCGCAAATTCTAATGGCTTCTAATAAACGTAAAGTACCAATACCATCGGCATTGGCAGTATATTCTGGTGTCTCAAAACTGACATGCACATGGCTTTGTGCAGCTAGGTTATAAATTTCGTCAGGTTGAATTTCGTGAATCAACCGAATTAAATTGGTGCTATCGGTTAAATCACCAAAATGCAATTTAAAATTAACATTTAAAACATGAGGGTCTTGGTATAGATGGTCAATTCTATCGGTATTAAAAAGAGAGCTTCTGCGTTTAATGCCATGCACCATGTATCCTTTTTTCAAAAGAAATTCGGCTAAATAGGCGCCATCTTGACCAGTAATTCCTGTAATTAGAGCAACTTTCATTTAAATATTGTTTATTTGCGTAAAAAGGCAAAAGTAATAAATTTTTATGATAGCTATTTATGCCCCCTATTATTCTAACAGATTAAATTATATTTTAAACTATATTTTTAAACAACAATATGGCTTAGAGTACAATGTTTTTAGTACTTTAGAGCCTTTTATTAGTTCTGAAAATATAAAAATTAATTATTCAGAAATATGGATTGAAAATACCTTTAATATTACCCCTAGTGGTTTGTTATTTGAAAATAACATTGTAGAACAGCCTGTAATTGTATCAGGAATGGCTGATTTCAAAATAATTTTTAAAACGGAAAACGACTATTTAGGTTTTGATATTTTTTCTGCGGTTTTTTATTGCCTCAGCAGATATGAAGAATATACTTGCCAGAATAAAGATACCCATGGCCGTTTTTCACATACTGATTCATTTGCTTATAAAAACAACTGTTTAGACTTGCCTTTAGTAGATATTTGGCTGCAATATTTGAGCTCAAAATTAAAAATCAAAACTACTCATCAAACTGAATTTACTATAACGCCAACTATGGATATTGATGCTGTTTTTGCATACAATGGACGCAATATACGCAGACAAATAGCAGGTTTTGGTAAATCATTATTTACTTTTAATTTTCAAGAGTTTTTTAAGCGTATTAAAGTTGTATTTCTGAGTAAAAAAGACCCTAATAATAATTTTGAATATCAAATAGAGACATTCAAAAAACACAATTTGAAAGCCCATTATTTTATACAAGTAGGCGCACACGGAGCATTTGATAAAAATATTAGTTTACAAAATAAAGCATTTCAAGAAATAATATTAAACCTTAAAAAAGAGGGGCATAGTATTGGTTTGCACCCAAGTTATAATTCGCACAAAAAAATCCAAATTTTAAAAAATGAAAAAGAAATTTTAGAAACTATATTACTAGAAAAAATTTCGAATAGCCGCCAACATTACCTTAAAATGGAGCTTCCCCGTACTTATCAAAACTTAATAGAATTAGGTATTAAAAAAGATTTTTCTATGGGGTATTCGCAAGTTTCTGGTTTTAGGGCAGGCACTAGCCAATCTTTTTTTTGGTATGATTTAAGTCAGGAATTAGAAACATCACTAGAAATAGTACCATTTTGTGCTATGGATGTGATGTACAAGCAATTTTTAGGATTAAATATTGAGGATACTTTAGCATTATCTGAAAAAATAAAAAGTAATTTAAAATCTATTAAGGGTCAATTTTGTTTTGTATTTCACAATGAATCTTTAAGCGAACACAGGGGTTGGCAATGTTGGAGAAAAGTATTTGAAAAATGGCTGATTTAAAAGATATTAAATATTTAAAACATAAAGATATTAATTTAGAATTATGGGACCAAGCTATCGCCAATAGTTTGAATGGTTTGGTATATGGCTACAGTTGGTTTTTAAACGCAATGGCAGATGAACAATGGGATGCATTGGTGTATAAAAATTATGAAGCTGTTTTTCCTTTGGTAAATAAAAAAAAATATGGCATTCCTTTTTTGCATCAACCCTACTTTTGCCAGCAACTGGGTTTATTTTCAACTTTTGAAATTTCAGAAGAATTTTTACATTTATTTTTACAAAAAATACCTTCTAAATTCAAATATTGGAATTTTCATTTAAATTATCGCAATGTATTTCCACTCAACATTCTAAAACCTAAAAAACGTACTACATTTCAAATTAACCTAAACCAAAGTTATACTGAGATATACGACCATTATAATTCGGATGCGAAAAAGAATTTAGCCAAAGCTGAAATTACAGGTTTTGATGTGCGCAAAAATTTAGATGTTGAATTAGTAGCCCATACTTTTTTTGAAGTTTATGGACAACATTATGCTAGACCAACCAAATTGCAGCAACAAATTACCAATTGCGCCCAAGAAGCTATTAAACTAAACAAAGGATTTACCAAGGGTATTTACGGTAAAGATGGGCAATTATGGTGTGCTGGTTTTTTCTTAAAAGCCAATAATACTATTCATTATGCTATGGCTGCGCCTACTGCCCAAGGTAAAAAGTATGGTGCAACACATATTTTAATAGACGAAATTTTAAAAGAATTTGCTATGCAAAATATGATTTTTGATTTTGAAGGTTCAGATATCAACTCGGTTGCCTATTTTTATTCTAAATTTGGCTCTAATTCAATTCATTATTTAGAAATTAATGTAAACAAACTGCCCAGGTGGTGTAGATGGTTGAAGAAATAATTATTTTTGTTTTACAATTATAAATTAAAAATATCATGAAATCAAAAAAAATTAAATTTGCAATTTTACTGTTTGCAATTTTCATTAACTATAGTCTAAAAGCTGAGAGAAAAGAATATGATAGATATTACAGGTGTTTTTATGCTGCGGGGACAGATTGTTCAAACACTAAAAATTTAAGTTTAAAAAGAAAAGTAGAGATAATTCTTATAAAAGATTAAATTAATCTATATAACCCCAATGTTTTAATTTTCTGTCGTCTTTACGCCAGTTTTCTTCTACTTTTACGCGTAAGTCTAAAAATACTTTTTTGCCAATAAAAGCTTCAATATCCTTGCGTGCTTGTACACCAATGGCTTTTATACCCGCACCATTTTTCCCAATAATAATGCCTTTTTGAGAATCTCTTTCTACAATTATATAAGCGTATATTTTATCTATGTTTTGCTCTTCTTTATAATCGTGGACAATTACCTCTGTACTGTAAGGGATTTCTTGCTCATACAAATTAAATATTTTTTCTCGTATCATTTCCGATACAAAAAAACGGGTATTTCTATCTGTTAGTTGGTCTTTGGGATAATATGCCTCGTGCACCGGCAAATAGGAAGATACTAACTTTAAAAAACTATCCGCATTTACACCATTCAAAGCAGAAATAGCCAAGGTTTCTTTAGGATTCAATTTTTCTTTTAAATCCGCCATCACTTTAGCTACCACTTCTGGTGTAGAAAGGTCAATTTTATTAACTACTAAAATAATAGGATTTGGATTTTGAGAGATAAAAGCCAATTGTTCTTCATTAAAATCTGGATTGGTTACATCTACTAATATTACCAGAACATCCGCATCTTCAATACTCTCTCTTACAGCATTCATCATACTTTCATGCAGTTTATAGGCAGGTTCTATAATACCAGGTGTATCCGAAAGTACTATTTGAAAGTCTTCTGTATTTACAAGACCTAAAATACGGTGTCTTGTAGTACTGGCTTTAGGCGTTATAATGCTTAATTGCTCACCCACCAAGGCATTGCACAAGGTACTTTTGCCTGCATTGGGCTTTCCTACTATATTTACAAATCCTGCTTTATGTTCCATTCTATTTGTTAAATGCAAAGGTATCTATAATGCAGCAAGAATTCGCATTAAGATATTTAGCTAATTTTTATGAGCAAGTTAAATTGAAATATTAACTCTTAAATTATTTAAAATTTCTTCCTAAAGGGTCTTCGTATAATTTTTCTTTACTTAAACCTTTAAAGTAGTCATAAGTTATTTTTAGACCTTCGGCACGGCTTACTTTAGCTTCCCAGCCTAGCAATGCTTTCGCTTTTGTTATATCAGGTTGACGTTGTTTAGGGTCATCTGTAGGTAAGGGTTTAAATATTATTTTTTGATTGGTGCCTGTTAGTTTTATTATTTCTTCTGCAAAGTCTTTAATGGTAATTTCATCTGGATTGCCAATATTTACTGGATCTACACAATCGCTCAAAAGCAGACGATATATACCTTCCACTAAATCATCTACATAACAGAAAGAACGTGTTTGAGAACCGTCTCCAAAAGCTGTTAAATCCTCGCCTCTCAAAGCTTGTCCAATAAATGCAGGAAGCACTCTTCCGTCATTCAGGCGCATACGTGGCCCATAAGTATTAAATATACGTACTATACGGGTTTCTAATCCATGGTAAGTATGGTAGGCCATGGTCATGGCTTCCTGAAAACGCTTAGCTTCGTCATATACACCTCTAGGCCCCACAGGATTAACATTGCCCCAATAGTTTTCTGTTTGCGGATGTACTTGTGGATCGCCATAAACCTCGCTTGTAGAAGCAATTAATAAACGTGCGCTTTTTTGTTTCGCTAAACCTAGCAGATTATGAATACCTAATGACCCTACTTTTAAGGTTTGGATAGGTATTTTTAAATAATCTATGGGGCTGGCAGGACTTGCAAAATGTAAAATATAATCTAAATTACCGGGAACATGTACAAATTTAGAAACATCGTGGTGATAAAATTCAAAATTAGACAGCTTAAAAAGATGTTCTATATTATGTAAATCGCCTGTTATTAAATTATCCATTCCTATTACATGGTAATTTTCCTTTATAAATCTATCGCAAAGGTGCGATCCTAAAAAGCCTGCTGCACCTGTTATTAAAACCCTTTTTTGTGTCATTATAGAAAAATTTGAATGAGCAAAGTTAATTGGTTTTTTTTAATTATGTAAGTTCAAGTTAAGCAATTCATTATTACAAATAGTCCTTTTGAGTTTTTTGTACTTAAAAAAGTATCGAAAAACGTCCATTTTTAGTTAAATATTTATTGTAGGTTTGCATTATGATTTCTATTATTCCTTCAGAAAATCCAGTAAGCAAGGTGCATCAAATATTATTAGGTGGCATATCGCCCCGTCCTATTTGTTTTGCTAGTACTATTGATTTAAACGGCAATAGAAACTTAGCACCATTTAGTTTTTTCAATGTATTTAGTGCAAATCCTCCAATAGCCATTTTCTCTCCTGCTTTAAGTGGTCGTACAAGTGAGCCTAAGCACACTTATTTAAATGTTAAAGAGGTGCCCGAAGTGGTTATTAATTTAGTAACTTATAATATGGTTCAACAAATGAGTTTAGCTAGCTCGCCATACGAAAAAGGTGTAGATGAGTTTGTAAAAAGTGGTTTTACACCCATAGATTCTGATATAGTAAAACCAGCCCGTGTTAAAGAAAGTCCAATACAATTGGAGTGTAAGGTAATAGAAGTAAAAGAACTTGGAACAAAAGGTGGGGCAGGGAATCTTATTATTTGCGAAATTGTAAAAATACATATCGATGAAACTTTTCTAAATGAAAAAGGACTGATAGATCAGCAACGCATAGACCTTGTGGCCCGTATGGGAGAAAATTGGTATTGCAGAGCACATGGCGATTCGCTATTTGAACTTACTAAACCTATAACAACTTGCGGCATAGGGGTAGATGTTTTACCAGTACATATTCGTTTAAGCCTTCTTTTAACAGGTAATGAATTGGGTATTTTGGGTAATTTAGAAATTTTACCTTCCGATGAAGAAAAACAAATGATAAAAGAAAAGTATTTAGGCCAAGATGCTTTTGTAATTGCTAAAAACTTAATTCTTAATAATGCTGCTCACGAGGCTTTAGCCTTATTGTGGTAAAACATATTTGTACTTTAATTTTTCCAATTGTACATTTGCCTCCATGCAAAATCCAATAGATAAATATGCTGAACGTGGTGTTTCTTCTCAAAAAGAAGACGTACATAAAGCCATTTCAAATATTGACAAAGGATTATTTCCTCAAGCTTTTTGCAAAGTTATTCCCGATGTATTGGGCAATGATGATGCCTATTGTAACGTTATACACGCTGATGGTGCTGGCACTAAAAGTAGTTTAGCCTATTTGTATTGGAAAGAAACAGGTGATATTTCAGTTTGGCGTGGTATAGCACAAGATGCCATTGTAATGAATATAGACGATTTGTTATGTGCTGGCCTAAGTAATAATTTTCTTTTAAGTAGTACAATAGGGCGCAATAAAAAACGCATACCAGGCGAAGTTATAGCTGAAATAATAAATGGTACAGAGGAATTTATAGAAAGCTTAAAACCGCACGGAATAAATATTATTAGTGGTGGTGGCGAAACTGCCGATGTAGGCGATTTAGTAAAAACCATTATAGTAGATAGCACTGTAACAGCCCGTGCTAAAAGAAGCGATATAATATCTAACCACACTATATCTGCTGGCGATGTTATAATAGGTTTGGCTAGCGATGGGCAAGCTACTTACGAAAAACAGTATAATGGTGGTATGGGAAGCAATGGCTTAACTAGTGCCAGACACGATGTATTCAGCAGTACTTACCGCACTATATATCCAGAATCTTATGATGATTTAATGAGCAAAGAATTGGCCTATACTGGCAATTTATTAGTAACAGATAAAATAGAAGGTATTCCTCTAAATGCAGGACAAATGGTGCTTTCGCCTACTAGAACATATGCTCCAGTAATAGATGCTATTTTTAAAGACAGTAAAGCCCATATCATGGGTATGATACATTGCACAGGAGGTGCACAAACCAAGGTATTACATTTTGTAAAACAACCATTGCATATCATTAAAGATAACTTATTTGAAACACCTATATTATTCAAAACCATACAAGAACAAAGCGGCACTGCATGGCAAGAAATGTACAAGGTATTTAATATGGGACACAGAATGGAATTGTATGTACCCGAAGCTGCTGCTGCTAATATTATCGCCATATCAAAGCAATTTGGTATCAATGCCCAAATAATAGGCAGAGTAGAAACTTCAGTAGAAAAAGCTAAAGTTACTATTAAAAGTGAAAATGGTATTTTTGAATATTAAAACTTGTAAAAAAAACAAGCCTTACATTTCTGCAAGGCTTTTATTTCTTAGTAGCGGAGACGAGATTTGAACTCGTGGCCTCAGGGTTATGAATCCTGTGCTCTAACCAGCTGAGCTACCCCGCCAGCCGTTCGCGGCCGGCTTTTGCGAAGGTGGGGCGGATAGCGCCCGCCAGCAG
>JABMMZ010000086.1 GCA_013205405.1 Bacteroidota bacterium | reverse complement strand
TAGATTAAACGGTGCAGAGATAGCACGTTCAGAAAAATACAAAGAAGGAAGAACTCCATTACATACATTGCGTTCTGATATCGATTATGCCTTAGGTGAAGCATTAACAGTTTATGGTAAAATAGGTGTTAAAGTTTGGATATGCAGAGGAGAAATTTATGGTAAACGCGATTTATCTTTAAATGCAGGTTCTGACAGAGCACCAAGAGGAGATGAAAGAGGAGGAAACGATAGAGGCGGTGATAGAAGAGGTGGACCAAGAACTGGTGCTGGCGGAAACGACAGAAGAAGAACTGGTGGACCGAACGATAGACCAATTGGTGGTGGAGATAATAGAGGTGGATCTGATAGAAGAGTCCCAAGAAAATAAATATAAAAATAATTAGGAAGAAATTGACATGTTAAGTCCAAAAAGAACCAAATTTAGAAAGCAACATAAAGGTAAAGTTAAGGGATTGGCCACTAGAGGGCATCGTCTTAGCTTTGGAACCTTTGGTTTAAAAAGTATGGAAGCATCGTGGATAACAGCTCGCCAAATAGAAGCTGCCAGGGTTGCTTTAACCAGACATATGAAAAGAGAAGGCCAAGTATGGATCCGTATTTTTCCAGACAAACCAATTACTAAAAAACCTGCAGAGGTTCGTATGGGTAAAGGTAAAGGAGCCCCTGAATATTGGGTAGCCGTTGTTAAGCCAGGAACAATAATGTTTGAAGTAACAGGCGTTTCTATGGAAATAGCAGAACACGGAATAGCTTTAGCAGCACAAAAATTACCAGTTGCTACAAGATTTGTAGTAAAACCTGATTATACAGAAGAATAACCATGAAAAACAGGGATATAAAAGAACTTCCTACTAGCGAATTGGTAGCAAGATATAAAGACGAAAGAGTTAGACTTACAAAAGTAAAGTTTAATAATGCTGTATCTAAAATTGAACAGCCACACAAAATTAAAGAAGCTAGAAAAAATGTAGCAAAATTGCTTACTGAAATGAATAGCCGAAGAATTGATAACGAATTAAAAGCTTCAGAAAAAAGCGAATCATAAAAATGGAACAAGCTAGAAACTCAAGAAAAGAAATAGTGGGTAAGGTTACCAGCAGTGCAATGAACAAATCTATTGTTGTTGCAATGGAAACTAAAGTAAAACACCCTAAATATGGTAAATATTTTAAAAAGACCAAAAAGTTTTATGCTCATGATGAAAAAAATGAGTGTAACACAAATGACATAGTTAAAATTATGGAAACAAGGCCATTAAGCAAATTAAAATGCTGGAGACTTGTAGAAATTATAGAAAAAGCAAAATAAACAATGATACAAACTGAAAGTCGTTTAAAAGTAGCAGATAACAGCGGAGCAAAAGAAGTTCTATGCATTCGTGTATTGGGTGGAACAAAAAGACGTTACGCTTCAATTGGAGACAAAATAGTAGTTGCAATAAAAACTGCTTTACCTTCTGGTGGTGTAAAAGCTGGAACTGTTTCTAAAGCAGTAATAGTAAGAGTTAAAAAAGAAATAAGAAGACCAGATGGATCTTATATCAGATTTGACGAAAACTCATGTGTATTGTTAAATGCAAATGATGAGCCAAGAGGTACCCGTATTTTTGGACCAGTAGCCCGCGAATTAAGAGAAAAACAATTTATGAAAATAGTTTCATTAGCACCAGAAGTTTTATAAATAATATGAAAACAAGAAAAAATTCACACATTACAGCTAAAATTCACATTAAAAAAGGTGATACAGTAAAAGTATTGGCTGGAAAATTTATAGATGATAATAATACTGGTAAAGTATTGAGAGTTTATCCTAAAACCTACCGCGCTATTGTAGAAGGTTTAAATTTAATGTCTCGTCATACCAAACCAAATGCGACTCACCCTAATGGTGGTATCATAAAATCAGAAGCTCCTATTCATATTTCTAATTTAATGGTATTAGAAAATGGCAAACCTACAAGAGTAGGAAGAAAAGAAAACGAAAAAGGTAAATTACAGAGATACGCAGTAAAATCAGGAGAATTTATCAAATAATAATTAAAGTAAATGTCGTACACACCTAATTTAAAAACAAAATATACAGAAGTTGTAATTCCTCAAATGCAAGCAAAATTTGCTTATGTCAATGTAATGGAAATACCTAAACTTGAAAAAATATGCCTTAACCAAGGTGTTGGTATAGCTGTAAATGATAAAAAACTTATCGATTCAGCAATTGATGAAATGTCTAGAATTTCTGGACAAAAAGCACAAGCTACATATTCTCGTAAAGATATCAGTAACTTTAAACTTAGAGCAAAAATGCCAATTGGTGCTCGTGTTACATTGCGAAAAAACGGAATGTTTGAGTTTTTAGAAAGACTAATATCAATAGCACTTCCTCGTGTAAGAGATTTTCAAGGATTAGCAGTAAAAGGATTTGATGGTAGAGGTAACTTTACAATGGGTATTACAGAGCAAATAATATTTCCTGAAATAGATATTGATAAAACTAACCGTATATCAGGTATGGATATCACTTTTGTAACAAACGCAAAAACTGATGAAGAGTGTTTAGAATTATTAAGAGCATTTGGTTTACCATTTAAAAAGAACTAACAATAACCCATGGCAAGAGAAGCAATAAAAGCGCGCGAACTTAAAAGAGAAAGAATGATCGCTAAGTACGCAGAAAAACGTAAAGCATTAAAAGAGGCTGGAGATTTAATAGGTTTGCAAAAACTACCTCGCAGTTCATCTCCAGTGCGTTTGCGCAACAGATGTAAATTAACCGGTCGCCCAAGAGGCTACATGCGTGTATTTGGTGTATGCAGAAATCAATTTAGAGATTTAGCGTCAGCAGGGAAAATTCCAGGTGTAACCAAAGCAAGCTGGTAATAGAGTATTAAAATAAAAACAAGATAATTTACAATTTATTTGTAAACATCAAAAAATAAAAAATAAAAAAAATGACAGATCCAATAGCAGATTACCTAACCCGTTTAAGAAACGCAATGGCTGCAAAACACAGAATCGTTGAAATACCAGCTTCTAATTTGAAAAAAGCTATGACTAAAGTATTATTTGAAAAAGGTTATATACTTAACTACAAATTCGAAGATACCGAAAATAAGCAAGGTGTAATTAAAGTAGCATTAAAATATGATGCTATATCAAGAAGACCAGCTATAGTTGAAATTAAAAGAGTAAGTAAACC
>JABMMZ010000085.1 GCA_013205405.1 Bacteroidota bacterium | reverse complement strand
TTTTCTGTTTTTAAAACAACTGGTATCGCTAGGTTTAATTTATTAGTGAAAATTAATGCAAATAAAGAACTTAATGAAATTGAAAAACGAGAGTATGATAAAGTAAAGCATCGTTTTGACACTATTTGTAAGGCCGCTTTTGATGCGCAAGTTCGTTTATTTGTAGATGCTGAGGAAACTTGGATACAAGATGCCATAGAGAACTTAACCTATGAAATGATGCTTAAGTATAACCAAAAAGATGCTATTGTGTATAATACCATACAATGTTATAGAACGGATATGGTAGCGCATGTAAATGAAAAAATAGCTAATTTAGATTGTAAAGTTGGGTTTAAATTAGTCCGCGGAGCGTATATGGAAAAAGAAAGATTAAGAGCTAAAGAAATGATTTATGTGAGCCCTATTCATCCCTCCAAGGAAGATACAGATAAAGAGTATAATGAAGTTTTAGAAATATCTGTAAAAAATGCACATAAGGTTTCTATATGTGCGGGCACGCACAATGAACAAAGCAGTCATTTATTAGCCAAACTAATGGCAGAAAATAATATACCACATACAGATACCCGTTTTTATTTTGCTCAACTTTTAGGCATGAGTGATCATATAAGCTATAATTTAGCCAATGCAGGTTATTGTGTGGCTAAATATGTGCCTTATGGGCCTGTTAAAGCTGTTTTGCCTTATCTTGGCAGACGTGCAAAAGAAAACAGCAGTGTTAAAGGGCAAGTAGGCCGCGAATTAAATTTAATTTCTGAAGAGTTGAAACGCAGAAAAAGTTAGCTTAATGATTGAAAAAATCAAAAGCTATTTTTGAAACTTCGGCAATAATTAGCGCATTGGTTTCCTCATTCTCACAACTATTATCTACTAAAACGGTTATTCCAAAGTGCTGTCCATTAGGTAAAGTAATAATGCCAATATCATTGGTAGCAATAGAAATGCCTTTTTTATCCGCGCCAGAAGAACAAGTTTTGTGACCTACCAAGATAGTTTCGGCTAATTTACCTCTAATTCTATTTTTACCTGTTTGGCATTTGAGCATAGTTTCCAACATGAAATCAAAACTCCGTTTAGATAAGATATTTTGGTGTAGAAACTTTCGAGTAATTCTGTAGCGGCTTGTGGCGTGGTCCAATTATCGTATTGCAAATCGACCTTTTTATGCATTTCAGTTTCAGTTGTTTTTAATAGAAATATTATTATACCCCAATTGATGTATGCAATTGTTAACTATTGCCGGGCCACCAATTAAATCAAATAATATGTCACATCTATTATTATCAATATGGGCTAAGGTATAATAAAGTATTTCTTTTAGGGTAATAGAAACATTACATTTGGGATATTTATCTCTCAAGGGGCTGTGTGTCTTTTTTAACTAATTTTTTTTGGTTAAAGCTATTTTTTGGTCTAATGAGAATTTGCCGCTATCTACTTGATAGATAATGGCTAGTGCTAAGTGAAATTTATAGATACTTTGCATTGGAAAATGAAGCTGGTTATTAATACTTATAGTATCTCCATTCTCAAGGTGATTAATACTTTATTACCTACAGTGGCTTTATAAGGCTTTAAATAGCTTTGTATTTGGTTTCTTAAAGAATCCGTTTTGGCATTACCTATGCAGAAAAAGGCTAATCATGTTAGTAAGAAAATATTTTTCATAAAATTCATTGCTTCAAAATTAATAGAATTACTTATAATATTTCATTCCCAAAATGTTCATAAATATATACACCCTGTAAATAACTGCAAATTTTCTTGGTGTATTTTCGCCTTTTAAGTTTTTATGGCAATTCAAGATTCAAATTATACCGATGATAGTATCCGTTCGCTCGATTGGAAAGAGCATATACGCATGCGCCCTGGCATGTACATTGGTAAATTAGGCGATGGTTCAAGTGCCGATGATGGTATTTATGTGTTAGTAAAAGAGATAATTGACAACAGTATTGACGAGCATATGATGGGTTTTGGGAAACGTATAGATGTTACCATCTCAGATAATAAAGTGATAGTTCGCGATTTTGGTAGAGGTATTCCATTGGGTAAAGTGGTAGATTGCGTAAGCAAAATAAATACAGGTGGTAAATATGATAGTGGTGCTTTTCAAAAATCAGTAGGACTGAATGGGGTAGGGACCAAAGCGGTAAATGCCCTTTCATCATATTTTGTAGTAAAATCTTTCAGAGATGGCAAAACCAAAAAAGTAGAATTTAGCAAAGGCGAAATAGTAAATGAAGATAAAGAAACAAGTACCACTGAAAAAGATGGTACCATGATGATTTTTGAGCCAGATAATACCATTTTTAAAAATTATAGATACATACCAGAATTTTTAACTGAACAGGTTTGGAATTACGCCTTTCTTAATTCAGGGTTAACCATCAATTTTAATGGGCAAAATTATTTATCAAAAAATGGTTTAAAAGATTTATTGGAGCATAAAGCCGATGTAGATAATATATTGTATCCAATTATGCACTTTAGAGAAGAAGACTTTGAAGTAGCTATAACCCACGGGCAACAATATGGAGAAGAGTATTACAGCTTTGTAAACGGACAATACACCACCCAAGGTGGTACCCATTTAGGAGCTTTCAAAGAGGCGCTTGTTAAAACGTTAAGAGAGTTTTATAAAAAAGATTTTGATGCCAGTGATGTCAGAACTTCTATTATAGGTGCTATAGCTGTAAGAGTTCAAGAACCTGTATTCGAGAGCCAAACAAAAACAAAATTAGGGAGTACAGAAATATCCCCAGGCGGACAAGGGATGCGTTCTTTTATTAATGAAAATTTAATAAAAGTGCTAGATAATTATTTGCATAAAAATCCAGCAACGGCCGATGCTATTTTAAAGAAAATATTACAAAATGAACGCGAGCGTAAAGATATGGCTGGTGTGCGTAAATTGGCGCAACAGCGTGCTAAAAAAGCCAATTTGCACAACAAAAAATTAAGAGATTGTCGCATACATTTTAACGATACCAAAGAAGAAAAATTTGATACTACTATTTTTATAACAGAAGGAGATAGTGCCAGTGGAAGTATTACCAAAAGCAGGAATGTAGAGCTTCAAGCTGTTTTTAGTTTACGAGGAAAGCCGCTTAATTGCTATGGTTTAAAAAAGAAAGTGGTATATGAAAACGAGGAGTTTAATTTATTGCAGCATGCATTAGATATAGAAGAAGGACTTGATAATTTAAGGTTTAATAAAGTAGTAGTAGCTACAGATGCCGATGTGGATGGCATGCACATTCGTTTGTTACTGTTAACTTTCTTCTTGCAATTTTTCCCTGATTTGGTAAGAAATGGTCATGTATATATTCTGCAAACACCGCTTTTTAGAGTTCGTAATAAAAAAGAAACCATTTACTGCTATAGTGATGAAGAACGTCAACGTGCTATTCAAAAACTAGGTTCAAAACCTGAAATAACTCGATTTAAAGGATTAGGTGAAATTTCTCCAGGCGAGTTTGAAGCGTTTATTGGAGAAAATATGCGCTTAGAGCCCATAATACTTACAAAAGAAACAAGTATTGAAAAACTTTTGAAATATTATATGGGTAAAAATACACCCGAAAGACAAGAGTTTATTATTGATAATCTTTATGTAGAAAAAGATATTACAACTGAAGAAAAAGTGGTTGAAGTAGAGGAAGAAGCCGCTTAAAATTCTAATTGATTTAAATACATCTTAACAGTGTTTGCTATACCATATTCCAGAGCATCACATATTAATGCATGGCCTATACTTACCTCTAATAAACCGGGAATATTTTGAGCAAAATATTTTAGATTATTTAAATCTAAATCATGACCAGCATTTATACCAATACCTGCTTCCATGGCCGCTTTAGCTGTGGCAATATATGGCGCAATAGCATGTTCTTTATTCACTAAATATTGTGATGCATAACTTTCGGTATAAAGTTCTATTCTATCTGTTCCCGTAAGTTTGGCAGATGGAATAAGCATTGGATCAGGGTTTAAGAATATACTTGTGCGAATACCTTGGGATTTGAACAATGCAATGATTTCTTTTAAAAACACTTCATGTTTGATAGTATCCCAACCTTGGTTGCTTGTTAATACATTCGGTTCGTCAGGGACAAGTGTAACTTGGTTTGGTTTTATTTGAAGTACAAGTGCTATAAAATCTGGCGTAGGATTACCTTCTATATTATATTCAGTAGATACAATTAGTTTTAAATCCATGGTATCTTGGTATCTAATATGTCTTTCGTCTGGGCGAGGATGCAGAGTAATACCTTGGGCACCATAACTTTCAATCTTTTTTACAAATGCTATCAAATTGGGATTATTTCCTCCCCGAGCATTTCGAATGGTAGCTAGTTTATTAATATTTACACTGAGTTTGGTGTTTGAAAAAGGCATAGATTAATATTTCTACAAAAATACAAGAATTAA
Source organism: Bacteroidota bacterium (assembly GCA_013205405.1). Classification (GTDB taxonomy): domain Bacteria; phylum Bacteroidota; class Bacteroidia; order NS11-12g; family UBA955; genus JABMMZ01. The sequence goes on along the minus strand of JABMMZ010000085.1, from coordinate 14,269 downwards.
TATTTATGTTTGACATATACTTTTCTATCATTATATCATACTTTAAAATAATGTCTTTGTTTATCGTTTTTCTTTTTACTTTTTTAATAAGCGCCATTGGGTCCTTACAACTTGGCCCTGTTAATATTTTGTATTGAACTCTGCAGTATTTAATACTAAAAAGAATGCTATTTTAGTAGCTATTGGGGGTGTTTTACCAGAAATAATATTCAGTATTTTGCCTATTTTTATAGCTGATAATTTATTTGTATTTAAGTGAAATATTAAAATTATGAAATTAAATGGGGCTAGTTTAGAACCAGGCCATATTTATGATGATAGCCAATCAACTCTAATTAAAGCCTATAAAGATTTATTATACCATTGGAAAATATTGGCTCAAATATCCAAACAAAATATCGATAATGGCTTAAAACCAGTATCCATAATAACCATAATAAAATACTATTTTTGGTATGTAGTTTTCAAAGGAAAATAAATTATAACGCCCATCTTATTTGAAATTTCAAATCTGTAGCTTTATTTTCTTTTATTAAATCTTGCCCACTGCCTATTGTTTCAACATTCTCATATTGTGTATAAGACCACCGCACCCAAAAATCTATATTTTTTGAAACTTTGTATTTCATGAGAACGAATAAGCGTGTGCCTTTATTTTGAAATGCAGGTACAGAATAAGTATACAACATGTCATTTTCGTAGGCATATAATCTGCTATTATAGTCCTCAGTATCAAAAAACATATACCGAGCAATTATATTCAATTTTAAAAATGGCTTGTAATTGATATCCTGAAATATAGAAAAGCCTCTTTTAGTGCTGCCATATTGCATACTATACCAAACTTGCTCTATTCTATTGCGCATGTTTAGTTTTGGAGAAATTATATAATCTAAATGAAAGCGCAATAATTCTCTTTTATTGTTTTCTAACCTATTAAAAATTTGAGTGTTGCTTTCATTTTTTTGTTTTTGTTCATTTCTGTAACGTACATACCAGTTAAAACTTTTTCTCTTGTTAAATTGTAACTCCACCATCATGTCTTTGCCTTTGCTTGGGTAATCTATTTGGTATCTTAGCCAGTTGGAAGAATAAATATCAGAGTAGGCATTGAGTTTATAATTTTTAATTGGAATAAGACTAACACCTGTATAAAATCCATTTTCATTTCTATTGTCTGTACCTTCGCCTAAAGCATTTGATATTTGTGGCTGAGTCTTTACATTAAAATTTCTATACAATATACTAATATCAATATTTTTATCTAACGACATTATTAAACCATTTGTTGCACTTATTTTTTTAGAAATATTATCTGTACTTATTTCTCCAAATAATATCAAGTTTTTAACATACCATTTATAATCAGTTCCAAAATTGGAAATATTGGTTCCAGTAAAGTTGTAAAATTGATAAGGTTTTAAATTTTGATTGAACAATAATTGATTATAATTAATATTAACAGCTGTAAATCCAATATTTAGTTTTGAAGTATGAAAGGTTAAATGTGATCCTATAATTGTTCGTTTTATAACGTCTTTTTTATCTAGTTCATTCATAGAGCGGTGATACCCTGAGTTAACAATACTCGAAAAACCATCTGAAATAATACTGTCATTGATTGTATTCGCATCTATTTTTTTAGAAGAATAAAAACTTGTTAAATCTAAGTTTTTTCCAATCAAAAGGGTTGTTCCTATGCCTCTCAGAAATTCATTTTCATTGAAAGATCGGTATGGACGTAAGCCACTTTGGGTGCGCATAATATTCATAACGAAAGGTGATTTTCCAAAAGCCAAACCACTGCCAAAAGTAAGGCCTTGTCCAAAAGCTGCTTGATAATCGCCTATTGCTAAATATTTTATTCTAATTTTTCTCAATCCATTGTCAGGCCCATTGTAAATAATATTTCCTGAATAAAATATGGAATTAAGATTTAATTGCTCTCCAGCATCTTTTTCTGTATTAAAATTTATTTGAACGTTAGGATTTATTACTCCTTTATACCTAATAACCTGCCGTATTGGGTTGCCTAAATAGGCATTTCTATTCGTGTCAGAAGTATTGTATCCTTCAGAATTTTGAAGCCTTTGTGCTGAAAGAATAATAACTTCATGTTTGTAATTCTTCCAGAAATCTTTAGTACTAATTTTTTTTAATTGAAAAGACTCTTTAATTGTTGCAAATGGAAGAATAAGTTTTATATATTCCATGTTTATACCCTCTACCAACTGAATTTCGTATATAGAAGTAAAATTTCCGTAGTTTTTTCTATGGTTTATTATTGCTTGAATAATTTCTGGTGTTATGAGCGGTATTTTACTTAATTCTTCAGCATTACCAGTATTTAGGTTAATTGGATTATTAAGTAAACCATCTATTTGGTCATATAAATCTGTATAATCCGCATTACTTTCAGTGTTTTCAATATATTTTTCAATATTATCTCTAATATCCTCTTTTGTTTCACTTTGGGCAAATAATTCAGTGCCCAAACAAAATTGAAAAACTAAACATACAATGAGTTTTAAATATATATTTTTATTTGCCAAACTTATATTGTAGAGATATATTATTACTTACACCAATAAATTGATGAATAACACAAGCAGCATCAATATTTAAATTGTGATATTTATAGCCAATGCCAAAGCCGAATTGAGGTTGAGTTGTTGAAAACCCACATCTTATATTAAATTTATTTTTTAACTGGTAATTGAGGCTAGCCTTCAAGTTGGCTTTGTACAAATTGTTTTTTTCAACTTCTAAATATGTAGTAATAGGTATACTCACCAAATAGGATAATCCAAATTTATAAGCGCTTTGTATCCTTTCATCTTTATAGGCACTAAATTTTGCTCGCATAGGGTTAAAAACATGAAAAGCAATTTGTAACTTGTTATTTATTTTAGCAGATATTCCACCATGGATAGTAAGAACTGAATTTTGACCATAATTTCTTACTGCAATGCTTTGGTAATCTGCTCCCATTCCAATGTTTAATTGCTTATTAAGTGCATAGGATGCTGAAGCTCCTATACTTTGCTGCTTGAAAATACCATTGCCAAAAGAAAAAATATTAAACCCATAGCCGACATTTTTATAAGGAATAAGACCAGCAATATTTAATTGATTGATATCTTTTACTCCATAATAATTTCTGAAAACTACGCCAAGAATAGGCTCTTTTTGCCAACAAATAAGCGATGGATTGTTAATAGCGCAAAATGCATTATTGCCAAGTAAACTGCATCCTCCAAGGGCATTAGCTTCACTACCTACCGATGGCAAATAGCCTGTTGCAAAAAGGTTGCAGCTATTAAGAACTAAAAATAAAAAAATAAATAGTCCTTTCATATTACAACAAAAGTAAAAGTAATTAGATTAAAAAAAAATATTAATTTAACAATAAATCATATTTTTTAAAAATGTACTATTTAGTATGTCTTTGTTTTATAATTGATATAACTTACCTTTGCAACTAATATAATAATAAATAATAAATAAAATGACAACAGGAACAGTAAAATTTTTCAATTCTGAAAAAGGATTTGGTTTTATAAAATCAGATGAGGGTGGTGAAGACGTATTTGTACACAGTTCAGGAATTTTAAATCAGATTCAAGAAAATGACAAAGTTCAATTTGAACTAGAAAGAGGTAAAAAAGGAATGACGGCAGTGCAAGTTACTGTTATTTAAATTCAATATTATTTCAAATTAATAATTAAGCTTTCCCCAAAAAGGAAAGTTTTTTTATTTATAAATGATTTTGGCACTAAAATTTTTAGGTATTTTACATATTTAATAATCCAATTTAAATAATATTATAAGCTTTTTGGATATTGTAATTTGGATGATTTGTTTGTGTTAATATTTAATTTCAAAAATATTAATAATTTTAAATTCAAATATTATAACTTTGTGGTATGAACATTCATTGGCAGGATATACCTAAAACAATTCCTTTGTTAATTATTATTTTAGGTTTATACGCTGTAAAATTTTTCATTGCATTGCTTTATAAAAAGAGAAATGAGATAAAAAGCCATGATAATTTTATAATTGGAATAAACACTATCTACTATATTTTATTGTCCTGTTTATTGGTAATTCTAATTTTACTCTTACTAAAAGTCAATGTCAAGGAGTTTTTTACATCTATTTCAATCATTGCAGCTGCTATTGCCATTCTTTCTAAAGATTATATCAGTAATGCTATCAATGGCATGATTTTAATGTTTAATAATCAAATTTCAATAGGAGATTATATTCAGATAGGGTTGCAAAAGGGTAAAATTATCAATATTTCTCTTTTAAATGTTCAATTGGTAAATGATGAAGATGATTTAGTGTTTATTCCGAATAATTTTGTGTTAGCAAACGATTTTATAAACTTTACAAAAGGAGAAAGTCGCAAAACCAGTATTGAGTTTTTAGCTGAAATAAAATTTATTGAAAGTATTGAGGAAATAGAAAATTATATGAATGAAAATGTAGCTTTAAAAAATAAAGATGTTATTCCTGAAACCTTTAAAATTAAAACCCTTTCAGTAAAACAAAACACTGTTAGACTCAAAGCAGAAGCCAATTTGAACACACTCGATAGAAAAAACGAACGTATGTTTAAAAGGCAATTAATTAATGCCTGGATTCAATTTTCGAAACTTAAAAACAAAGAGATATAAATAAAAATATACACCCGCTAAAAAAATATTTTTATGCTGAAAATATAAATTAAGAATATATTTTTGCACTGTAAAATTAATTAGTAGTTTAAAGAATAAATGGACAAACAACGAAGAATAGTAGATTGCAGTAATGTACCTGAAGATATTTTAAATAAGTTAGGTGAATTATATCCTAATGGATATGACCGTGATGTTATAAAATTTCCGAATGCTAAAGGGGAAATGGTTTCTGCAATAAGAGTAGAAAATGATGATACCATTTTTTTGGTTAAAGTTTCATCTCAATTAAAACAAATGTTTGATGATTTGGATATTGATGAAATTGATTTGAGCAATGAAGAAGAGCCTGAAATAGAAAATAATGACGATGATGAAGACCAATTTTCTAAAGATAAGCCCAAGGATGATTACGAAGATTAAAATAAATCTTTAAAATCCTCCATTTTCATCCCTCTTGAGCCTTTTATTAAAATACCACTGTTTTTAATTTCTTTCTCTTTAAAATAATTCATAGCCTCATTTTTATCTAAAAATTTCAAAGTGCTTTCACTTCCTTTTTGCGTTTTATAAAATTCATTCCCTACCAATATACAGTTTTCTATTTCAAGATTCTGACATAATTCTAAAATACTCTGATGCTCTGCTTCAGCATATTTTCCGAGTTCAAACATATCCCCCAATATAACATATTTTGGGTTTATTGACATTTGACTGAAAGTCTTAAGCGCCTCTTGCACACTGCTTGGATTAGCATTGTAAGCATCTAATAAAATGGTATTTTTTTTATCTGTTTGTATTATTTGCGAGCGGTTATTGGAAGGTGCGTATGATTTAATAGCTTTTGAAATATTGGACGCATCAATGTTAAAATAAATACCAATAGCAATAGCAGCAGTTATATTTTGTAAATTATGCTCACCCATTAATGGTGATTCCATTTCTATTTCTGAATAATTAAAAATTAAATTTGGGACTACTTGTATTTTTGAAATGAAAATATTCGCATTTTTAGTCAGGTAACTATATGCTATTTTGTTTTCAATTTCGTCACTCATCTTAACAAGCCATAAATCATCCATGTTTATAAATGCTAAACCATTATTTTGGACTAGAAAATCATAAAGTTCGCCTTCTGCTTCTGCCACACCTTCTATACTTCCAAAACCCTCTAGATGTTCTTTTCCTATATTGGTAATTAAGCCCATATTAGGTTCTGCTATTTTACACAATTCTTTAATATCTCCAATATGATTGGCTCCTAGTTCAATTACTGCTATTTCATGTTCAGGTTTTATTCGCAAAAGGGTTAAAGGCACACCAATATGATTATTTAAATTGCCGTGTGTAAAATGAATATTTTTTTCCGTTTGTAAAATTGCGCTTATAAGTTCCTTTGTAGTAGTTTTTCCATTGCTTCCAGCTATGCCTAAAATTATTGCTTTGCATTGTTTTCTATGATAGTTTGCCAATAATTGAAGTGTTTTTAGTACATCATCTACTATTATTAAACGTTCGTCTGAGTCCGTTTTTTCGTCTACAATAGCATACTTTGCGCCAAGTTCCAATGCCTTTATTGAATATAAATTGCCATTGAAATTATCGCCTTTTAAGGCAAAAAACAAAGAGTTTGTTGCAATTTTTCGCGTATCGGTGCATATGTTTTGCTGACAATTTAGGTATAGTTGGTAAATGCTTTCTATGGTATTCATTATATTGCAGCAAAGGTAATAATCATTCATCAAAAACGTAATTTTTCTTCTTTTTGTTAAATATTAGTGCCACGTTTTTTGAATTTTAGTGTCTTATTTGTATATTTGAATTAGTTATGAAAAAGAAATTACAAATTTTATTAATAGTTTTAATACTTACTTCTTCTTTGAGCTTAAAAGGACAAAGTATTAAATTTAAGTACAATGATTCTTTAAATTTCACCAATAGTAGTAATGCCAAATTGATAAAAGCTTTAATTGGGGGGCTGCAATGCCCGCAATTCAGTTCTTGTGATTTAAATAATGATACAAAAAAGGATTTAGTAATATATGATAAATTAGATGGCAATATTATTACTTTAATAAATAAAGGAGGTCTTGGCGAAGTAAAATACGATATTGATATGCGTTATGCACAGCATTTTCCAAAGTTTAATGCTGGTTCTTGGATGCTTATGCGCGATTATAACCAAGATGGATTTGAAGATATATTTACCACAAGTGGTGTAGTTTATAAAAATGTTTCATACACCACTCCAGGAATTCCTTCATTTGAAATTTTGCCATTACTCCTTTTTAGAAATACCTCTTCTACTGGCTCGGCCATTATGTTCAATCCTCTTAACACACCTGCTTTACATTTGCCTGGTATTTATGATGTAGATTTTGATGGCGATTTAGATATTATGAGTTATACTAACTTGGGGGGGGCTATTACATATTATAAAAATGAGCAAAAAGAAATGGGATTGGCTAATGATAGCATGCGTTTTAGACAAGTAGATTGGTGTTGGGGCAATTTTTATGACAAAAATTGCAATGAATTTCAACTTAATATACCTAATGGAAATGATACCAACATTTGTAAATTTTATAGTAAACGTCACACAGCAGGTTCTGCTATCACATTATTTGATGCGGATAATGACCGCGATATAGATATGGTTATAGGCAATGAAGGCTGTTCGCATTTAAGTTTTTTAATTAATGGGAAGTCCGATAGAAATTCTAAATATGATTCAATTGTGTCTTATGATACAATGTTTGTTAATACTTCGGGCAATAGGGCCCTAGTTACTCTTTATCCAGCCGCTTATTTTTTAGATATTAATAATGATGGTAAACGCGATTTAGTATTTGCACCTAATTCAACAAGTTATGTTATTCAGCAAACCAACCAAGTATTTTGGTATCTGAATACAGGGACAGATTTAGCACCAATTTTCACTCAAAAACAATTGTTATTTACAACAGAAATTATAGATATAGGACATAGAAGCAGTTGGGCATTTAATGATTGGGATAAAGATGGTGATTTGGATGCATTGGCAGCAAGTAATGGCGATGCATATTTTTCGAGAGATACAGCAGACAAAATTTCCTTATTTGAAAATATAGGCACGAATAAAAATCCAATATTAAAATTATTTAATTCAGATTTTGGTATTTTTTCTAATAAAAGTTTGAAGGCTTTAACCATTAGTGTAGCAGATTTGAACGCAGATGGAAAACTAGATATAATAGCAGGAAATGACAGAGGCGAAATCAAATATTTTAAAAATTCATCAACATCTAATACCACATTAGCACCAACATTTGTTTTGAGCAATAATTCATTTCCTGGTTTTAATATAGATGTAGGAAGTTATAGTTCACCTTGTATTGCGGATATAAATAAAGACGGATTATTAGATTTAGTGATAGGTAGATACGATTCAATGATTAGTTATTGCCAAAATATTGGCACGAGTTCAGTTCCAGATTTTAATCCTTCTTTAAATGGAACCAATAAGTTTGGACAAGTAAAACCAACAGATTCAATTAGTTATTATGAAAACATAGTAAAAAATATGAATGGAGACGATTCATTTGATATGGATGGAAACCGAGTTTATAATGGTTATACTATTGTATACGAAAAGAACTTATATACCACTCCTCAAGTAATAGATGTAAATGGAGATGGCAAATTAGAATTATTAGTTGGCAATGTATTAGGCCAATTAAAAATGTATGAAATTCAGTCATCAAATACAACAGCCAAATTTAAACAAATAGACTCCATGAATTTCATCTCTACTTTTAATGGTAAAAATAGCTTTAATATGGATTTTGGAAATAGAATATCGCCTGCCTTTGCAGATATGGATGGCAATGTGGTGCCAGAGATTATAGTTAGTTGTAGTAGAGGTGGAGTGCAATATTTAAAGCCAACTTTTCCAAATAAAGTGAATTTAAGTTCTCCTGTAATTATGCGAAATATTAGCATTTTCCCTAATCCAGCAAAAAATGAAGCAACTATAGAAATTTATGAAAGTATTACATCTTTTATTTTATTTGGATATGATGGCAAACAAATAAATGTGCCAACTACTTTAGTTAATGACCAATTGAATATAAATACCACTAATTTAAATAGCGGAATCTATTTTATTCGTTTATCTACTCAAAAAAATATTGTTTATACAGCCAAACTTCAAATATTAAAATAACCTAAATTTGGGTCATAAAAAACAATGTTTTAATGTCAGCTTCCCAAAAAATAGAATAAATTTATTAAAAAGAACCTTTTTTAAGGTTCTTTTTTTTGCCTAAAAATATAAAACCCCAAACCTTTCGGCTTGGGGTTTTATGCTACTATTGCAAATCTAAGAAAACGTTCTTTATTTAGGTCATTCTTAACTATTCTCATTGAACGTAGTGAAATAAAAATATACTCATTTATTCAGTACTATTTTCATGGAGCATAGCGGAATAATTTCAAATTACTCCAAATTTATTTCTACCTCTATTTCTGCTGTGCTAGCAGGTCCTGCTATAAGTCTTTCGTATAAATTACTACCATTTTTACCTAATTGTGCAGTGGTAAAAGGCAAATTATCGCCAGTACTTAAAGGTACTAAAAGAGTGGTTACCAATGGGTCGTCAGAAATATAAAACTCTTCATCAGATGGACCATTATTGGCTATATTATACTGCCTAGTGGAAGATATACTTGTGTTTTTAATAGCACAGGTGTGTGGGTGATGATAGTGTTTGTGTTATAATCTCGCTATCGTCTGTCTCTTGGCTGGGTAGGTAAAAATATTGTTGCCTAGGCGCTATATCTTTATAGTATATTACTTGGGCTGCTTCTATTAAGGTTTTAGTAATATTATAGCATTATTCAATATTATAATTCTATCTTGGGTATGCACATGGCAAACTACTAATAGCATATTTGAAAGGTACGGTAGTATTACTTAAATAAATAGTTGCCAATATTTAAAACCCACTCTATATTTTAGTCTACCGAAACTATTACACAAAAAAAAGACCTTGCAATTTGCAAGGCCTTTTTTTATTATAAAAAATACTACTTTATTATTTGATTAATAATTTTCGTTTTGAACGTTAAAGTTAGCCCAACCATCAGTCCAATCTGTTGAACCAAAAGCACCTTTGTAGGTAGTTGCAGTGTAGAAAGTACCAGATACTTTAGGATCAGTAAATGCAGCACCAGATTGAGTTAATCCTGTAAAAGATGTAAATATTGGATTTTTTGGGTAGTTACCAGTTACACCAGCAGTTGTGTTGTAACCCATAATTAAACTAGGATCGATTCCAGCTGAAGCATAAGCTGAAGCAGCAGTTCCAGATAAAGTACCACTTGTGAAAACTTTATTGTTTTTAGTAGTTAAGAAATAAGCACCTACTGTTGCAGGAGCATCAACAGATCCAGCTAAGAAAGGACGTGCTGCTTTTTTGTTATTACCAATTGATACTAAGATATTGTTATCTAAAACACCTAATCCACCAATATAATTAGCTAAAGTTCCATCTAAATTTAAACCTAATGGGAAACCAGCAATTACAGAGTTAAATAATGATAATTCAGTGTTTCTTCTTAAGTGCATAGCATGCTGGTAGTTGCCGCTTACAGCTTTAGCAGAGTCAAAAGAAGCACCTAATATAGTTACATTACTAAAAACTGCAGAAGTTTTAGGCGTAGAAGTAGAACCTGTAGCATCGTTATCACTTTCAAATCCGTTAGAACCTGATTGGTCAGCATTAAAAGGATCTCTTAAAGAAACAGCAAATTGTACTTTTCCAGAAAAACCAAAATCAGCATCAAAATCATCATCCCAACAAGCCAAAGATACTAAATGTTTAGCATTAACAGTACCACCAAACCACTCAAAACCATCGTCACCACCATAAGTAACTTGAACATAATCTATAGTAGTTCCGCTACCTACAGCACCTAATGTTAAAGAGTTAGTCTCATTGTTTGGAGTTAAAGCAATACCAGCAAACTCAATACGAACGTATTGTAAGCTACCGCTATTATCTGCATCATTAGCAGTACTTTGAAAAGTACCATAATTTACTGCAGGTGTTACACCTTCTATTGCAGGATTATTTTGGTTTACATTAGCTTTACCTAATATTACTAAACCACCCCAATCGCCTTGCTCTCTTTCGCCTTTACCTTGGTTACTTGTAAATACTATTGGGTTACTAGCTGTTCCGTTAGCTATTAATTTACCACCTTTTTTTACTATTAATAAACCTTTAGTGCTTTTTTCACCAAATAATTTAGTGCCAGCAGGTATCGTTAAAGTAGCGCCATCATCTACAGATGCAGTACCTTTAATAAGGTATCTTTTAGTAGCATCTAATGTTTGTGTAGCAATAGAGCCTGTTAAGGTTTCATACTTAATACTAGTATCTATGTATTTATCTACATAAACAATTTTTTCTACTTCTTTAGTTTTGGTACATGAAGTAAAAGTGACAGCTGCCAAAGTAGCTGCAAATAATCCAATGGTTAAAAATTTAATTTTCATTTTATTTATATTTATTTAATATTTATGCTGCAAAGATTACCCCGATATGTTATGCTTATATTAATTTTCATTTAAATAAAACTTATATTTAAGGTATAGTATTGAAGTATCCGTAATAAATTAGTAATATTAGAAAAATTGTATATTATTTAAATTCTAATTAAAATTCTATATTACAGTATTTTAACTGATTTATGACTTATTAAGTTAACATTAAATTTATTTTTTTTCAGGGTATAAGAAAATAAATAAGTCTTCATTATCCTTTTTCATAAAATATTTTTCACGCGCAAATTTTTCAAGATTCTTTTTATCTGTAAAAAGTTCCATTTGCTCTTTTTTTGCTTTTGCTATTTCAGTTATGTAATAAGTGCGTTTTTCAGTAAGATTTCTAATTTCTGCTCTCAACTGTATTAAATCTATAAAATTATTACTATCAAAAATAATCATCCACACCGCAATACTGGCTCCAATTAACCAAAATCTATATTTTTGCCAAATTTTTTTCACAATGTCAAAAGTATTATTTTATATTATTTTGATAATAACAGCAAAAATAGCATTGTCTATTAAAATGGAGTGTCAGGGCCAAAGTATTCAACAAAATTGCGCTCGGTTTCGTAAAGTAATATTTTGTGCAGTTTGATAGTTTCAGGAAAATGTGGCAATAAACGATTCCAAATAGCAATAGCAATATTCTCTACAGAAGGCATTACATTGTTTAGAAAAGGTACATCTGTGTTCAAGTTTTTATGGTCTAAGTGCACTACAACCTCATCTTCAATTAAAATTTTAAGTTTTTTTAAATCCATTACAAAGCCAGTATCATTATCCGGACGGCCTTTTATTGTAACATATAAATCAAAATTATGCCCATGCCAGAAATGATTGGCGCATTTTCCAAACAATGTTTCATTTTCTTCACGTGTCCATTTATTATTATAAAGTTTATGTGCAGCATTAAAATGAGCCTTTCGGGTGACAAATATGACAGGATTTTGCATTAGTTAAAAATAGACTACAAATTTAAGCAGATATTATTTAATTTTGGAAACTTAGAAAAAGATATGATAATAATAACTGGAGCAGCAGGATTTATTGGTAGCTGTTTAATTACCAAACTTAACAATGAAGGTTATATTGACCTAGTATTAGTGGATGATTTCTCTAAAATTGAAAAAGAAAATAATTGGAAAAATAAAAAATTCAGTCAGAAAATTGATAGAAATGACTTTATAGAATGGGCTTTAGCAAATGCAAATCAGATAGAATTTATCTTTCATATAGGTGCTAGAACCGATACTGCAGAGTTTAATTACGATGTTTTATATAAATTAAATGTAGAATTTACTCAGGCGCTTTGGCACTTATGTGTAAAAGAAGGATTGCCTGTAGTATATGCTAGCAGCGCAGCAACTTATGGACTTGGTGAGCATGGTTTTGATGATAACGAGGCAGACATTTCAAAATTAAATCCTTTAAATCCTTATGGTAAAAGTAAAAATGACTTTGATATTTGGGCTTTGGCACAAGAAAGAAAGCCCTATTTTTGGGCAGGACTTAAATTTTTTAATGTATATGGACCAAATGAATATCATAAAGGCAGAATGGCTTCTGTAATTATGCATGCTGCCCGACAGATAAAAGCTAATAGTGTATTAAAATTATTTAAGTCGCACAAAGAGGAATACGAGGACGGGGGACAACAAAGAGATTTTGTTTATGTAAAAGATGTTGTCAATGTATTATACTTTTGGCTGCATCACAGAATAGATAGCGGCATATATAATTTAGGAAGCGGAACAGTGCGCACTTTTAATGATTTAGGTAATGCAGTATTTAATAGTATGAATATTCCTGCTGCTATTACTTACATAGATACACCTGAGGATATTAGAGATAAATATCAATATTACACAAAAGCAGAAATGAAAAAATTACTGAATATTGGGTATAATATACCTTTTCATAGTTTAGAGGAAGGTGTTGAAGATTATGTTAAAAATTATTTGTTAGAAGAAAAAATTTGGTAATTTAAATTGTTAAAAAAAATATTCTTAATATCGTCTGTAGTTTTACTTTTTTTAGGAATATTTTTAGAAAATAATTCGTCATTCAATATTTTAAATATTCAGAACGTAAATAAACATTTAAAAACTCAGCTTGAAATTAAAGCAAAACTGCAAATTGAGATAGCCCAATCTATTAAATTATATCAAATTGCCAATCAATTTGACATAGGTTCAGATTATATAAAAGCCTTAAAAAAAGAAAATTATGAAGTATCAGTCTATCGAAATAATACACTCATTTTTTGGACAAATAACACAATAAATCAAAATGATTTATTAAGAATAAAAACACCCGGTACTTTTTTAATAAAATCTAAAAATGGATACTATCAAGTAGTATGTCATACTATTAATGATTGCATAATTTACTGTTCGTATCAAGTTTTTTATCAGTATCCTATTAAGAATGATTATTTTGAAAATGGTTTTGCTAGTGATTTAAATATTAAAAATATTCAATTAGATAAAAATTTTTTATTAGTACAAAACGATAGTTTTGTAAATAATAATAACTTTCCAGAAATAAATAATTTAGAATATTCGCAGCATGTAACCTATGATTTTGTATGTTTTTTATACATATTATCTGCCATTTTATTTATTTGTTCTGTATTCATCTACAGTTTAAAGAATGGTGTATTTAGAATTAACGTAGTAACAATATCCATTTGTTTATATGGCATAGGCATTATTTTTTTATCTTATTTTAACATTGTCACTAAACACAAAGATAAAACCGTTTTATTTTCTCCAGAAATTGCAGCTTTTAATGCATTTGTGCCATCATTAGGCCATTGTTTATTGCTTACATTAGGCGCAATTTTAATATTGCTTGTTATCCACCAACTTTTAAGAATAAAATATTCAAATTTTATTAAGACAAAAATTCATTATTTACCAGTCAGTATTTTAATTTGGGGTATTATTTATTTTATACTATTATTTTGTTTTCCAACCTTTATCAAAAATT